>NZ_JADYVO010000030.1:0-67658 GCF_020193825.1 Bradyrhizobium sp. NBAIM18
GGGACCGCGCCCCGACCGCTCCTTCAGCACCTCAAGCCTGTGCCCGAACAAAAAATGATGCGGGTCGGTGATCGTGACGTGAGACACGACACGTTCCAAAATAGGGGTACTCTGCCGTGTTCGGCGATCCCACCTACGCCGATGCCGTCCTCGACCGCCTGGTCCACAACGCCCACCGGATCGATCTCAACGGCGAGAGCCTGCGGCGAACCCGCAAACCCGATCGAAAGGCCTGAGCCAGTGGCGCTGTGGACATGCCGCTGCGCTTGGACAACGCAAAGAGCGTTGCCCACATGCCCACAGCAGACCAACAGCAGACGAAGAAGGGCCTCAAGCCGCGATTCAAGGTTGACCCCGCGGCTTCACCGATGCCAGAAACCAAACAGCCAGAACGCCTCGCGCCCCGGGCGAGATCAAATCGGTACACCCGGGCGAGATCATCGGAATCCGCACCCTCCTGATCAGGCCGTTTATGATCAGCCAAACCTCCCAGGCCGCATTGCTCAGCACCAAACGATCCCCCAAGGCTTCCAAAACGAGACTTAGTCCGATTTGCGACATTACGTTCGAACATGACCTTGTCAGGTTTGGTACACTTCCTTGAAAAATTATCCCTTACTGATCAAGCTGTCGCGGTTGGCACAGGATTTGAACAGATGAGGTCCATCTACCGCAGCCGCCACGAAGCGGCGGCTACGCTAACGCTTCTTCGGCTGTGGCCTTTTGACGCAATGACACGAGCTGCCACATGGAGTCGGTCTCAATAGCACGTCACAAAAACTGCCCTCAATGTGGCTCTGCATTGGTCCACCTCGAGTGGCATGAACGCATCGGTGCGCGGGGGGTCCAAGATCTCTGGCGCTGCTGGAACTGCAGGAATGAATTCATGACCGTTTGCACTTCTGACGATACGGATCCTCCTGCCGCTGAGATCACGAAGCTCTTCTTTACCAGCCTGTTAGTCTGATCATGACGCCTGACCCGCTAACACTTGCATCCGAGCGGCACCGGACTTGGCAATCAAAAGCCGCGGAGGGTCGCTAAGGCGAAAACGATTGGGCCGTAGCTGCTCAGTAATACGCTGCGCGACCCTCCCGTCATAAATGCAGTCGGGAGTTATGAGGCTCGTACGTGCAATCGTCGGCTTGGCCCTGTTGGCAGTGGGATTGTACGTTATTATCGGTGAGCACCACGCTGGAACATCGGCGGATGCTACACTCAATGCGCGGCTCTACATCGTTCGCGCCCCGATCGAAGGAAAGGTAACCCTTGCCGTAAAGAGCATCGGCGCGCGCATTAGTCCCGGCGAGCTCATAGCAGAAATCAACGACCAACGCTTCGATACCGCGAGGCTTCTTGAGCTTGATCGCGATCGCACGAACCAGCAGATCGAGCTCAACCGTCTCGTTGGCCAGCGAGAGGCCTTGTCCGCATCCAGGTCTCGCTTCGATGTTCAATCAACTGATTACCAGCGCGGAAGGGTTCGGCAGATTGAGGCTCGAATTGCCGAAACGAAAGCAGCTCAGGACGCTGCGGCCACACGCCTTCGTCAAGCGGACGCAGAATTCAAGCGAGCAAACGAACTAAGCACGCGTGGTGTACAGACGGCGGCGAATTTGGATCGCGCTCGTGCAACTTACGACGTCGCGCAGCAAGAGCTGGAGAGTACGCAGCAGCGGGTGAAATATTTGGAGACGGAACTTACGTCCGCTCGCGAGGGCGTCTTCATCGGGGAGTCCTATAACGACGCTCCCTCCTCGGCCCAACGTATCCGAGAGCTCGAGCAGCGGTTGGCCGAGCTGAATGTCGACAAGGAGCAGATGAAAGCACGTATTGTACAGCTCGACCGGCAAGTCGATGCCGAGCGTCTTCGTGTCAATAATTTGAGCTTCGCTACCCTTAATGCCAGCGTCGTTGGTCTGGTCTGGGACATACTAATAGACGATGGCCAATACGCCCGGCGCGGCCAGGATCTCGTCAAGATCGTTGACTGCCCTACCCTGATCGTCACCGCGGGCGTCAGCGAATCTCTCTACGACGGTCTCTCGGTGGGAACGGCCGCGCAATTTCGGTTGTTTCGAGATGATCGTATTTTCAATGGAACCATAACCCGCCTTGGCGGATCCGGTGCGGCCTCACTCTACAACAATCTTGCTGTGGGTCCAAGTGCGCAACATCTCCAGCGCTTTGATGTCACTGTGACAGTTCCAGATCTTGCGGGAGATGCAGATCTCGGCTGCGGGATTGGACGCACTGGACGCGTGATCTTCACAGCTGGCCCAATCGCACAATTCCGTCGCTTTATAACGCGGCACGGGCTCTGATGCTTCTGGTGTCGCCACTCGTTGCTGCCTTCGCAGGCGTCGCCCTCATAATTGGGCTTTGGCTTACCGTCTTTCCGTTTCTCAATCCGATGAAGTGGTATTGGCGCGCTCTTCTCCTGGCGACGGCTGCCCTACTGTCTTGGCGTTATATGGCTTGGCGCTTCACCGAAACGTTGGCGCCGCTCGACTGGACTGCGGACGCGCTGTTCAGTTGGGATTCGCCATCCTCGAAGCTCTGACGATGCTTTCTGTCGTAGCGGGCTTTTGCAGAAGGCCGCCGCGCCAGAAGCTAAATCGGAGAAAAAGCCCTGAAGCAAGCCGCTCGCTCGCTACGGCGCTATGGGGGCGCGCTCCGCGAGCGGCTTGCTCCACATCCGCCAAAACAAACAAGGGGGTCACTTCTTCATGTCGCTACGGGGTTAAATCCGGACGTCGCTTGACAACCTAAGTAGCTGGTCGGCTTCCGAAGCCTGATGTCAAGCACGGTATCCGACCAGAAAGCCTGATCGAATGAGCAAGGTGGGATCAAAGGTTCAGAGCGGGCGCGGCGCCCTTCGGCGGCCGACCAATTCTGGTAGGTGCCAGCCGGAACTTAGAGCGTAAAATGGCCCGCCATTTTTCTCAGCCGGAGAGCAGCACAATGGACGCATTACCCCGCATCCAAGTCCTCCGGGATCTTATCGAAGAACAGATTGAAGTCGTCGCGGCGGCTATCTGCGACGGCAAATGCGCGTTGGAGGCCGAGCTGCGTTTAGAGTGGCTTACTCGCGAGCTGGTGATCGAAGAGAGCGGGGAACGCGTCTTCACGCACCAGAGCATAGCTCAACGGCTTTGGGACCAATATAGATGGGCCTCCCGCACGCGCCGTCGCCCCTACACTCTCAAACAACACTAAGAACCTTCTAGGCCGAACAAATCGGTTGGTCGGGCGGGCGAGTCTATTTGGTCGAAGAGACGTGGGAGCCGCGAGTGCCTGAAATCGTGACGCCAATCAGCCGTAAGCGTGCAATAGATTGGCTGAGCGCCAATCCGACCCGCCGTCGTGGTGCGGCTGCCGCTGATCGTAAGCGGGCCGAACGCCTTTTGTCTGCGGCCTGATCGATCTGCAAAAGACCGAGGCTGAATACTGGCAGGCTGAGCGGCGTTAAGTCGCTCAGTCTGGCCTATCAATTTAGGTAGGCCACGCACGGCGGCTTTCTCGCTAAACCGCACTTCAGCTCCCAGCGGGTTAAGGTTCACGGGAAAGCAGGGTGTGGGTTAGCCTTTATGATCCGAGGGGCTAACTTCACGGGGCAGTGCGGATGCGGCAGGGATAGCGCCTCTATCTAAGCCCCCCAGCCGATAAAGGCGCCGAGTCGCATCCGCGCGGCTTTTGAGCCGACGAGGAAATCATGGCACCAAAGGCTAAGCCTTTAAGGCATTTGCGCGCGCGGGACATTGCTGAAGCGGTCCATTTCGCGACGCGACTATCCTACAAAAGGTGGCCGACGGGCGTGTGGTTTGAGCTAAGAGATCGGATGGTCAGAACAGCCGATGGGCAATTCTATCTTATCGAAGATCACCCCATTAAGCTTGACGGCCATGAAGTCGCACGGCCTTACAGTCTAGCGAGCGTCTTTGCGTGGCTGCATGATTGCCCACAACAGATTGAGCTTTGGAACGGCCCAAGCGGGCCGCTTTTCGTTTGTAAATTTTCCGCGCGGATCTTTGTCAGCTTTTGGAAAGCTAGCCCGAATACTCAGCCATTGAGCTTAGCGGCGCGTGGCAGGGACAGCGCGTGCCCCGGTGTACGCGAGGGGGCTAGAGCGCCGAGTCACGTCACCGCTAATCTCAATTGCAGCGCGTGCGCGGTAGGGACAACGCCCGATTCTTATCCTGACCTGGCGCCGAGCCGTGCCCGCGTTGCTTCCGGTCGCTGAGACTGATCGCCCAAGCGCCTGGCGGCGACCAGTCCTGGTAGTTGCGCCACGGGCTTTCCCGGACGATACTTTCCGTCGTCAGCTTCAGTCGCTTGACGCTGGCCATGTTGAAGTTGGCGGGGCGTGGTAGGGACAGCGCCTCTAATTCCAGCTCGGGCGCCGAGTCACGTTGCCGCTAACTTCTACCATAGGTCCAAATGGACGGTGATCATCAGCGTGACAAACCTTCGCCCGCAGAGCTGAGACGTTCGGAGCGGATACTACGCGCCGATCAGATCGCACCTCGGGGCCTCACTAAGGCCAACGCAGCCGCCTATTGCGGGTGCTCCAAGGACGCGTTAAGGGCTTGGTACCGGAGGCTATCCCCGGCACTCAGCGTTGGGATCGCAAGGCGATTGATTGGTATCTGGACCGGGCGTCCGGTCTGCCTACCGGGGAGACCGCATCGAGCGATCCGCTCCCAGACTGGCTGGCCTCAGAACGGAAGGCTGGCAGATAGGAGCGTACACGTCCAACCTTTTCAAGTGACTCTCGGGAGGCGCTCTATCAAAATTATACTACTGATCAGCCGGATCGCCAATGAACTTTATCCTTGCGACAATTAGGGGCACTCAGGGAGTGAAAGCAAATTGTCCGGTTGAATGCCATCGGCCTTCGTCTTGATTTACTTGTGCCCGTTGTGGACGGCCACAATCACATCGGCCGTGCGCTTTTCCTCGACATAGAACTCCCATACACCGTTTTCGATTTCTTTGATCGTGTGATCGACGGATTGCTTCCACCTAGACCCGTCCGGGTTTACTCCGCCAACGTTTTTGATTCGCTCGTGAGGGTTCTGCCTGTCAGTCTTGTTGATGCATTGAATTCGTATGCGGCTGGTCACTCGGGTCTCTCCCATCTGCAAGAATAAAGAGCCTCAGTGTGGACCTCGGCCGTGGGTTAGTGTGCCGACCAATCCTGGTAGGTGCCTTGCATCCTTCTCGGCGCCGAGTCGCGCCCCCATTGCCAGGCGACCGTGACTGTGATGCGGCAACCAGTTCTGGTAGTTGTGCCACGGCTTTTTGCGGTGGATGTATCCTACCGACAGCCTTCTTCCCTCCCCGAAGCTGGCGGTGGAGTTAGCGGCGCGCGTGGTAGGGACAGCGCTTCTTCTTCTCTCAGATTGAGCGCCGAGCCACGTGGCCGCTAACTCCCAACCATGGGGCCAAAGGATGCATATATTCGAGCGGCACATCACGGCCCTACAGTCGCAAGCGCTTGAGGTGCTTGCAGCCAATCAGGCCCGGGCGGCCGATCAGTCTTTGAGCCTGGCAGATCGCCAAGTCGCGACATTTGATGCCGAGGAGGCTCGGGCAGTGTTAGGCATCCTCGACAGCGTGAAGCCCAATCTTAGGCCGAACGACGCGCGGCGGATCGCTGCACGCATACGCGCGCTTCTAGAGTGGGAGGGTTGGGTGCCGCACGACTCTCTCGGGGACAAAGGCGGTCAGCCCCGGTCTTCGGCGACGGTCTGGTCAACAAGGCCTGACTTAAACTCGTGAACATCAGCGGCGAAGGAGTTCGACTAGGCAGCTCTCCGGTAATTCATGTCCTGTAGGGTAGCCAAGCCAAGGTCATTTCGATGAAACGTCAGCTTTCTTGACCAGCACTTTAACGTACGTATCCATCAAGTACACCGAGCGCCTGGCTGAGGCTGGCGTCGAGCCGTCTGTCAGCAGCGTCGGAGATTCCTATGACAACGCTTTAAATTGGTGGTTTCCCTTTGAACGAGAACCTGAGCGACGTGCCCTGCCGCGGCGTCGACGGCGACGCGGTCGCCTCTTCCTCAGTGGCGTAGGGGCCGGAGTACTCAAAATTAAGCGCAACCTTCCACCGGCCTTTATGGCGCGACACGAAGTATTGAACGCCAGCCATAAAGTTTGCTCCGGCCTCGCCCCTGTGATCGACAGATGGCCTTACTCTGCAAATCTGCCGCGGTCGCCTCAACTACCGAATTTGGTGGGCTCGGAAGGAGCAGCGCCTTGTAGTGATAGGGCTGGACTGTTGCTGTGACCGGCAGGGCTATCGCATATGGCCGAGCATGCTGAGGAGGAAGGCATCGTCCCAGCCGGAGCGCTTGATTTTGCGTCGGATCGAAGCGCTGTCCGGATGAGATCGCAGGATGTTGAGGGCAAGCCTGCGCAGGATGGCGAGGTTCTCGGGGGCGTTGTCCTTTCGGGCACGATTGCCATCCTCGGCGAAATGAACGTCGAGCACCCAATGGAGTTGGTTCTCGATGCCCCAATGGCTGCGGGTGACGTGCAGCAGCCGTTTGGGGGAGATGTATTTGGAGAGGAGATAGTAGCGGACGACTGGCGTATCGGCTGGCTTGCCTCGCAGGCGCCTGCGCGAGGTAACGCGCCCCACTGCGACAACTCCAGGAAAGCGGAGGTGTCTCGCCAGGCTGGTGTTGCGCATGACGGTGGCCTGCGGCGCTTCGCGCCGATCGTGGCTGGAAGGCTCGAGCCGTGCAGCACTGCTGCGGCTGCCCGATCGCACAAACTGCTGCATAACCGCTTTGAACAAGGGGCCACGGTTGGCCTTGACCACAAGTGCATGATCGCCGCCTCGCTGCAGCACGGTACTGGCAAAGGCGCGGCTGCAGTGCAGCGCATCGGCAGTGACGATACAGCCCTCCAGACCGAGAAGCTCCAGCACCTCCAAGGCGCCGGCCGTCTCGTTGCGACCGGGCGCTTTCTGCTGGGCCAAGGCCATGCGGGCTTCCACCGCGAAGACGTTGACCAGATGCAGCGGCGTGGCCTTCCCGCCGCGTTCGTAGGCGCCGCGCAGCGCCTTGCCATCGACGGCCACCACCCCCGTATCGAGTGTCGAGAGCGAGATGTCGCCTAGCTGCTAGCCAGTCTTTTCTCTCTCGTTAGAGTCAACGGCTGGATTGATGACGGATTGGGAGACGATCCACTTTTCCATTATGACCGTGATCCCAAGCTCTTGTTCCGTCTCCGCCCTCGGGAAAACATGCGTTCGATCGTCAAACTCGTCAGGGTCCCTCACGGTAGCAGCACGATTTGAGCCGAACCGCGTTGCCGCGCCCTCTCTATTGCCCCCCTGCACGCGCTGGGGAACGTCATTGGGATCTCCGTTCTTAATTCATAGTCTTTGAGTGCAATACTGGGCGATATGATCCGGAAGCGCCAATAGCGGCGCCCGCTTGGCTTCTTCCCGTACCCCGCGGGTCACTTCAAACTCCCCCGGGTAGGGTCAGTCAAACTCCTCCACCCCGAAGGCAGGACAGAAGTGGATTGTTAGTTTGACATTGTTTCGCGGGCAAGGGCTTCGGCGGCCTCTTTGAGGCGATAGCTTCGTCCATCGAACTCGAGCAGGTGGCAGTGGTGCATCAGGCGATCGAGGATCGTCGAGCTCATGGTGTTGTCGCCCAGATATGTCCCCCAGTCCTGCACGACGCGATTGGAGGTGACGATGACGCTGCGGCGCAGTTTGTAGCGCTGATGGACCATGGTCTGTAGCAAGGCGCCGGCGTCGTCAGGGATGGTGCGGGCGAGGAAGAGATCGTCCAGCACGAGGAGATCGCAGTCGATGATGGTTCGCAGCCGGAGCTCGCGTTGCGCCGGGGAGTTCAGGGTGTGGCGGTGGAAGAAGTCATCGGTCTCAAGATACTGGACCTTGTGGCTTTGCATGATCGCCTGATAGGCAATCGCCTTGGCGATGTGGGATTTCCCGGTGCCAGGTTTGCCGACGAGCAGCGCGTTCTCGCCGGCGGCAATGAACGCCAGGGTGTTGAGCTGGAAGCAGGTCTGGCGCGGCAATTTGGGATTGAAGGACCAGTCGAACTCGGCGAGCGTCAGCTTTTCGTCGAGCCCGGATTGCTGGTATCGGCGCTCGATAAGGCGGGATTGGCGGCGATCCAGTTCGTCCTGCAAGATCAGGGAGAAGGTCTCGAGGAAGGATTGGTTGGCACCCTGCGCCTGCAGCACACGCGTCTGCAGCGTGTCGCGGACGCCCGACAGACGCAGCTGTCGCAGGCAACGCTCAATTTCCGGCATGGTCATCATGTGGTCGGGTCTCCAGTTTGAGGTGAGAAGATGCAGTGGGAGCGCTCGTGGCGCCGGAGCTGGCCGGGGTTGCGCAGGCGACACGAGCGCGGCTGTCGTGAGCACCGGCCTGCCGGGGATTGTCGTCGGCGTCGTGCCGCGCAGCACGGCTGAAGAGATCGCCGTATTCGGCCGGGGAACGGATCAGCGGATGATCCTGGGTGAGCGGCGATGCCGGTCGTGGCGTCGCTCCAACCAGCTCGATCGCCTGTTCGAACAGCCGCTCGACGGTCGCACGCACGTGCTTGTAGCGGTAGATGCGGTTGTCGATGGCGTGTGCGCAGGCCTGCTCGACCAACCGCGCCGGATACTTCCGGCTCAGCCCGACAATGCCCCACATCGCGCGTTGTCCGGGGCGCCCCTCGGTGTCGAACATCTGCTGACACAACGCCCGGGTCTGCGGCCCGATGCGCTCGGCGCTCGCCAGCAGCACGGTGGTTTGCCGCGACGGGTTGAACGGCCGCTCGCTACTCGGCAGAACGACCGAACCGGGGTGCGTCATCCGGGGATGAACACGCAGCAGCGCATGGCTATGGCAATCACGGATCTCGATAGTGGAAGTGTAGATGCGCACCACGACCTGGCTGCCGATGGGCGCGGGCCGCGCGGCGTAATAGCTGTTGTCGACCCGCACGGTGGTGTCGTCGCAGACGGTCCGAACGACTTCGGTAAAGATGCGGAAGGCAGCCACCGGCAACGGCCGCAGGTGGGGCTTCTCCTCCTGGAACATGGCCTCGACCTGACGACGCGTGCTGTCGTGGATGCGTTTGGAGGCCCAGGTCTCCTCCCAGTGCCTCAAGAACTCGTTCTGGGCTTCCAGCGTCTCGAAGCGCCGTCCGGCCAGCGCGGTGCTCTGGGTGTGTTGAATCGCATTCTCGACGCATCCCTTCCGATTGGGATCGGCCACCCCGCGCGGGATCGGCGACCACGGCGTAATGAGCCAGCATCGCGCTGTAAATCGGGTTGAGCTCGGGCTCGTACAAATCCGGCTTGAGAACGCCTTCCTTCAGGTTGTCGAGCACGACATAGCTGGGGACCCCGCCAAAATACCGGAACGCCTCTTCGTGAAGCTGCGCCCAGACTTGCTGGCTGGATTGCCAGACCACCCGCCGGAAGCTGCGCCGCGAGTAGCGCAGCGTCATCACGAACAGGCGGGGACGACGGTAACGGCCGCTCCTGGGATCAATCGTCAGCGCGCCCTCGCCATAGTCAACCTGGGCCTCCTCGCCAGGCAGGAACTCGAGTCGATCAAACTGCTCGGGATCAGCGTGCCGCAACGTGCGCACGAACCGCTTGACGCTCTGGTAGCTGGACAGGAAGCCAAATTGATCGACCAGGTCCTGGTAAATCGCCTGTGCATTCCGCCTCAGGCGGACCTGTTCTTCGATCCACGCCCGATATGGTTCGCAGGCCGAGCGGGCCAGGCTGCTGGCAACTGTCGCTTCCGACACCCCAAAAGCCGGTGGTCGGGGTGGGGGAATTTGGCTATCCGCGCCCGCCGAGCCGGCGGTCACCCCGGGGGAATTTGCCTTCGTACCAGCCCGCAGCGCTTGGTAACGCCGGATCGTCTTGCGATCGATACCCGTCAGCCTGTGGATCTCGCGCTGGCTGGCGTTGCGATCAAGTAATGTAAATACAGTGCTTTGCAGATGCGCCTTCAAGACGTTCAACTCCCAGTCCCCTTGCTGGATAAAAGGGGACGAAAATAAACATCCTGCCTGACCCGGCTACCGCTGTTCAGCGGCGCTGCCGGAGATCATCAGGTGGGGGAGTTTCAGGTGACCCTACCCGGGGGATTTTGACCGACCCGCGGGGCCGTACTCGCGCTCCCACGTCGAAGTGTCAATCCGCACATCCGTCATGTTCGCTGATCAATGGCAGGCACGGCTTCGCGCTTTTCTTCGAACATATGCCAATGCCAGCGGGCCTAACACATCGAGATGAACGAAAGTCTCCGGATAGGCTATATCGTTTCGGTAGCTTCATTGCTCGAGAGCCGCTCAGGCCGATGTTCAGGGCCGTAAAAGGTCGTACGTCCGTCTGCCTTCGCCGCAGACGCGGCTGCTGCTCGACATGATGTCGCGGCGGCGTCAGTGCCGCTGCGAACGAAAACCGACAAATATCGGACAAAATCCTCCCCCTTCGCGTTTGATTTCGTCGCCGAGCCGCTGGCGGTCTTCCTCGGCCGTGGCTTCGCGGAGGTGATCTACTACGAGCAGACGCTGGCAATGCGGCTCGGATGACGGCCGCGTTTCTGTCCTAACACAAGAGTTCCGCTTCAGCGCTGCCGATCCACCTCTCGAGATTTTGCATCCGCTCGCCGAGGCGCTCCCAATTGATCCGCGCCAGCGGGGGTTCGGCAGGTTCATCGGGCGCAGAGATCGGCAGCGACGATGACGCAAGCCATCACGTCGTCGACGTTATGTCCCACCCTCGCACGAGCGCCGCTTCGACCGCTCGTCGGCCTTTCGTCCGAGGTCGGTTAGAACGGCCTCGACCTGGTCGACCAAGTCGTAGCTCGAAGGTGCGCCCGGCTCGCACCTCGGCTCGCATTTCAGTGCGCTGCCCGTGCGATGAGCGTGCTGCGGCCGACCGGAACGATGGTAATCGATGACCTGTGTCTCCCTAAGCGAGGTCCGAGTTAACCACGACGGTGACACAACTATTTTTTGCCTCATCATTCTCCGACGGCCGGAAAGCCGACGGTGATGCAGGTGGGGGCACGGGTCCGGGAAATCGGCGCAGCCAGCTACTAAGCGGCTGGCGTTCGACCACGGCAGCACGCTTGAGTTCGCCGCGATCTTCGCCGTGGCGCTGCGTCATAACCAGATCAGCCAGATTCCTTTGCACCACGCCTGACCAGCTCGAGCCGATGTACCGACAAGAAGCCGATAGCGCTATTGATGCGAGTCCTGTCGCCAAGGCTTCTATGCCGCGATGCAGCTCAGGATATTGGTGCGAACCCGCGTCGTCGGCGCCCTTCCTGCCGGCCAATCCTGCCTCAACTTGGCCGCGACACGGCCGCGGCACATTGCCGGAACAATGCTACATAAATATGCGACCGCTATATCAGCAACAACTTTCCGCCTGACCAAAGTGCAGAAGTGTTTGGACATCCATTTTTGGCGAAGATCGATCAATAGGTCGTGGCGATCACGCCACCCCAACGGTAGTTCACACGGACCAAGCCGTTATCGACGTCCTGACCGATACGGGCAGTCTCTGCAAAAGCGCCCACCGGAACACCCACGAGTCCGGGTGAAAAAAAGAAATCCACATCCCGACGACCCATGAACAGGTGGTCGTATTCAACTCCGATGGACCAGTTCGCAGCAAAGCCAAATTCAAGGCAGCCCCTACCGTGCCTCCCCAACGAGTTTCGCTGCCGTTGCCGATAGTGAGCCCGGTCGCAAAATCGGAGACCCGGTATTTGTCACGGACGACTGCAGCCCCACCTCTTACATAGAGCAGCACGTTATTCCAAGCATAGCCGACTTGGCCCGTGAACAGGCCGAATGCATCAAGCGTGGAGTCATCCCGGACGCCTGCGAAAGCAAGGTTCGCGTTGGAGCCCTTGAAATCGGCCCAATTGCCCTGCGTCTCCAGACCGAACACCGAGTTCGCTATTTGCCAGCGGTAACCGATGTGACCGCCCACCGTGCCTCCCGTCGCATTATGGCGCCCCATGCCAACAGGCGGAGCGACGACCACGCCGCCAGCGTTGACCACGTCCCAGCACTGCTGCGCAGAGCCACCACCGCCATTGATGCCGACGTAGAAGCCGCTCCAATCGTAGATCGGAATGACCGCCCGAGGCGCTTTGAAGTAAGGCAGTGAAGAAACGGAAGATCTGGGTGAGCAGCGCGCGCTGGCTGTCGGTGACGCGGTCCGAAGCCCAGTCGTTGAGGTCGGCGCCGAGCGGCACCTCCTCGCCCATCCAGTGGGTCTGCTGCTGGCGCTTCCAGAACTCGTAAGCCCAGGCATAGCGATCGACGTCATAGCTGCCGGTCGAGTCAAGAGGCCGACGCGTCCTTTGCCGATTAACGTGCGCGGATCGGCGCGCGACAGATCGATCACTGACATGTGAGGCGCTCCTCATAGTCGGTGCGCTGCCGCGCCGGCTGCTGCGTCGGCGTTGCATCCCCGGCAATCTTGCCGGCGAACGCCGCGCGCGAGATAGACTTTGATCGACAGTAGTAGAGGCTCTTCACCCCACGCTTCCACGCCGTCCAGTGCAGCATGTGGAGGTCCCACTTATCGACGTCGGCCGGCAGATAGAGGTTGATCGACTGGCTCTGGCAAATCAACGCGGCGCGGTCGGGCGGCAAGCTCGACGATCCAGCGCTGGTCGATCTCGAAAGCGGTGCGAAAGATCGCTTTCTCGTGCTCCGACAGGACGTCGAGATGGGCGACCGACCCGTCGTGCGCGATGATCGACTCCCCGGTCGCCGAGGTGTCGGCGCCTTTCGCGGCCAGCACCTTAGCGAGGTGCGGATTGCGCACCGAGATGGCGCCGGATAGCGTCTTGTGCGTGTTGATGTTGGCCGGGATCGGCTCAGTGCAGGCGCTGGTGCCGCCGCAGATGATGCTGATCGAGGCGGTCGGCGCGATTGCGATCTTGTGGCTGAAGCGCGCCATCACGCCGCGTTCCAGGGCATCCGGGCACGGGCCACGCTCGCGAGCGAGCGCCACGGATGCCGCATCGGCATCGCGACGAAGTTTTCGGAACATGTTCAGATGAATGACTTGGCCAGGGCACCCTCCATTGGAATGCCCTTGGCCTGGAGAAACGAGTGGAAGCCCATGACGCCGAGGCCAACGGAGCGCTCGCGCAGGGCGGCGTAGCGGGCACGCTTCATTTCGTCCGGCGCCACCATGATGATGAAGTGGTTGAGCACGTTGTCTAGGAAGCGCATGACGTCCTCGATGGCTCCTTATTCCACTGGTCCCAGGTCTCGAGGTTGAGCGACGACAGGCAGCACACCGCGGTGCGCTCCTCGCCGCGATGATCGATGCCGGTCGACAGGGTAATCTCGCTGCACAGGTTCGAGGTCGAGACCTTGAGGCCGAGCTCGCGCTGGTGCTTGGGGAGCGCACGGTTCACGGTGTCGATGAACAAGAGATAAGGCTCGCCGGTCTGCAGCCGGTTCTCAAGGATGCGTTGCCACAGCTGGCGGGCATCGATCTCGCGGACGACCTCGTTAGTCTTCGGACTGCGCAGAGCGAATGCGGTGCCGGCGCCCACGGCACGCATAAACTCGTCGGTGACGTTGACGCCGTGATGCAGGTTGAGGCTCTTGCGGTTGAAGTCACCAGACGCCTCGCGGATCTCGAGGAACTCCTCGATCTCGGGATGGTGGATATCGAGATAGACCGCCGCCGAGCCGCGCCGCAACGAGCCCTGGCTGATCGCCAGCGTGAGGCCGTCCGTGACGTGGATGAACGGGATGATGCCCGAGGTGACGCCGCCCCTCGCCTTCTCGCCGATTGAGCGAACATTACCCCAGTAGGTGCCGATGCCGCCGCCATTGGAAGCAAGCCAGACGTTCTCGTTCCAGGTGCCGACGATGCCTTCGAGCGAGACTGAGTTGAGGAAGCACGAGATCGGAAGGCCGAGCGGCGTGCCGCCGTTGGAGAGCACCGGTGTGGCCGGCATGAACCACAGCCGAGACATCGCATCATATAGGCGTTGGGCATGCGCAACATTGTCCGCGAAGGCGCAAGACACTCGGGCGAACATGTCCTGGAGGCCTTCGCCGGCGAGCAGATAGCGGTCGGTCAGCGTCAGCCTACCAAACGAGGTCAGCAGGTCGTCGCGCGACCGATCGAGCGAAAGGTCAGACGGAGTTGGCGATCGCGGGGGGGCCTCGGCAGGGGAGCCGGCAATGCTGGGGGCTGCACAAGACCTTTGCCTGCGCTGAGGGCTGCCGCACACTCGGCAGCTCAATGAGATGACCATACTGATCGAAATCGTAAGACGCCGACATCGGCAACCCCGTGATATTTGGGGGCTGGGACCGTGCGGACGACTTGCGAGGAGACCGGGCAAATGTCCCCGGCTGCAAGCGACCCACCCGGGCACATGCGTTCTGTCGCATTAGGTCTCCTGGCTCGCGGGTCGCTGCGGCTGTCGGCCTTCCCAGCGCTGTCGCGCTAATGCCTCGGAATAGCCGCGGCCGAGACAATGGGTTCCCCCCAACTCCGCGCCACCATATATGCGAACTTAAAACCAAGACGACACCACATATAGAAGGCCCTGCCTAGGCTCGTCAAGACGGCACAGTCAAGTAAACCAGTTGGAGCAGCCCCGAGGTCGAGGTTCGAAATTCGCCGAGCGCCTGTCCTGAGAGCCTCACTCAAAAAGCATAGACCTCTCAAGGCCAGCCAATCGGCGAGTTAGGAGCCTCAGTTGGGCGACGAGCAGCCAAGCGAGCTCGGTAGCGGCGGAACCTTCGAAGTCTTTGCACAGGTGCCGACATCTGCCGAGCCACGCAAAGGTGCGCTCGACGACCCAGCGCCTGCGATCGGCAAAGATGTGCTCAAGCCTTTGGAAGTGGCGTCGCAAATTCTCCAACAGGGGAACAGCAACCCTGGACATCCTGAATGTTGGCATCGATGGGTTCGCGGTCCGCGAATTGAGTTGGGCTGGATCGGGTTTCGGCGGCCATACGCGTCTCGCCATTCATCGCTTTCTGTGGCCCCTAGATGAAAATTGTCTGGAGCCCGACCGCAATCGATGCAGCCGCCCGTGGCAATGTCCCACGCTTAGTGGATTTGACCCCGCCAGCTCTCACATCAGACATGCCAACTTTGCCGAAGAGACGATTCGTATGCTTTTCGCAGGCCGGGCGAGCCGCCTCACGTGCTCAGTTGTCTGGGCCGCGAACATAAGCCGTCCTGACCGAACGCGGTCATGTCAGGTTATTGGCAATCAATCCTAACGGGATGAGGCGGAGCTATGCTTGAGTTTGGGTGACGAGCCGATCCGGCGGCGCGGCCTTGCTGGGTCGGAATGAAGCCGTTCGCAACATTGGCGTGAGCGGCGGCGAAGAACCGTGTTGTATCTCACCAACGACCTTGAAGCCGTGACGTTGGTAAAAGGGAATGTTTTCAGGGTTCGAGCTTTCGAGGTAGGCAACAATGCCGTTCTCATCGCATCGTTGAAGGGCGTATTTCATCAGCAACGTGCCAAGCCCTTTTCCGATCCAGTTCGGATCGACGGCAATGAGCGGCAGATACCAATGTGGCTCGTGGGGACGATGTTCGGCCATTCCCCGCCGCAAGTGTGCCATATCCTCGGTAATCTCCGGGCGCAGGGATAGCGCCATGATTGCATCCAATGCCTCCTCGTCTTGCTGCACGTTGGGAGGCAGCCACAGGGCCGCGCCACGAATCTCTCCCGCGACGTAGGCTGTGCCATGTGCAAATGCTCGGCCCCCACAGGCGTCAATGAACTGAGGCATGCTCCTAAGGTATTGCCTTGGGTCAGGCCAGCTCCAACGCATCAACGGATCCGCGGCAAAGCCGAGCACAATTGTCCAGACAGTGCTTGCACGAATGTTTGCGTTCGCAGATCTGATATCTGATTCTTCTGTCATGATGTCGTTTTCGGGGCTCTGTTTTGGCATTGGCCTTCCAAGGAGGAGCATGGCATCGACACATCTGACGGTGAGCGGAATGGATGCACCGACGGGGACCCGCCGGGTGCATTTGGTTTCCCTTCCGAGATCTCCGCCTGTCTCAGACGGCTGACTTTGACGGCCACTTCGGACGAAGGCTCCTTGGTAGGCAATGCTTGGATCTACATATTCCTGGCGGGCTTCTGCGCTTCCACGCCCTATCTGGAACCCGCCCCGCCCTTCCCAAAGGAAGCTCCGACGTTCTCAAGGTCGACACGGTTCGGGTGCAACCGTCCGCGAAGGGAATGACATGAGGACGCCTCTGAGATTGCAAGTGCGAAGAAGTCAGGGCATGGCGAACATCGGGCGATGGCTGCCTGAACCGGGCTCCGGCACAAGCAAACAGCTTGCCAGGTGTCGCGCGTCGAGGTCCAGACTAGGCAAGGAATCATCACCTCGTCTCGTATTGAGTGGTTCTCGTAAGTTTCTTGGTCAAAACACATGCTAAGTGCGAAACCTCCATTGCCAACGTCGTGTCCGCGGTCACCGGCAGAGAGAGCTTTCGTCTGCCAGAGTCATATGCGTAGTACAGCGGCTTTCCAATTATCGCATGTTGTCTGCGCTCCTTGATGTTCTTGTGTCCAACAGCTCTCGGCGCATCATCGCCGCGATTCTCGGATCAAGGCAACGCGACTGGATACCACGACGCTGCCGCCGTGGACCTACTGGACAACGCAACTTGGGATCGCGCGAGAGCTTTCGTGCCTTGATTGATCGTCAGACGTGTCGATCGCTCGCACAACGGCGTTAGCTCTATCGAGCGAAAACGTTGCTGTCGTGCCCTCGTCGAACTTGACGCCCAGATCAGTTGTATCCGCCGCGATCCTTGCCATAGTGGGAAAGACAGCAGGCTGACGTAGTTGCGTGAGTAACTCTCGTAAAAGAGGTTTTTGGCCACAAGCGTTGATGGCTTCGTAGGACTTGTTCCAACTCACTCCCTGATCGGAACGGTTTGGAAGATTTCTTGGCGCTGGTATGCTTGCCACACCGGGTCCGAGATCCACGTGGTGAGTCATGCTATTCATTCTGTCTTGGAAAACTGTAGTCGCCGGGGCAGCATATCAGGAGGCATTGTAGCGAAGACCTCCCCAGAATGGGTAGGGATCTATCCGCCCTTGATGCTGAGTTGGCCCGGGTTCAACCTTGAGCATAGTCTGTCGAACGCCATCCGGAACTGCCCCCTTTTCGTCATGAAGAACTGCCCCTTCGGCAACGCTGCGGTTCGACGTGATCAGCATGGCGCCGGTTTCGTAACGGCGACTGACCAGCCGGAAGAACAGATGCGCAGCGTCGGGTTCAGGGGCAGGTAGTCGAGTTCGTCGACGATTAGTAGCTTTGGCTTCGACAGCGCGAGCAGTTTCTTGTCCAGATGCTGCTCGCCGTGCGCCTTGGCGAGGCCCGCGACCAGCGTCGTTGCCGTGGTGAACTGCACCGTGTACCCGTCCAGGATCGCCTCTCGCCCGAGAGCAATCGGCAGGTGCGTCTTGCCGACGCCTGGCGGACCAGCGTCATAATGCCGGGTGTCTGGGATCTGAGGTGGAGATCCTTTACGCGTTCCATCCGCGATGCGGAGCGTCAGTCGTCATTGTCTCCTGCAAGCGGCTTGGGGGTGAGACGCATTTTGTGATCAGACAACCTGATGCCACCTTAACGCTGCTGCCGGCATGGATGGCGGTTCCCGCCGCCGCTTCCTTCCATCTCAAAGCTGATCCGCAGCTTCCGGTGGATCGTCTACTGGAGCGCGTCTTCTTGTCGAGGCGCTCTTAGTCTCCTCTTCCAGGGAATCGTCCCATTCGCGAGGAGGCCGTCATGGCGGACGCATCACGTCGTCAGGGGGATCTGTTCGAGAGCCCTCCGACATAGAGCAGCATTCCAATCGAAGCCCAACAGCAAATGCTGGGAGGAGCTTCTGACCGAAGCGCTCACCGACAGCGCAGTCGAGGCACACGACGTGAACCGGGAGGACGGCGGTGAGCAATATCACACCTGAGCACCTTGCTCGCCAGGCCGTCGTCTACGTTCGCCAGTCGACGGCAGACCAGGTCATCAACAACCGCGAGAGCGAGCGCCGCTAGTACGGCTTGGCCGACCTTGCCCGGCAGCTGGGCTAGAGCGAGGTGGCCGTAATCGACGACGAACTCGGTCGCTCTGGTGGCGGCACCGCGCGTCCCGGATTCGAGAGGCTGGTCGCCGCCATTTGCGAAGGGCAAGTTGGCGCTGTGGTCTCGATTGAGGCCTCTCGGCTGGCCCGCAACGGTAGGGATTGGCACACGCTCCTGGAGTTCTGCGGGCTCGTTGGAACACTGATCGTCGGTGAGGATGGCGTCGACGATCCTCGCTATCCCAACGATCGCCTTCTGCTCGGCATGAAGGGCACGATGAGCGAGATGGAGCTATCTATCTTTCGGCAACGCTCGCTTGAAGCCTTGAAGCAGAAGGCACGCAGGGGTGAGCTCTTCCTCAACGTCGCCATCGGCTACCTCAAGGTCTCCAACGATCGGATCAACAAGGACCCTGATCGGCGCATTCAGGAGGCGCTCGCACTCGTGTTCACCAAGTTTGCCGAGATGCAGACACTGCGCCAGATCCACCTCTGCTTACGGCAGGAGCGAATCACTTTGCCCGGGGGTCGGCCATGGCCCCGAGGGGCGCCACGTCGAATGGAAGTTACCCGTGTACAATACGATCTACCACATCCTGACCAATCCCGCCTATGCTGGCGCCTATGTCTTCGGGCGCTCGGGCAGTCGAGTGACGATCGAGGCCGGCCGCAAGAGGATCGTGCGGGGCTTCCGGCGCGAGCGCAACGACTGGGAGGTTTTGATCAAGGACCACCATGAGGGCTACATTACGTGGGCGGAGTTCGAGAAGAATCAGGGCCTGATCACCGACAACGCCAACGGAAAAAGCTTCATGAGTCGAGGCTCGGTTCGCAGCGGCGAAGGCCTGCTCGCGGGTTCTTCGTTGCGGCCACTGCGGCAGCAAACTTCACGTTACCTACAGCGGTACGCACAGTACTGTCGGGCGGTATCATTGCCGCGGTAGCCAGATCAACCATGGTGGAGACCCGTGCATCTCATTAGGCGGTCTGCGCGCGGATCGCGCGATCAGCGCGGGGGTCATCGCGCGGCTGCAGCCGCTGGGTATACGGGCGGCGCTGGCGACCATGGAAGCGCGCGGCCGTGAACACGCCGACAAGCTGCGTCAGCTCGAGTTGACTCTGGAGCAGGCACGCTACGAGGCAACTCGCGCTCGTCGGCGATACGAGGCTGTCGAGCCGGACAATCGCCTTGTTGCCGGCGAGCTGGAGCGGCGCTGGAACGAACGCCTGGTCACTGTCCGCGAGCTTGAGGGCGAGCGCGACACGTTGTTGGCTACGCCGGAGATGACGTTGAGCGACATCGATCGCGATCGGTTACTTGCGCCTGGTTCCGAACTCAAGAGAGCTTGGGAAAGTCCGGGTGCAACAGCTGCGACGCGCAACAGGATCATCCGAAGCTTGATCAATGAGATCGTTGTGCGCATCCGCGACGAGGTGCTGGACTTGATTGTCCACTGGCATGGCGGCGATTACACGGCATTGCAGGTGAGGAGGAACCGCACCGGCGAGCACCGCGGCGGATGTGGTCGATCTCGTTCGTGTCCTCGCGCGTCAGATGCCCGACAGCACCATCGCCGCGGTTCTCAACCGCGTCAGTAGGTCGACAGGGCGTGGCAACAGTTGGGCCCGCGTCCGCGTTCGCAGTCTGCGCAACCAACACGCCATCGCGGCCTACCGAGAGGACGAGCGCGCCCAGCTGCGTTGAAAGTCAGTCCTTCGACGGTTCGCCGTCTGATCGAAGAACAGAGCTTGGCTGCGCAGCAGCTGTGCAAAGGCGCACCGTGGATGGTCAAAGCGGTTGATCTGGAACATCCCCAAGTCAAGGGCGCGGCGGTTCCGGCGGCCATCGTCTGGCGATCCGGGTCAAAAAGAACTTCAACTCCAAGGGGGTAGCGAGATGGGCAGCATGAACCTGACTCGAGCGCGCCGAGCAGCAGCACGTTCTCGCCGTTGGCGATCCAACGTGACGCGGCCAGGTCGCGGATCTGCTTCGGTCGATCGACGGCTGCGCCTATGATCCTTGCGCACGACCTCGCGCTCGCACAGTAGGATCAGCGTCTCATGCGCCGACAGGTTCACGCGCGCCGTCTCGTCGGGCAGGTTGTCGAGCTGGTCGCGGATGCCGGAGAGCTGCGAGCGCGCCAGCATGTCCCCCAGCCAATCGATTGGTGCTTCGGTGACCTTCTTTGTACGCACCATCAGAAGCTCCCTCCGATCGTAGCTTCGTATTCGGCAAGAGGACGTAACAACGAGCGCAGTGGTGAAGGCGCCGGCACTGTCGGTGTCGCGGTTGCTGGTTGGCAGACCGCGCCATCGCGACAGGCAACCCCGTCGAGGTGGGCGAACTCGACGATCCGCAGCCGGCGATCCTCCGATTGCCTGTGACCGCAACCTCGCGCATGCCATGGTGGATGCGCACCTCGCCAGCCGCGACCGTCACCGCCACGCGCTCGCTGATCAGCCGCCAGGGTACCGTAGTTGGCCGTGTCGATCTCGACAGCACAATCGTTGCCGACGACGCGGGCCAGTTCGCGCGGCGATCCGAGCGACGCCGAGCGGCTTCGACCGGTGTACCTCGTCACACGCAAAGCGAGTGATCGGCGCCACGCCCGTCGTGCCGTGGATACGTACGTTCGCCACCCCGCCCTCCCACTCGGCGAGATGCGTCTCGAATGCCTCCCAGCTCGCGAAGGAATGCTCCGCGATCACGTTCTTCTTCACGTAGTGGACGCCATTCTCCGTCTTGCCCTTTGTGCGCGCCCGATACGGTGCGCAGGCGCGAGGACGGAAGCCCCAATGCTTCGCGAACGTGATGAGCTTGTCGTTAAACTGAACCGACCGGCTCACCTGTCGTGGCGCACCACGAGCGCGCGTGGATTGTCCTTCAGCACTTCCTCCGGCAAGGTCGTGAATGCGCTCTCGAGCCCAGCGAACCAGTGCTCTTGCTTTTCGGCGCGGGTCGCCACGAACACAAATGCTTTGACCTTCGCCCCGCCGATATCGACCAGACGCTCGCCGAAGTCGATCTGTAGCTGCCGCCCCGGGGGCGTCTCGAACCGGGTCGTCGCCAGAGCTTCGGCCCTCAGTGCCTGGCGGTAGGGCTGCACGGCGCGTCGCAGCGTTCGCCGGCTGACCGCCAAGCCGTTTTCGGCCAACAGGTCGTGACGGACCGCATCCGCATTGCCGCGATGTCGAATGAACCTCTCGCGCAGCCAGCCTTCAAGGCCATGACCCGCTTCGCCCGCTCAGGCGACTTGAAGGCTTCACCCACCCGCGCCACGTAGTCCTTCACCGTCTGCAGCCCAGCTGGCGCGCAATCCGCTTCAGACCTCACCCACACACCCTCAGGTGCAACATCTCCGTCACGTCATCCGGCGTATTCATCACCTGCCCCTGTGAATTACTCCACGACAAGCCTTCGATTCGTTCCTCGTTCATTCGCTCTCTCCTCGGCTATCCCAGGAGGGGGCAATTCCTCGTGACGTCGAGGGGGCAGTTTTCGATGGCGCGCGCGACAGCGAGCCGACTTTGTTTTATCAGTCTGGCTCTGCCCTTTGGCAGAGCTAGAAAGCCAAACAAGCTCGGCCGAAGCTGTCTTGATGGGAGAACTCCAGCCATCTTGGGACGTCAAACACCACGCGCCATGTTCGATGCGGAGCGCGTTTTCGTACGATCGCCGTCGCTACTGTCGATCAGGTTGGCAGCAGCCATGTGCACTCCACGACAACATACTCCGGAATGCTGTCCAGCGAGGACTTGCCGACGGCGCGAATTTGACGCGTCTGAATGCCAACGGGCGATCGAAGCGATTACCCCTTCTGGGAGTAAAGAGTCGGAATTCGGTGGAGGAGCTGGCCCGGACCTCAACGACGAAAAATCAATGGGGCCGCGAGACGATGCAGTCCCGCGGCCTCGCCACCGGAATTTAGTGAAAAGACAGTTTAAGTATAAAATCCCTCAGCCGGTGTTCTTTCAAGTAGAACACCGTGTTCCAACACTTGCCAATCCGGACAGCTACGGGGAAACGCGTGCAACCGCAGACCAATGCGGCCGCGAGATCGATGAAGAAGCCGGTAAAATTGACGGTTTGCCTGTCCTATTCGCCTGTCATAACGGGCGCCAAGCGTCGAAAGAGTGTATCAGCGAGCAGAGCTGTTTGTAGTCGTCGGCGTCGTGCGTAATGGTGATCCTGCGGGTGCCGTTTGACCGTATCATTGCTGTTGCGCTGATTTCCGCGAGGTTCGTGCATAACTGCCGGTTGCCGAGGCCCTCTTCAGCGTCATACGGCTTCCGTTCGCTTAAACCATTTCCTCGGTCAGCCAATGTAGTAGCCGCGCATGCGAAGCTCTGCCTCTCATCTATTGATGTGTTTCGCAGCCGGAACACACTACCGACACGATTGATTATTGCCTCACGCATCTCACGCGCATCGCGTGACGGAGACTTCGCGACGACCGACCTAGTGCTGACGCCAGAGGCCGCCACGCCAGCGGCCGGATCAGTCCCTACTCGCGGCTCGTTGCTGGGAAGTCCGCCCTTCAGATGGGGGTGTCGTAGGTGATGGGATAACGTTCTGGAAACGGCCCTCCTGCGTAGTCAATCTCCGCGGCGGGACGCACGCCCCGGATTTGCAGGATGCGGCGAACGATTTCCGGAACTTGGATGCGGCTGATCTGGTCGCCGAGGCAGGTGTGCATCCCGTAGCCCAGATGCATGTAGACCGACTCCGGCCGGTCGATCGCGAAGCTGGACGGCGCCGGCAGTTGCAAGCCATCGCGCATCGCCGACCGGGTCGAGATCAGCACCGTGCTGCCGGCCTTGATTGTCGTCGCGCGCAGCGAGCCCTTGGCTATCCGGTAATCGGTCCGGCAGTGGCGCACCACGAACGGATTGATCGGGTTGAAGCGCAGCGCTTCCCAGCAATAGCGATACATCAGATGGTCATTGTTGCTGCTGGCGACGTCGATGGCCTCCTTCAGGATCCTCGGGCGCTTGAACAACTCGTCGAGCAGCTGCACGATGGCCGCCGATGTGGTCTCAATCCCGCCGACCAGTGTGCCCATCATATTGGTAATAATGCGTTCATCGGCGAAGCCGATCGAATCGTCAAAATGGCTATTCAGCAGGCGGCTGAACACGTCCTCGAGCGGCGCCCCATTTTTCAGCTGCTCGCGCCGCTGCGGGAGCAGTTGTGTCAGATAGGCGCGCATCTCCTGCCCAGCGTCAATGTTGTCCTGGTGCACCTTCGGATCTTTGTCCAGGTTGTGAAACATGTCATATTGCGTCGCGCGCGACCAGCGGAACATCGAGGCCAGATCGGGGCCGGGAAAGCCGAAATATTCTCGGGTCAGCTGAATGGGCACCAGGCGCGACAACGTGCTGACCACGTCGATCTGGTTCTGGGTATAGATCTGCTTTTCGACAGACGCATTGGCGAGGCTGCGCACCTTCTGGCGAATTGCCGGCAGATCCTCCATGCGCATGAAGGCGCGCATGATACCCTTGTCGCGCTGGTTTATTTCGGTGCAGTCGCGGCCGAGCATGAAGGGGCCGACCGAAGGGTCCATCATTGGCGCATAGGTGACGTTGAAGATGTCGGGGCGGCTCAGCGCTTCCTGCACGTCGGGGAAGCGGGTGATGAACACCGGCCCCGCGGCGCCCAACGCCAGGTTGGGCCTGACGCGCCGGATGAATGCGAACAATGCATCCGGATGTTTGGCGATCATCCATTTCAGGAACTTCGCCGCCGGCCCCTGTTTCTGTTCCGCCATTGCTGCCGCACCCTAACTCCGAAAAGCTTCGCCTGGTCGGTCGATCCGGGCTTCCGTCCACCTTTCCCCCTGCGGGAGCGAGATGGTCTTCGCTATTGCTCCAGTTGGAGCTGACCCAATCAATTTCAGATCGACTTGAGGAACTCGATGATTGCGTTGCGCTCCTCCGGAGACAGCGCAGGGCCAATGACGCCCTCATGCTTCTCGTTCGAGAATTCGTGGCCGGTATTGCGATTGGCGGGCCTCGACGTATCGATGATGAAGTAGCCCTTGCTGTCGTAGGTCCTGCCTTCAGGAGCGACCGTCCGTGTCACGATACCGACGCGGACAGGATCGAAGTTGGGCTCACCGAGCAGGAAGACTTGTGGGCGCTCCGCAACCGGGCTGAGCAGATCGTAGATCGTCGGCACCGAGCCGTTGTGCAGGAACGGCGCAGTCGCCCATACGCCGTTCAGCGGACGCGCCTTATAGCCGAAACCTGCCGCGAGACAGTTCGGCCGATCGCCTTCGATCTCCGCTTGGACCGTCCCGGTCGACCGAAGCCATTCGTCGATGCCGGATTGGACCACGGCGCCGAGCGCAAGCGCGTAGAGTTGCATCGCATGGTCCGAGAGGTGGATCGTATCCAGCGTGTTGTCAGCCTTCCGTTGGCAGACATCGATGTCGAGGCCGAGTCCTGGGCTGCTCTGGCCCGCCCTGGCCAGTTCGCTGCCGGCGGTGTCCACGGTGCGATTGCGCAGCACGTCGCCCTGGGCCGGATCGGTGCCGATATGGCTTTGCTTGATGATCTTGACGTTGAGTACGGATTCCCTCGTCTGCTTCTCCTGCCCATCGCGACCGCGCCAGCGGATAGGGCCGAAGTTCTTCCAGAACTCCGCGTC
This sequence comes from Bradyrhizobium sp. NBAIM18, assembly GCF_020193825.1. Taxonomy (NCBI): domain Bacteria; kingdom Pseudomonadati; phylum Pseudomonadota; class Alphaproteobacteria; order Hyphomicrobiales; family Nitrobacteraceae; genus Bradyrhizobium; species Bradyrhizobium sp. NBAIM18. Next base: position 24,785 of record NZ_JADYVO010000030.1, read on the forward strand.
CGGGGCCCTGCCGTGCACGATGTCCGGCGTCAGCGCTGGAAGATGGCAGCCGCTGCAATGTTTGTCGTAGAGTTGGGCTCCCACGGCGGCCTTGGCTTTGTCGATCGCAGGAAAGCTGTCGGGCCAGGCCGGCGCATTCAGTCCGGTGAAGGCTTTCGCCACCAGCGGCTGGTCCTTTCCAGCGAGCTGTTGTTCGATCCAGTGCAGATTATCGAAGGGGATGCTGCTGGCAAAACGTCCCCCCTTGGGCGGGGCGGTGAGGTTGAGCTCCGCCGAAACCCCCATCGCCTCGCCGGCATTGCGCACCAATGGCTGCATAATCGAGCCGTCGTACTGCACCCAATCGAACCATGACGATGTCCAGATGTGCGGGTAGCTGACAGGGGCGTTGAGGTTGACGTAGTTGCCGTAGCGCTTGGGGTCGAGTGCGAACACCTGGTTGCCGATGCGATTGAGCGCATCGAGGCGGGTAAACCCTTCCGTGACGTCGATCCCAGCGGGCTGATCGATCAGAGCACCAAGTATTCCATCGAGCTCCTTGGACAGTTGGACGCGTGTAAGATCGCTGTACTCGGTTCCTAAAACGCGCTTCGCGAACCGCCCGAAGCGACCGTCGAAGAAGGGTAGCTTTGCCGACAAAGCGGTCTGTGCGAGCGCAGCGCGGAGCGCATTTGTCAATTGACCGAGATCGGTCACGGCGGGGCCGCCTTCAATGACATAGCGCTTCTCTTTGAAGATCAGTTGGCCGGTATGGCACGCGGCACAGGTCAATCCAACGGCAGTCTCCTTACGCGAAAGTCCGCGGATCGACTGAAACGGCGAATATGCAAAGCCGATCGGCAAACCGTACTCATTGTTCTCGCTTTCGGCAGACTCTATGAATCCAAACCGCAGTAAATAGCGGTTGTCAGAAAACCGTTCTCGTTTGAAAAAGGGGATAGCGAAAGGCGAGTTCAGCGGCGCTTCCAGGGCGAGAAACCATGACAGCGGGATCGGTAAGGTCTGCGTGCCCTGGGCTTTATGATGGAATCGATCGGCGTCTTCGGCGTTCCAGCCCTGATCGAGCGAAACCTGCTCGCTCGCGGAAACCGGTTCAGGGAGAGCAGGCGGCGTCAGAGCTTCGATTGTCGCGCCAAGCTGGGAGCTGGTCATGACTGCGATCAAAGCAATGACCACGACGATCGCCAGAAGAACAAGAAAGCGTCGCCACCAAAGGCGCCGAATTGCGCTGGGAACTGTCGACATGGCTCCCCCGTGTCAGCGAACGGCCACCAGCAGAGAGCCGTGCAAACAGTAATACTACAACTACATGATCTTGTAGGCTTACCCCTGCTGTTGACGTCCTTGAGACGCGATCACTATTCTTTCTGACGTCACAATCGGTGGTCTGTGGAATGGGCGAACTTGACCGCATAACAAGAACATCTAGAGCGTTCGGACGAGCTCTTGTTCGAGCCGCCATCCCATCCTCGCGATCGAATTTGCAGTGACGTTGGGTCCGCTGTGGGAGATCGGGGGCTGTAATCCGCGGGAACGCGAGCGAACGGAATCGGCCGGGCGCCTGAGGGCAATAGGCTCGCACTCGGAGATCAGGACTCCGTAGGGCGCAATGACCATGAGCATACATCCGGCCACGCCGATCACGATGATGCAGACGGCGAATTCGAGTCAAGCAACGCGGCTACCATTTAACGGCTTCGTTTGGCAAGCACGATGACGGCGCGGCTGACCTGAATTAGCAGCATCGGCGTCAAGCTGTAGCCCGCGACAATGCTACACATCGTGAGCGTCGGTGGCAGACGTGGAAGACGTCGGTCATCGGCAGCCAGTAGAGAGGGACTGCGAGCAGAGGGCCGTACAGGCCGAGCGCAGCCAGACCCATGGATTGCGCGTGAACTCGTTGACAACGGTACCGGAGCGGCTGCTGCGCATGGCGACGACGCGCCAGAGTTGTGCGAATGCGACGGCGAGGAATGTGGTGGTGACTATGGCCTCGCCCGTCCAGCCGGGCCGAAACCGCCAGTGTCCCCGCGGTTCTCACGCTTGCGAAGGAAGGCCTCATATCCCTCCGGGTCACCCTCCTTCACGCGGTTCAGCGCGCGCTTAGCTTCCAGATCGGCGGACTTGCTATGACGCTGTTTGATCTTTTTACTTTTGCTTCCATCTCTGCGAGCTGTCCCGTTGCTGTTGGTACACTCTCGGGTATTGTCTCGAGCTTCGCGCTTGGTCGCGTCTCATCGAGGCCTTCGACGCACCAATTGGGATGACGAGATGCTGCGGCTCGAATTGAACGACCTTCTCGAAGGTGGGTTTGAGCCCCGCTCGACGATCTGCACGAGGCCGTCCAGGCGCTGCTCGACCATCCGCGGCGCGGCCCCGGCGGCCTGCTGCCCGCAGGGCTGATCCAAGCGACCAAGTTTGCATCGTCGCCGTTGAAATGGTTGAAGTCGAGTCGACGTCAGCATTGTTACCTCCGGAGACGTCAGCGTCGCGGCACCGGAAGCTCTGGCAGTATTCCGAAAACGACACGATCCCCGGCACCGACGACACCTAGCAAGGAATCGACTGCATGGCCCATCCTTCCGCGCAAACGCTCGGGTACTCACGCTAGTAGCCGTGTGCGAGCAGTAACGCCGTCGTGTTCTAGCTGCTGTTGTTAGTTGGTAAACTCACCGCCGTTTGTCGTGCTGGTGATTGCAACGCCGTTTATGCATGTTGTCAACAGCCGCGAACGTAAGCGGATCAACTTTCCGGACACGATGCAACCGCGGGCATAAATGCACGTTCGTCTGCCTATTTTATAAGGCAGGCCGATCGTCGCAGCCAAAAACTTTTCCGAACATCGAATAGCGGCGAACAAGCGTAAACATCGACACGCACTGCTTTGGCGACAATCAAAACGACCATCGACTCGTGCTCGTGACGATGACGAACGATGGTCAATCAAGCCACATCGGCATGGGATACTGAGGACGTGTCGCTTCTGCAATGCATGTGGAGCGCGGGCCACTAGGTGTCTGCGAGGGGTGGCGATGCGTATCTCGCAACGCTATCATCGGCAAGGTCAAGCGCATGAGAGCTCGCCGAGGCCAAGCAACGCAACAGGGACAAACGACGGCAAAGTCAGCAGCAGTCGCTATCGACTTTGATCCGGCGCTCGTGCAGGAGATGCTCGCCAAAAGATCGATGGCTATCACGCCTATCTCGCATCCGAACGCGGTTCGTCGATGGTGCCGTGTCGCAACATCCGCGAGTCGATCAGCAACGTCTACAAGGAAGCGAAAGCGCGAAGCTCATCGGCAACCCAACCATCGGCCGTCGCCCTGCGCGAGGGCAAGCGCCTCGAACAGCCGCGGCAGCCGCTGACAGAGCACGGAGCGGTTGTCGCGGCAGGCCTTGTGGCCCAAGGCGCAAGCAATCCAGCTCTTGCCGACGCCGGTCGGGCCGATGATGAGCAGGTTCTGATGCCGGTCGATCCACTCGACGGCGACGAGCTTTTGGAACAGCGGCTTGTCGAGCCCGCGCGACGCCTTCATGTCGATAGTCGATCCAGTCCCAATTGATCTTGCCGGCGTGCTGAACCAGCTCGTGCTCCATGTTGATGATCTGCTCGAGCATGGCCCGGAACAGATCACCTTCCTCCGTCGCCTTCGGCTTCTTCGGTCGCATCGGCTCCTTCCGACACGAGCGCCGAATCATGCCGTGCGATTCGAGGGAATCTCAAACTGCAAATTGCAGGTTCCGAGCTACCGCACTGTCAAAGCCTGCAATCACACAAAGTCGCCGCAGCCGGAAAAAAAGCGCCTCCAGATCAGCCCCTTACCTGTTCTTCACGGACGACTAAGGAGGCACGGATGAATCGATCCATGAGTCAAAAACCAGACGCACGCTTTACCGAGAAGCAGGGCCATTATCTGGCGTTCATCTATACTATTCGCACATGTTCGGACGGCCACCCGCCGAATCCTGCATCCCCAGAAGCATCGAAATCCTCGCGCCGCCAGAAAACTTGCCGATCCTAAGCTGGCCGGTATCAAACCATCAAAATCACTGTGACGAGCCACTAGCTAGTTTCGCCCTCACCTCGTGGTTAATCGGATGCGTGTGGCGAGAATAACATCAAGCCGAAAGAACACCGAATTCCAGAGTACGCCTAAAGGTTGCCTGGAAGATCGGCGCGAACGTTTGATCCGCGCCTTGGCGAGTCCGAGCCGTCACGGCGCAGGACAGCGCTTCTCTATCCGAGCGAACGGTCGCCCGCAGCGTCCGCGCCTTAATCAACTCAGGTGATATTTATTGAGTAGTTCGCCAAGCTCAGTCGCTTCAAGCTTTTTTAGAATGAGCTCGCGCAGGAACGCAGGTCCCGGGATCTCAATTTCATTTCCGTCGCGCAGTCTACCCATTGCTGCAAGCAGCTTGCGAATATCATAGGTCGAGTTGAATACCTCTGGCACGCCACGTTCAATCTTGAGGAGGATATACACGGCTTCCATCGCGGTCCGAACGGAGTATTCCGTCGTGAAGATACAATCCCGTTCACCCGACTCCGCGAACTGGCCGATGAAGGCGAAATTGACCGCATCTTTCGGCACAACATCTGGCCGATCGCCCGCCTGCCGCGGCATGAAGAAGGAAGTGACGTAGGGCATCATCACCGGGACCGTCTTGGCGGCCCCAGCGGCGAGTTCCGGTATACTCGCAACCGGCACACCGAGGTGATAAAGCCATTCTTGCGTGATTTCCTCGCCCGTACAATCTTGCATCGGTTTCCTCACGTAGTCGCCGGCTTTATCGACGAATAGCGAATAGACCCAGACGACGACTTGATCGCTGGGCTGGCGCTTGAAATGCGGCTGGCGATTTGTGGTCCAACTGAGCAACCAGCTCGAATCTTTCACCGTAACGATGCCTCCTGTGACAACCTTGCCGCTGAACGGATCGCGTTTGGCGATCTTGCGGATGTATGCTGGAATGCGTTTGTCCAGGGTCGTGATCGTCGCCGATTCCCATTTGCTTGCAGGAATATTGCCGCAAAAGACATTTGGGCGTCCAAAGGCCGCATCTTTGGCCGCAATACGCCGCCACAGATCCCAGGCGGGCGCCGGTCCTTCGTTGAGCCTAGCGGCCGTGTGATGGTCCCCCATGTCCGAGTTTTCGGTCAGCGACCCGATCGTCATGAAAACAAGATCGTCGGCGCCAATAATGAGACTGCCCTCAATGCCATTCTCCAGCCAGCGGATGGCTGTGGCTTGCTTGCGTCCACGCTTTATGTCGAAATCGATATCGGTGACTACGACCCCGTAGCGAAAATTGACGCCTTGCGCCAACAGCCATTTGGATAACGGCAGAACAAGCGATTCATATTGATTGTATTTGGTAAACTTCAGCGTACTGAAATCCGGCAGGCCGCCGATATGGTGGATGAATCGATGCAGATAAAGTTTCATCTCGAGGGCCGAATGCCATTCTTCAAAGGCGAACATGGTCCGCCAATAGAGCCAGAAATTGCTGTTGAAGAAATCTCTCCCGAACACTTCGTCGATGCGCTTGGTCTCCATCTGCTTACGAGTGGCAAGAAAAAGGGCAATCAGCTCTTTCTGGGCCTGTTCGCTCAGTGTAAAGAGGCCATCGGTATGAGCATCCTGCCCCTGTTTCACCGTCGCCCGCCGTAGTGTGTAGTTCGGATCATCCTTGTTCAGCCAGTAAAACTCATCGAGCACGCTGGCGCCTTCAAGTTCGAGCGATGGGATCGAACGAAACAGATCCCAGAGACACTCGAAATGATCCTCCATCTCTCTGCCACCTCGAATCACGAATCCCCTTTCCGGATCCTGACAACCGTCCAACGCGCCTCCCGGAACCGTCTGTCGTTCGAGGATGGTGATACGGTCGCCACGCATCTGCCCGTCGCGGATCAAGAAGGCCGCGCCGGAGAGCGCAGCCAACCCCGAACCAACGAACCAAGCTGTCTTGCTGTCCGCGCCGGCGGGTTTGCGGGGCCGAGCAAAAGCTTCGTAATTTCCACTGGTGTAATACATCGCGACATTCCATCTCGTTTGATGTGACAATCCGTCCGCTGATAGTCAGAAGATGTTTTCGACCGCCTGACACTTCTGCGGGACGCCGATCGTCAGACCGCCATCGACGACGATTTCGGAGCCGGTAAGATAAGAGGACTCGTCGCTAAGCAGGAACAAGACTGCCTGTGACACTTCCTGCGGCTCGGCTGGCCGCCCGAGCGGAATTGGAAAACCGGAAAGATCGATGTTCTCTGTCATCCGAGTGTTGATGAAGCCCGGATGGATAGAGCTTATGCGAACGCCGGACGCGGCGGCCTCCAAGGCAGCGGACTTCGTTATGCCCCGCACGCCGAACTTGGAAGCAACATAGGCGTGAAGCCCAGCACTACCCCTCAGCCCCTCAACCGACGAGATGTTGACGATCGAGCCTCCGCCCGCGCGGCGCATGGCAGGTAGGGCCGTCTGCATTCCCAAGAATACACCGGTGAGATTGACAGCCAGGGTCTTCTCCCACTGCTCGAGCGGGAACCGCTCGATGGGAGCCATACTCGCTATGCCTGCATTGTTGACGAGGCCGTGCAGCGCGCCGAACTTGCCCTCCGCAGCCGCGATCGCCTGGCACCATTCCCCTGGCTGGGCGACGTCTTGACGCACATAGATCGCGGATGGGCCAAGTTCGGCCGCGAAAGTCGCTCCTTCATTGTCAAGAATATCGGTGATCACGACTTTAGCGCCCTCGGCTGCCAGCAGGCGCGCATGAGCGGCCCCCATCCCTCGAGCCCCGCCGGTTACCAAAATGACTTTTTCGCTCACACGTCCCATAACTCTTGGTTCCCTCGATCAGTGGCGGTGCAGGGTTTTTCAGCATCAAAAAGGATGACGGGCATGTTGATCAAAATGGTTGAGAACGAGCATTGAAAGTCGGGCAAGCCAAGAGTTGCGGTCTGCACCACGCCCCGGACTCTTGCCGATCTGCCCTCTGCTACGCATCATCTTTGATGCCCAAAGCTTGTGCGCAGTACCCGTGTAAATTGGCGCTAAAGCACTTCAATAACGATTTCACGTCGCGAACATGCTTCCGCCGCTCAGGCGGTAGCCATCCTTTGGATTGTTGCATTGGCTTTGCCGAACTATCCCACCTTCTAGACGCCGACAATTTGCGACCGAATTTCCTCCGGTTTCGGAGATAGGATCGGTACCGGCGAGCGGAGCGATACCGGTGCCGAACGGTGCTGAGCTCCTTGTGGATCGAAAAGTGGGGCGCAGAACGCATGAGGTTCTCCTAAGACTTGCGAATTGGAGTATCCATTCCGTGCAATCGGCGCGCCGACCTGATGGGAAGTCAGCCTCACGTGACTCTTGCACAGGCGCTGGAGGTCTTCCGACTCTCCACCGAGACGGCGATGTCAGGGCCTGCGTTTTCGACCATGCGAGCGATAATGTTGCGCTGATCTGGTTTAATCGAGACACAATGGCGATAGCCATGCTGTTGCGAAAACTCGTGAGAGAGCCTCATCGACTTTCTGTCCGGATACTTGATCATGTCGGGCTTTCGACATCGCGTCGTCAATCGGACAAGCGAGCAAGGCAACAAAACAAGAGTCGAAAGTTGTCGGGTCACTCGTACGCAATTTGACGTCAGCCAGTGAGCCGTATAAACGGCACGAGGTGCCTGGCATCGACGTTGCATAACGACTGATAGACAAATAGGAATCACCCACTCGCCTTGACGTCATCATCGGTGAGCACGCTCCGCCGGAATGGATGCACAATCAGGCGCATCCGGCAGCACAGGACAGCTGCCGGCTTCTAGAATGGAAAAGGTCAAGCGTGTCGGATGTTTTCGGATCGTTTAATCCGGCGGATTGAGGTGCAAGGCGCAGAAACGGCGCTGCGGCCTCGCGTAGCGAAGATCGCTATCACCGGATCGATGTGCCGTACGGACTACCGAATCCACATCGCATCCAGCGCAATACAGTCGCTTCAGGGGCGCTTCAACAACCGGAGAGGCGCGGTGAGATGAATAGCTCAATCTCCAACCGCGCGAATTATTCTGAGATCAAGGAGGATGCGATGCCCGACGTCAAAGGCATTCCGCTTGATGCGCCTCTTTACCATGGGGGCAAAAATCGTGGCAGTGCGTTTCTCGGCTGCCAAGCCATAAACCTTATGTTCAGCGTGGGGCACGAGGCGAATTGTTTATTGCCGAAGGAGCTAGCACCTGCAGCAAACCCTGCAATCGCCATTGTGGGAGTCGCGAGCTATCGCTCAAGCACTGTCGGGCCATACTTGGAGTGCTATTCAGGAATTCAAGTTCGTGATCCCGACGGTGAGACTGGCTACTACATCCCTTACATTTACGTGACGGTAAATGATGCAGCTCTCGCCTCGGGACGAGAGGTTCTTGGTGCTCCAAAAAAGCTGGCGCACATTAGACTGATCAGAGAAGGCGGTCTAATTCAGGGTACGCTCGAGCGTCCGAAAGGCAAGCGCCTGCTGACCCTTACCGCTCAACCAGACGAGCGCATGAGCTCGGATTCGCGGCAGATGTATTCTGCGCGGACGAATTTCTACTCGGTTCGGCAGCTGCCGCCCATCATTGAGTCCGGGAAGGGAGAGGTCACGCAACTCGTCAAATGGTGTACGGACCGAACGTTGCGACGCGACGAGCGTGGCGAAGAAGTTCTATTTACTGGACCAACCTCCCTAACTTACGACTCCCCCTCGATTATCGATCCCGTGCACAACTTGACAGTTGGCCAAGCCCTGCTCGGCACATACGAGGAGTATGACGCAAGGCTCAAGGCCATTGATATCCTTTCCGAGGAATCAAACCCGGTAAACAGATGATCCACGAGCTTGAAGAATTCATCCAATCCTAAATTGCTGCCAGGGCTGTCGGCTTGCCAGCTGACGGCCGTATGTGGGGTTCACCTCCTCCCGGCGACTCATTTTGGAAGATGGTCGACAAGGCCGGCTTCAAGACCCACGTCTACAACAAGAATAGCGGCAATAAGGAAAAGAAGGCCGACGTGGCGATCGCCACAGCCATGATGGATGGGCGTTCAACATCATCGACAAGGACAACGACCATATCCTGCTGGTTGCCTCGTCAGAAGCAGACGAAAGAGCTGCGCCGGACATGTCGGCTACGGGCCGATTTTGTTGCAGAACTACCTTGAGGATCGGTGCGAACCGTGATTCCGTCAAAGTGAAGCGGCTATCGACGGAGAGATTCGATGATGGGGCGGCGCAACGGCGAGCAGGCTCATCTGTTCTATGCGTTCGACCTCGAGGCCGTAGTGCCGGACGACCATCAGGTTCGGCAAATTGCGGCAGTTCTCGATCTGTCGTGGGTGCGCGTCGAGCTTGCGCCGCATTACTCCAACACTGGCCGACCATCGGTCGATCCGGAGCTGATGATCCGGATGCTCATCCTTGGCTACGTATTCGCGATCCGCTCGGAGCGCGCACTATGCCGCGAGGTTCAGCTCAATCTCGCCTATCGCTGGTTCTGCGGCCTTGGCATAGAAGACAGGATCCCGGATCACTCGGCATTCACGCGCGCCCGCAACGAGAGATTTCGCGATCATGATGTCTTTCGTCACGTCTTCGAGCGCGTCGTCGCTTTGTGCATCAAGGCTGGCCTTGTCGGCGGCAATGGTTTCGCCGTCGATGCCAGCTTGATCGCGGCGGACGCCAATAAGTGCCGCTCGACGCCGGGCGATAAATGGCGCCACGACATCGACCCGATGGGGGCTAGGCGCGCCGTTCAGGACTATCTCGCCAATCTCGACGATCCAGCATGAGGTCGTGCCACCGACGTCGTGCCGAAGTTTGTCGCGCCGTCCGACCCAGCCGCGCAGTGGACTGGCGCACTGCGCAACGCCGCGTTCTTCGCCCACGCCGACAATTACCTCATCGACATCAAGTTCGGTATTATCATGGATGTCGAAGCGTCCCGGGCGATCCGCCAATCCGAGGTTGGCGCATCCCAAACGATGATCGAAAGGACTGAGAAGACGTTCGGCATCAAACCCGACTGGCTCGTCGCGGATACGGCCTACGGGCGGCCCAAAATCTCCACTTCCTGGTCGATGTGAAGGGGATCGCGCCCCACATCCCGGTGATCGACAAGTCACAGCGCGACGACGGCACGTTCAGCCGCGACGATTTCATCTATGACGAGACGCGCGATCAATATGTCTGCCGCAGCGGCAAGATCCTGCCGCGCACGCGGACCACGCGGAGATGACGCTATCTCGTATTTCTCGCGCGTCGCCGATTGCCGCGACTGCCCGCTCAAATCCAAGTGCTGTCCAAACTCGCCGAGCCGGAAGATCACACGCCACGTGCACGAGGCAGCGCGCGATGTCGCCCGGGCTATCGCCAAGACACCTGCCTACGATCAGACCCGACGAGATCGTAAGAAGGTTCGGATGCTGTTTGCGCACCTCAAGCGGATCCTGCGGTTCGACCGCCTAAGACTGCGTGGACCGGCCGGCGCGCGGTTCGAATTTACGCTTGCAGCAATAGCTCAGAACCTTCGTCGCTTTGCCAAGCTGGCGCTCCATCCACCCAACACGGCCGAACTATGAGTTGCGTAAGTGCGTCCGTCGCGTTGTTGCGTCAGGCATCAGTGCCCGGCCGTCTCCGCAGCCCATGCCGGGCAGGCGGCCAAGAGATCGCGAGCCCAAATTTTCAGATCTCAGCCCCGGCTGAGAGCGTCGATCCTACCGACTTCTGCAACAAAATCGGCCCAAAAGCGCAAACCCGCATTTCTCTGCAGCTCGCTTCGCCCGCCGCAACGTGCTTTCAAGAAAAACGACATAGCAGTTGACTCTTTCTGAATACACTTTCCGATGGCGCGGACTTGATGATGCGCCTAAATGGTTTGCGATGCGCAATACGGCGCGGCGCGATATCGCCGCGGGGAGGCAACATGGGCAACGCCCTTGTTGTACACGCGAAACGCCTGCCTCAGTCGCAAAAAGCGCTACGGGCGGCGCAGTATGTCCGCATGTCGACGGATTATCAGCAATACTCGATTGAGAATCAGGCAGTGGTCATCGCGACCTATGCCGAACTTCACAAGCTAACCATCGTCCGCACCTATCGTGACGAGGGAGAAAGCGGCCTCAAAATCGAAAACCGGGGGGGCCTTACCGAACTGGTTGAAGACGTGCAACCGGACGCGCTGACTTCGCTCATCTGCTTGTCTTCGACGTGAGCCGGTGGGGACGCTTTCAGGACGTTGACGAGAGCGCGCACTACGCGTTCATCTGCCGCAAGTCGGGCGTCAAGGTTGCTTGTTGCGCGGAACAATTCGACAATGACGGAAGCGTTCTCGCCAGCATCATGAAGAATATTAAGAGAGTGATGGCGGCTGAGTTCAGTCGGGAACTCTCCGCCAAAGTTTTCGCAGGGTTAGTCCGACTGACGCATCGCGTCTTCAAAATGGGCGGCCCTACGGCTTACGCGTTGCAACGATGTCTCGTCGACGATCAATGCAGGCCGAAGGGCATTTTAACGATCGGCCAGCGCAAATCTTTGCTTACCGACCATGTCAAGCTCATCCCCGGCGCGCCCGATCAAGTCGAGATCGTGAATTGGATTCTCCACGAATATCTCCGTCACAAATCGCAGGCCACCATTGCCCGAGAGCTCAACCAGCGAGGGATCTTGAATAGCCAGGGAAGACCGTGGCTTGGAAAGGCTGTCGGTGACCTCCTCCGGAACCACGCTTATATCGGCGTTCTGACCTACAATCGCAAAAGCAGGAAACTTGGCGCCAAGGTCACGCGCAACCCAAGGGAGCTCTGGATCAGAAAAGAGAATGCCATCCAACCTATCGTCCATCGCGACGCATTCCGGCGCGCGCAAAAGATTATGCGTGAGGGGCGCGTCAGCATTCCCGAAGAGGAAATGTTGCTTCGGCTTCGTAAGGTCCTGATGAAGAAAGGCAGGCTTAGTAAGACGATCGTCAAGTCAAGTCCAGGCCTGCCGTCCATGTCCTCGTATCTTTTGCACTTCGGCGCGCTGCGGAACATCTATCGTCTCATCGGGTACAACGGCAATCAAGGATGGTTTGACAAATACGCCGCGCACCAACGATGGGCCGCCCTTCAGCTTAGCAATGCTGCTCGCCTTCGAGACGCTTTTAAGAGACTTGGTCGCCGTGCCACCCTCAATGCTTCGACTGAATGTCTTCGAATCGATAATGCCGTGAATGTCGTCTTTCGGGTCGCGAGATGCCGCAACTATGAAAACCGGCCCTTGCGCTGGACGCTGCAATACCGCGTGAGGTGGCCGAAGGGATGGGTTGTCGCGGTTCGGCTGGACGAGAAGAACGAAGCGATCTTCGACTATGTCTTGATGCCCTCGGCGTGGCTCACCTTCAGTCGAAGCATGTTCTGGTTCTCCAAGGAAGTCTATAAGGGCCACACCATAAACCGATTTGACACGTTTGAAGCGCTGTCACGCTTCCTCATCGAATGCATCGGCAAGGAAAAGCCCTCGTGAGTCTAACACCGCAGATGAAGAAGCCGTTGAAGGCGGCAACTCGCCACGCGACATCGCAGCTGCCTTGAACAAGATAGGCGTACCCGGGCCACGTGGCGGGGCCTGAAACGACTCGACCATTGACCGTAGCCGCAAGCGCTTGAACGGCATCCTTCAGAATGAGCTGTACGCCGGGCCCATCATCTGGAACCGCCAAAGGTTCATCAAAGACCCGGAGACCGGCAAGCGCATCAGCCGCGAAAACCCGCGCGAGCAGATGACTGCTAAGCCAAAAGATCTGCACGCGCACTGTGATAACCGGACACGGTGCCGCGCGAAGCGATTCAAGCCACGGTTCCAAAGGGCATCGAGGAGAACGCGGTCTGCTGAGATCACGCGTCGGTTTCTTCAAGCTCGGCAACACGCTTGCGCAGCGCGGCGACTTGGTGACGCAGCATGCATATCTCGTCGCCAGCCCAATAGACGCCGCGCTGGGCGATTTCCTTGCGAACGTCGTCCGCTTCCGCGATCTCGCGGCGGATGACGCTGTCGAAGGCTTCGATGATCAGGTCTCGCACGGGTTATTACCACCTTTTAGAAGCGTGCCGGGGCCATCAGATGCCGGCTTTTGCCGGCCGCGTTGCTCAAATGCGTAGAGCGCTCCCTACGGAGCGCTCTACGATCGTCAGTTACGCCTTCGGCAAACTGCCGGCGCGCAAGATGGCTTCGCATCTTGCTCGGACGCTTTGATGCTCGGTGCGCATGTGCATCGAGTAGTTTTCCTCAAGCCCAAGGAAGAGGTCTTCAACCGCTCCGGAGCCGCGTGCATTTTCGAGATCCTTTTCGACCCGTGCCAAAATCTTCAACTCTTTGGCGCAAGCTCTGTCTGCCTTCTGTTTTGTTACCGCTTTCACTGTGGTTTTCTCCGTCGATCTTTCTGAGGTCGAGATAGTCGTCCGGAGCCAGAAATAAGCAACGACAGGCGCTCCCTCGCGCCGTTAGGCTTGCGTCACTGGACATACGCGCGAGGACTCAGGACTCTGGGGAAAACGATTACGCCTGCCGTACGAGGTTTTCTGGACCTCATTGCGACGATAGGAAATGCGGTTCGGCCACGTCAACGTTTACGTTGTATTGTTTTGTATAACACGTATTGAGCCATTAATTATATCGACGCGCAAAGGTGCACCGTGTTTGAATCGCGCGATGAAGCGCAGATCAAACCGAACTCGCAGATGTGGACGGAGAGAGAAGCTGCTCAACTGCTGCGTTGCTCGACGAGCCACGTGAGACATCTGCGGCTCACTCGTCAGCTCGGGTGTTATCCAGGCCGCCCCGGCCTCTCACAAGCCGATCTGGAAGTATACGTCGCGGCAGTGAAGATCATCAGAGTTCGAATGCCCGGAACAGCCAAGGGGTACGCCGTCGTACCGTCGCTTCGGCAAGGTGGCGGACCCACGCGATACGGTCGCCTTCCATTCGATCCATCGACACCCACCTTTAACAGTTTAGTCCGGAGGGCCGCGGCTTCCGGATCGGCGCTTGGACGTTCTGCGGTATGCTTCATGCGACGGTTAGCCAGGTGGGCAGTTTACTCGACGGCCGTCGCGCGACCGCCAGCGCCTCCCAGGCGGCCTGGACGCCGGCGCGGGCCGCGTCGAATATCTCGGCAGTGCCGCTCCAGCGATCCTCCTCTGGCGAGCTGCTAGGCGACGATTGGCCCGGGCCGAGGAATAGTGATTGTGGACCCCGGGCAAAGCCCGTAGCGCCATGGTAGCGAGGCGGCTACGTTGGGACGCATGACGGGCGGGCGCGTACAACAGGAACTGATTGGCTGCTCCGACTGCGGCGGCAATGTCTCATTTTCGGCCGTCGCCTGCCCGCACTGCGGCTCGCGTGAGCCGGCCGGTCCTTATGTGCAAAGCTCCAAAGAGCAACGCCTGCACCGGATCGAAGAGCTGAACGATCGGACACTGATCGGCATGATTGTCTTGTGTACAGGTATCGGCTTCTTCTACGGCGCGGTGATGATCGGTCCCGGTGGCGCCGCCGGCTATGGCCTAGTCGGCGCTATCATCGGCGCACCGGCCGGTTTCATCATCAATGTCAGCCGCCGGCTGTTTGGGTGATCCTGCACCGGTCACGCCGCCGACACAAACACCGGGAAATATCCCGGTGTCACAACCAATGATCGCGGGGAAGCCAATGCCGCCTCTCCTCAATCCAGTTCTCGCCAATCTAGCGCCCTCTGGGTCCGACCTTACCGTGTACGATGAAGAGCACATGACCACGTATTGGCGCCTGCTCGACGCCAATGCCGAGGGCGCTGACTGGCGCGAGGTATCGCGGATCGTCCTTGGTATCGACCCAGACCGCGAGCCCAAGCGGGCCCGGCAGGCATTTGAAACCCATCTTGAGCGCGCGCTCTGCATGGCCAACAGCGGATACCGTCAACTGCGAGGCGGGCCTTCGAAGGCTCCGTAACGGCAGAGAGCGCGGACAGTCTCTCGAGCAAAACGGCCGGCGGAGCTCATCCACCGCCGGCCATCTTACGCTGCCTTGGGCTGGGGGGCTGATTAGGCAGCGATAACCGTGGCCGCAAGCCTGCCGAACGGCGGTTAATAACCCACTAACCGATTCGGGCGGGCTCCGGATCATTCAAAGGCCGGAAATGGGCGGACTTGCGTCTTCAGGCGAGCCCCAGCGCAGCATGGACCTGGGGCGGCCAAAATGTTCGGATGGGGACGATCAAAGAAGTCGGTTCTAGCCTCTGCCGAAAAGGCTATAGGCGATCTCTTCGAACCTCTGACGCTCCTGTCAGCCCTCGACAGGCTGCTTCCGCTGTACCTCAAGGAAACCGATGAAGGCCGGTTGGTTTACCCTGACTGCAAGCGTGGACTGGGCGACACCGACGGGAATGTGCGTGCCATCTGGGAGCACACGCGGCTCGAAGCCTGCCGCTACGTGATGATGGTGCCGCGGCGCTACGTAGATCTTTTGGTCAGCGCCGTCCGCTAGGCCGAAATGATGGATGCCTTTCTCAGGCAGGCTCCGCACGAAGAAACCGTCGCCGACTTCAAGGGCGTTCCTGTTGTCGATTATCCAGTTGCGATCATGGCGGGCCTGAATCGGCTCGATCATTGCGCCTTCATCGGCGGCGTCGACCCTGACAAGTTCAGCCGAACGAGACGAGACTTTCGACGGCTCGTGGTGCTCGCGCAGCAATGGTGGCTGCTGCTATGAGATGCTTGCGAACTGTCAGGTCCCGCCGCTGATGTTCTATCTCATGTGGCAGAGCTATACGCGCTTGGCCAAGGAGATCGCGATTGCGGCGATATACGGCTCCTCGCTCGATCGCGCCATCGAGCTCGACCGGCAGCATCTTCAAACGACACTCGGTTCGCAGCCCGACAAAATGCAACCTGCGCTCTCTGCTCTGAGCGAAACCGCAGCCAGATTAAAAGACGCTTCTGATCCAGACGATTTGGGCCGTCGATAATAGCGCCGCGGCTCGGGCGCTTAGGTCAAGGGCGAAACGAGCTCGACTGGGCAGTCAAATCTTTGCGAAAGGCTGGTCGAAGAAGAGCGGAACGTCCTGAAGATCTTCGGCCCGTTCCACCGCAAGCCTCGAATAGTACACGTCGACGAACCCGCTGGATCGAAGTTCTGAGATGAATTGGCGAGGCGAATAGCCGCACCGTGCCTGTCGAGGAGGCGGTGCAGGCGTGATCGGCAAGCCCTTAGTCGCGCTTCAGCTACCACATGCCCCATCCCCAGGCGAGGACGTCGCCTTGGGCTTCACGCTTTCAATTGAGGGGACGGCGATATCGATGATCCCTCTGTTTCCTTGGAAGCTTGCAGTTTACGTCGTGGTGCGTCGCTCACGGTTCTTCTTTTTCTCAATAGCGGACGGTTTCAGAACAAGCTCTTGGGCTGGAAGGCCAAGTACGAACAGAAGGCCCGCTAAGTTTGCTCTGGGATTACTTGCGGCTTTGCCGCATATGTGGCCTCGGGCTTGGTGGGTGAGCCACTCCTTCGATCGGCTTCTCGCCTACGGCGGCCTTCGCCGCCGGTAATCTCCAATTTATCGAAACCACGAATTGCTTGGCAGGAGGAGGTTAGCGTCCGCGACAGCTATTTTGAGATCCCGCACTCGTGCTTGGCGACCCAAGTCCTTGGTGTCGGCAGCGAGCTCATCAAGCTGCGCAAATGTTCGCTTAAAGCTTGCTGCGGCCTTCTCCCAATGCGACTGGTCATCGGTTGCCAAGGCCGTCCATACATGCATCCGAGCTTCCAATACGCGCTTTTCGATGCGCTCGTCTTACCACGTGATCTTTTTGGCGGACCACGGTCGCCAACGATCCGCTCGCGCTTCGGGAGGCATGGATCGAGTAGCCGCCAATTGCTGCGGTCATCAGAAGGAGCAATCCGAAAACCAACCATCAGCCGACCGGCGATTTTGGTATTTGCAAGCACTTGCTATGGCTTTCTGCTAGTGGAAGGTTGCCTTGCTTAGAATGCTCGCGTGCAGCGACCTGATCGCCCGGTGAAAACGTCAGCTATAGACAGGACGATTTCAGTTTGGCGAGTTCGAGGTTGCGCTCAATCAGATCGAGACTGGTTTCAAGGTTGGCCCCAGCTGAAGCGTCGCCAATCTTTTGTATGGCGGCTCGTATCTGACGATGAGTCTGCTCCAGCGTGGCGATGGCATGATCAATCGTGAGCTTGGCGTTCGCTTGAATGGATTTAAGCCGTGGATTTGGATTTGCACATCGACCGGAATCACACGCCATCGGGAATGGCACTACCGGCGTGTCACACTTGCCAAGGACGGTCGTTTCTGCTGCTTCAAGAGTGGCCCGCACCGGCGCGCTCGGTCGACGAAACTCCACAACATTGGGCATTTCGAACCTCGATCAAAGCGCATCCAAAATCACGCGCGCGCAGTCATGCTGATAGATCCGCGCGGGAATGGAATTACATGCGCAGCAACGCTTGTTGGTTCGGGTTGTAAGGCTGGCCCAGTTAATAAACTTCTTTAAATGCAGGTCGTCCGCTTTGCCCGCAACAAACGATCGACGGCATACATCCTGTAACATTTGCGAGATGCAACTTGAAGCACGAAGCTGAATTCCAGCGCCCGGCCATCGAGCCGTGCAGAAAATTTTCAAGGAAGGCGGCATAAACGCACCGAGAAAGCAATACATGATCTCGCGTACACACTACTTGGTTTCGAGCGTCTGATCCGGCCGCAAAACGATCGCACAAAAAAGTTCGTTGCCGACAGGCCGTCGACGAAGGCTGTACGTCAACCGACACATTCAGGTTCGAAGTCGGCGACCACTTTCGAAGCAGCCCGCGGGCCCGGCAGTGGATGTTATCGCGTACGTGCTCATCACTTTCTCACTTTCGATAGAGCGGTGCAGACACTTGGAGAGAGCAAATCGCCCAATTGAAGTCGCAAACGGAGTCCGCGAAAGAAGTACCGTGTGCAAGCTTCGCACTGCTGCGGGTCCTCTTCCAGCCCGCGCGACTAAGGCGGGCCGTTCGGCGATCGCACGAGAGGATTTTATGCGCATGTAGCGCCTTGCAAGAGCATGATGTTCTGCCGAGCCGGCTGATGGGTGACATCACCGATACAGAAAATGGCACTAGGCAAAGCAGCCAATCGGCCAAGAATGGCCAGTCCAGGTAACCCCAACCCAGGTTAGCCAATGCAGAAGCCAACACGCGGTCCCCACGTCGACGACATTGCGCCGTCAGGTGCGCTACTTACCCACCCGCCCTTCCATCTTCGTGAGGCTGAGCGAGCTGAACTCGGCATTCTCTTAGCCACGGCCTGACAGGAAGCGACGGCGCCTATCGGCGGAAGGCGCCGATCGTGTTGCGCAGCCCGGGGGGCCGCAGGCCTCGGAACATCGCACTTCTCCTTGTGCGGCGAGAACACGGACTTTCATCTAAATGGTAGGCGATAGCCAGTGTTTTAATCGATCGAGGAATGGCAAGCTTCGAGACATGAAGCCTCGTGCGCTACTGGCCTGGAACGTCCGTCGGATCCGCATCAAACGTGGTATGTCGCAGGAACGATTGGCTCGCACGGCGGGGATCGATCGTTCCTACTTGGCCGGTCTTGAGCGCCAATCGAAAAGTCCGACGATTGATGTTCTCGATCGAATTTCCGAAGCGCTCGGCGTTCATCCGTCCGATCTCTTTGTTGAGCCGTCGAGCTGTGCGAGCATTCTCAAGATTTCGCCCCGGCCTAAGCGGCCGCGTCTGCTTCGCAACAACGGGTAGCCATTCATACGCGACGGGAGAGCAACACAGCCATCTCGATAACGCGACGCCGGTCGGCAGGATTATGCAGCGCTCAGAATGTTTTCCCATGAGGCACGTCTCTTCGAAGGCATAGCGCGAAGCCATAATGACTGCACGATACGCTTTGGTATCTAATCCCGACAGGTTCTTTGGCCGAATCGACGCAAGCCGCTCGCTCGCTACCGCGCCCTGGAGGCCGCGCCTCGCGAGCGGCCTGCTCAGACTCGCGGCAGCTGATTCAGGAGATAGTGCGCGGCACAATTACGATAATACGCACATTGTCATCTGAGCCAAGGTCATACGATTTCTCGAAGTGAGCACGACAGATATCGAATGCATGCGTGCCTATTCCATCCTTCCAATCCTGGCACCGCAGAAGCGCGCCACGGACTCTCTCCAATTTGGATTTACGGAACAACGACTTACAGATGGATGAGATCTGCTGCCCTCTCTCCGATCATAATAGACGTGGCGTTGGTATTCCCCGCGATATGACGAGGAAAGATGGAGGCGTCCGCAACCCACAAATTCTCAGTTCCTCTCACTCTGAGAGAAGGCGTGAGAACCGCACGATCGTCTGTTCCCATGCGGCAAGTTCCGACGGGATGAAAGAAGGGGACAGTCGCTTTCCGAATATACGCTTCATCTGCCTGCCGCCCGGCCCCTGGTACGGGTGCGTCCCTGAACTTGACGACATGAGAGCCGAACGGGGGCTTAGAGCAGATCTTCCGGACCCAATCCAATCCCCGCATAACTCCCTCAAAATCATCAGGATGTTCAAGCAAGCGCGGAAAGATGGCGATTGGAGCGAGAGGATCGTTCGATCTTAGTTCGAGATGCCCCGTGCTTTTCGGATAATTGACGTTCACCAGGATGGTCACCAGGTTAGCTCTCGGGGTTTTCAGTCTTCCATTCTCCTTGGTGAGGCCGAACGGGAAGAGGTGAAATTGCAGATCCGGCTCAGCAAGCTCAGGCGTCGATCTGAGAAAGGCGAGGACTTGCGCCGTGGGCACGCTCATGAACCCCGACCGTTTGAAGACCCACTCCGCCAAGGCGAGTGTTCCCCTTACGGGATGCGACAGTGCATTCGCGGTCTCTACATCGAGTTCGGCAAGGACATACAGGCCCGGGTGCTCCATCAAATTCCGTCCAACCTCAGGACTTTCCACGCGGGGAGCAATGCCATGTCTGGTGAGATGACGGGGATCACCGACACCGGAAAGCATCAACAAGTGCGGGGAATTGATCGAGCCCGCGGAAAGAATAACACCTTTTCTTGCGATGACATCGAGGTGTTGTCCGCGATGCGTGGCGGCAACACCCCTCGCGCGCGTCTTGTCAAACAGAATGTGGCGAACGATGGTATCATCCAAGAACTTCAGATCAGTTGCTGACAGCTTTGGCCTTATGAAAGCCTCGAAGGCCGAAAGCCGACGCCCGTCGCGCGTCGATCCTTGGTTCCAGGCAACTCCCTCGTGCGAGGCACCATTCAAATCCTCATTGAAGGGAATGCCAGCGGCTTGAACGCTGTCGATAAACTTCTGTGAAATGGGGTGACGCCAACGTAAAGCTGAGGCCCGTTGAGGTCCGAGCCCTCCGCGAAATTGATTGTCTCTGTCCTCATCCGCCGTCTCCATTTTTCGGAAGTACGGCAACACGTCCTTCCATCCCCATCCTCTGTTGCCCAGCGCCTCCCAAGCGTCATAGTCCCGCGCGGCCCCGCGGATGAAGATCATCCCATTTATGGCAGATGAACCTCCCGGCACCTTGCCACGAGGCCAGTCCTCGACCACGCCGCCCCTGCTCGGATCTGGCTCCGTCTTGTAAGCCCAGTCGTACCGTCTATTCCCGATCGTATAGACGAGGGCACCCGGAACATGAGACAGATTGAGACGCTCCTTCTTCCCGGCTTCCAGCAACAGGACCGATTGTTTTCGCTCAACCAATCGCGCCGCCAGAGGACATCCCGCACTTCCGGATCCTACGACAATGTAGTCAAACTCCATGCTGTTCACTCTCCGAATAGGAGCGCCATTGGATGGCCGCGCAATCCTGCAAAGTCATTGATGGTGCGGGTCTATTTCTGTCAGATGGCAAGCAGCCAATTCATCGCGTCCGCGTGCCGCGAGCGGCGGATCATCAATGGCGCACTTATCGAGCGCGAACGGGCAGCGTGGTCTAAAACTGCAGCCTGCTGGGATGTGGATTGGGTTGGGCGGCTCACCTTCCAGGAGGTAGGTCTCAGCCTTGAAAGGACGTTCCTCAACCGCCGGTACCGCGCTCAAGAGCGCACGGGTATAGGGGTGTCTCGGCTCGATGAAGGTGGTCCGATTGTCAGCCACTTCCACCACGCGCCCCAGATACATCACGGCGATGCGATTGCAGGCTCGCCGCACCATCCCAAGATCGTGTGAGATGTAGATGTAGGTAATTCCGCGTTGGTCCTGAAGCCGCTGAAAAAGGGCGAGCAGCTTGCGCTGCTCGACCTGGTCGAGCGCCGATAGCGTCTCATCAAGAATGAGCAACTCGGGATCGAGAACGAGGGCCCGGGCGATACTCACACGTTGACGCTGCCCGGCGCTCAATCCGACCGGAAGTTTGCCGAACAGGTCGAGAGACAGTCCGACTTCCTGCATGGTCGCCGCAACCCGATCGCGGATCTCGGAACGCGACAACCCTCCATGGACGTAGAGAGGTTCGGCGATGGTTCGCCCGATCGAAAGATGAGGCGGAATGGAGCTAAACGGATCTTGCAGGAGAAGCTGGAATTTCCTTCGGAGCGCCAATAGGCGCTTGGCCTTCATAGACGCGATATCTTCGCCCATGAACAAGATCTGCCCTGAATCCGGGACCTCCAGGCGGCTCAGGAGACGCGAAAGCGTTGACTTCCCGCACCCCGATTCGCCGACGATCGCCAAATTGTCACCTCGTCGAACGTCGAACGAAGCGTCCCGCACCGCGTGCACGAACTGGTTTGCAAACAGCTTGTTTCTATCCCTCGCGGGATAAATCCGGCTGACGTTTCGCACCGACAGAATGACATCATTTGCGGCAGGTGACACCTCATCTGCAACGGCTTCAGTCGAGCTCTGCCATATGCGGGGGATGTCCGCTATCAACTGCTTTGTATAGGCATGTTGCGGAGCCGCGATCAATTGCTGAACGCTTTGCGTCTCGACGACGCGGCCGCCTGCGAGAACAAGAACCCGGTGCGCGATTTCGTTGATGACCCCGAAAGAAGATGAAACGAACAGAATCGCCGTCTTGAAATCCCGCTGCAACTCGCGCAGGAGCCGAAGGATTTGAGCAGCGACGGTAACGTCAAGAGGTTGCGTAATGTTGTCGGCGACCAGAAGGTCCGGGTTCGTCACGAGCGCATCCACGATCAGGGCGCGTTGCATCATTCCGCCGCTGAACTGGAACGGAAACTCCTCAAATCGCTGTTTCGCGCCGGGCATCTTTACGGCATCGAGCAGGCGTATGACACGTCCCTCTGCCTCGCCGTTGGAGATATCAGGCTCGATGGATTTGAGTTTTTCGACGATTTGCCGGCCAACCGGAAGGGTTGGATCGAGAGCACTGGCGGGATCGGAGCCTATGTAGGCAATCTTGCGCCCACGGAGCGCCTGCATTTTTGCCCGGGGTAGTCTCAGAAGATCGTTGCCGCGATAACTGATAGCGCCCGATTCGATTTCGAGTGGGCTGGTGACCCACCTGACAAGCGCCCGCGACAGCACCGTCTTTCCCGAGCCGCTCTCGCCGATGATGCCGAGCACTTCGTTTTCATCGACACTCAGATTGACATCGGTGAGCACGGCGCGCGTTCCGCGCGGCCCGAGATCAAGGGCGACGGTCAGATTGCGGACATCAAGAATGTTGACCGGCGATATCATTCGAATCCTAGCAAGATCTTGTTGCGAGATCGCTCGAGAGCTCCTCCCATGATGTTGATGCAACAGAGTGTGATCGCGAGCAGGAGGCCTGGCACCGTGGTGATCCACCAGGCATTCAAAATGTACTTCGTGCCGTCAGCGATGATGGTGCCGAATGTCGGCGTGGGCGGCTGAATGCCGATCCCGATAAAGCCCAGCACAGCCTCGAAAATCATCATGCGGGCAATGTCCAGGATTGCGACAAAGGCGATCGGAGGCAATATGTTGGGCGCGATATGAACGAGCAGGACCCGCGCGTCTGAGGCGCCGAGAATCTTTATCGCTCGAACATATTCTTTGCGGCGCTCGGACAGGGTCACACTGCGCGCTACGCGAGAATACGCCGGCCAGCCGGCAAGAATCAGAACAAGGATGATGGCCAGCGGAGTGGGACGTGAAACGCCGAGAACTGTGATCGCCAGAATGATCGCGGGAATCGACATCTGCGCGTCTGTGATCCGCATCAAGAGCAAGCCGGCCCATCCGCCGAAATAGCCTGAGATCATGCCAATGGCTGAGCCAAGGATGAACATTCCCGCAACGCTCGTGATGCCGATCAGCAGGGCATTCCGAAGACCGATGAGGGAGCGGGTAAACAGATCACGGCCGAGTTGATCGGTGCCAAACAGATAAGGCCAGCTCGAAAGATCCAGCAGTGCCGGTGGCAGGAATTTCTTGCTGACATTGAATTGGGTCGGCGACAGATTGAGAATGTAGGGTCCCAGGACAGAAAGGATGATCAGCAGGCAAAACAGGGCAAATCCAATCCTGAACTCAGTTGTTCGCCATGCCTGCACGAAGATGCTGGCCGCGATGCCGCGACCTCGTGTTGCCGCAGGGCTGTCGGTCCTGGCCGAAAGTTCCGTCGATGCTAGTATTGGAGCCTCCTGTCGATCGCCATCGCTGCAAAGTCGACGAGAATATTGAGCATCACCAAGGTCGCACAGGCGAGGATCGCGATGGCCTGGATAACTGGGAAATCCCGTTGGAAGACCGCGTTGATCATCAAAAGGCCAACGCCGGGATAGTTGAAGACGTATTCGACGACGAACAGACCACCAAGCAAAACCCCAATGGCCTGTATCCCGAGTACATTGAGGACGGGGATGCTCGAATTGCGCAGCACGTGCGCGACAATCATTCGGCTGCGCGAGAGACCGCGAATCTCACCCTGCGACACGTATGGCTCGACAAGATTTCCGCTCACCGAGACCGAGACGGACCGAATGAGGGTCGGAGCAAGTTCGATCGCGAGAACAATGGCGGGCAAGATTGCGTAGCTCGGCCCCTGATAGCCGATCGCCGGCAGCCATCCGGCCTTGGCGGAGACGAGAAAGATGAGAACGAGGGCCAACCATACATTGGGGAGTGAGACCAGGACGGAAGCCAAATGCAGTGCAAGCCGATCCGGCCATCGTCCTGATCTCAAGCCCGCGGCTATGCCGATCGGGAGCGCGATTGCCAAGGCAAACAGGAATGCAAGGCCAGCAAGGAGCAGGCTGAAGGGTAGACTGGTTGTGATGAGGCCCAAAACGGATGCACGGTTGGCGGCATCGAAAGTCGAGCCGCCTCGCGAGCCGCCAGTGCTGCCGCCTTGTGCGCTTCTGACGAAAGAGCTCCCGAAATCCCCCGTCAGGATTTGCGCGACATAGCGGCCGAATTGAACCGGGATTGGATCCCTCAGGCCCATATCTTTGGCGGTCTGCTCTGCGACAGATACTGACGCCATTGGCCCCAGCATCATACGCACAGGGTCGCCGGGAACGACGCGCAGCAGCGTAAAGATGAGCATCGTCACGACGACGACCAATACCAACCCTTGTGCAAGGCGCCGAGCGAAGAAGTCGAGCGCAAACAGCATGTCGGCTCCTGGCCTCCCAAAGACTTTTGCTGCGGCCCCTTTAGCTCAGGTCCGCCTTGCTCAGGTCAATCGGCCCGTTTGGGAAATAGTATGCCCCCGTCAGATTCCTGGCTGCGGCATGGAAGGTCACGGCGGAAAAGAGCGACAAGCTCGGAACCTTGTTTGCGAGAGTGGGAAACGTCTCATTCTTGCAAATACTGCGGCGCTCTTCCGGGTTTGTAGCGGCGCGTTCCTTGTCTAGCACCGCGTCAATTTCCCGGTCGTTGATCCCGGTGATCAGCGCGGCGCTTGAATGCCAGTTCGGTCGAAGCACGAGATCCGGCTCCGGCGATCCGGTCATCCAGCCGACGTCGCACATGTGGCCCTGGCCCTGGCCGTCAGCGCGGCGATAGATCGCCTGCTCCCACGCGGCCGGTTCAAGAACAGTCAGGCGAACATCAAGCCCCTGTTCTGCGAGCATCGCTGTGATCAGCTCGCCATACTCTTTCGTCTTCGGATAGAACCCGATCGAGGTGATATATTCGAGTTGCGGCAGCCCCCTTCCCTTGGGAAACCCTGCCTCGGCGAGAAGCTTCTGGCAGGCATCCGGATCGAACTTGGGATAATCAGGAATGTCCGTGAAGCCGAACTTGGTCGGCGAAATATAGCAGTTAGACGGTGTGGCCGCCTCGCCCATCAGCGACAGGATTTGATCGCGGTCGATGGCGTGGCAAACTGCGCGGCGAATGCGTGCGTCGTTGAAGGGAGGCTTGTTGCACCGGAAGTGCAAATATTTGTTTTCGGTCGTCAGCGCCCTGTGGGTGGTGACTTTCGGGTTGCTTGACAACGAGGCGTATTGCTCGGGCTCCAGTCGTTCGGCAATGTGATATTCGCCGTTCAACAGGCCCAGCGCGCGCGTGTTGGCGTCCGGAACGTAGGCATAGACGATCCGATCGATCTTGGGACGTCCGCCGCAGAATTCATCATTCGCTTCGAGGCTGTTCCTGTCTCCCTGCGTGCCCGCATATTTGAAGGCGTTCGTGCCGTTCGGGCGCTTTTGGAGGAGCGCGGGATCGGCAATATCCTTTGCCGACAGGATTGGAAGGAAGCTCGAAATGAACCAGAAGGCAGACGCGGGGTAGCCGTGTTTTTCGGTCTTCAACCGGACCGTCAGTTTGTCGACGACCTCGACATCAACGCGGCCCGGATAGAGGGCGGATGCCGGGCGCGCCGGATTGGAGGCATACTCCATGGTCGCCTTAACATCTTCAGCACCGAACTCCTTGCCATCGTGGAATTTGACGCCGTCCCGAAGCTTGAACTCCAGGGTGTGCGCATCGATCAGCTTCCAACTGGTGGCGAGGTCCGGGGTCAGCTCTTCAGACTTACCCGCCCGCATTTCGCAGCGTGTCAGATGATTGAATACGAACTTTTCGAACTTCAACTGCCCCAGGGTCGTGTGAGAGGTCGGATCCCAATTGCCGGTGACCGGGCCCATCGACGCCAGCACGAGGGTTTTACTTTGCGCCGCCTTCGCTGGGAGCGGTTTGAGACCCGCTCCGCTAGCCACGGCAACTGCTCCGGCTCCTGCAAGCAACTCTCTCCGTGTTACCATTTCGAGTCCCCTCTTCTTGGGTTAGACGCGCAAACAGCGCGCTTGATGAGCGCTCTCTTCACATAAATTGGTCCAGGACCGCGCTTTCCAGCGCGATGCTGATCTGCTTCATCTCGCCCGCGAGCTGATCAGGCAGGCCTGCGTGAACCTTCGTGCCTTCACGAAGAGCGCAATTGCGCGCAGCAGCGCGGCTAGGTGATGGTCCGCCGACGACGCTGTTGAGACGAATGTAACTATGGCCCATGTCACAACGCCTCCGTCCTTCAGGCAACGCGGTAGCGGTTGATCACACCTGGATCAGGGTCGAGGCCAAGCCCCGGCCCCGTCGGCACGGCAACCTTTCCATTGACCGGAAGCGTAGCACCGCCGTAGATCTCGGCCTCGAAGTCGCAATAGAGCCGCTCGAGCATCGGGACTGATCGCTGCGCCGCATTGAGGTGTATGGTCGCGACCTGGCCGGGGCCGAAGATTGCACAATGCGGCACGAATTCGATTGATTCAGCCTGACAAAGCGATGCGATCTTCACGAGCTCGGAAATACCGCCAGCTTTCGCGACATCAGGCTGCGCAATGTCGATGGCCCCTGCGGCGATCATCGCAACAAAATCATGCAGGCTGCCGGCATTTTCGCCGGCGGCGATGTGGTGCCGCCCGGTTGAACGAATGCGGGCCAGCCCAGCATAGTTCTCCGGTGGCCAGACCGGCTCCTCCAGCCAGTACAGATTGAGAGGCTCGAGAAGCCGATCGTATTTGAGCGCCTCCGCCACCGGCCATGGGCAATTGGTATCCAGCATGACGGCGGCCTGCGCCCCTGCGGCTTCGACGGCGGCGTGGATTTCGTCCGCGGTGATCTCGTGCAACTTGATGTAACGATATCCGCGCTCAATTGCCTGCCGGGTGGCCCTGACGACATCGGCGCAATTGCCGTAGCGCATCAGACTGGCATAGACCTCGACTTCGCTGGCGAATGCACCGCCTAGCAATGCGGTGAGCGGCAGTCCGGAGATCTTGCCGAGGATGTCCCACAGCGCGATGTCGACCGCGGAGACGCCATAGATGATAGGGCCCACGCGGCCAAAATTCTGGAGCCGGAATTCCACATCATACTTGATCTTGCCGATTTCCAGGGCGCTCCTGCCGATCACGAGCGGTAACACGCGCGTCTCGATCATCGCCTTCAGCGACTTGTCCTCGCACCGCGAGAAGGCTTCGCCCCACCCCACGATGCCCTGTTCGGTTTCCAGTCTCACCAACAGCGTGTCGAACTGCAGTTTCGGCGCTCCGCCGAAGCTCCAAGGCGGCACTCCGCCGGATTCGAACGGAATCGATACCAGGATCGCATCCGCCTTTACGATCTTGTGAGAGGCGGCTGACGACGAGAGGCGCTGCAGACCGGCGAAGCTAACGCCCTTGGTTTCGGAAATGCGCAAGCACGGCCTCGCTCAACTGCTGATTGTCGACAATTAACAAACAACACGAATTCTCTGGTGTCAATGGCGAATGTTCGCCAATATCCGCCGTGACTCAGAACGAACATTCCGCAAACGCGGTTGGAGGAAGAATGGCTGCTAAGATCATCTCGGGATTAGTCGAGAAGCGGAGTTTGGACCGTGCGGCTGCCGACGTTATCCGCCAGACGATCACCAGTGGCGGCCTCGCGCCGGGAAAGCGCCTGACAGAAACCGAACTGTCCACGGAGCTCAACGTGTCGCGGGGTACGATAAGGGCGGCGTTGCAGCGGCTGATGAGCGAGGGCCTGGTGAAGCAGAAGCCTTACTCGGGCTGGGAGGTCGCGAGCTTGACATCCAAGGATGCATGGGAGCTCTACACACTTCGATCCAGCCTCGAGGGCCTGGCCGCACAGCTCGCTGCCGCCAACCCGAATCGGAGGCAACCGATGGAGGCGGCTTACGACGACATGAAGGCCGCCGCAAAAAGCCGCAACCAGAAGCGGATTAACGATAGTGATCTCGCGCTTCACAAGACGATCGTTGTCCTTTCGGGACACAACCGCCTTGCCGATCATTACGGCTTAGTCGAACATCAGGTTTGCATGTACATGGCCTCTTCAAACGCAATCCTTGAACGGCCCGACATGGTCATCGCGAACCACGAGAAAATGGTCAACGCGCTGCTCAGGGGCGATGCGGCCGCCTCCGAACGTTACGCACGCGAGCACAACAAGACCTCAGGCGAGCTTCTGGTTAGGCACCTTCAGGAGACGGAAGCCAAACAGACCAACAAAGTGGCTTCGCGCAAGCTCTAGGGAGGGAAGGCATTGCAGTCAGCGTCCGCAAAATTCGCGGAGCCGGCTGGGCCGGATCATTTGGCGACATTCGCCGCAGGATCGAGAGAGAGAGAGAGAGAGAGAGAGAGAGAGAGAGAGAGAGAGAGAGAGAGAACCGAATTCATCAGACGGTAAGTAGCCTGTAGTTGTCTTTTTCCATCGCGCATCCTAACGTTTGAAATAACCTCGGTGTTGAAATACGTATTCCGGCCGAAGTCGTAGGAGCTGACGCAACACAATTTATGGAGGGGCAAGAAAACACTTGGTCCCACAACTCACCATAGGGCTTCGAGCGTGGCTGTGGAATTTCGAGATCTACGCTGGGCGATCGCTGCGTCCCAGCATCGAAGCATCCGTCAAGCGGCAGAGACGCTTAGAATCAAGCAGTCGACGCTCAGTCGCTGCCTACGAAGTCTCGAACACGCGTTGGGCAGCAAACTATTCGAGCGTACCAACGGAGGCACGCGACCAACGATGGAAGGTCGAGAATTTCTCGAGGATGCCCGGCGCATCGTAGGCGAATCTGAAGCAATGGCCGCTCGCCTCAAGACCCGCTCGCGTCGCGAGAGCGGTCGGTTGACCATCGGGATCCACACCTCCCTGTCAGCCGGCAATCTCCGAGCCACCCTCCTCGAGCACAGGCACCGCTTTCCCGATGTCGATAGACAGTTTGTCGACGGAGCGAGCGAGCATCTGATTTCGGACCTCGCCAGCTCAGCCATCGATGTCGCTGTCGTGGCAGATCCCAATCCGAATTGGAGCGGCAAGTCATTGGTGCTCTGGAGCGAACGTGTTGTTGCTGCCCTCCCTGCGAAACATCCTCTGGCAAGTCATGACGTAGTTCACTGGGGCGAGCTGCGGCGCGAACAGCTTTTGATGTCACAGCGTGGCCCCGGACCGGAGCTCCTCAAGCTTCTTATCAGCAAATTAGGATCTTCCGATCCTTGCAAGCTGCTTCGCTATGACGTGGGGCTCGACAGGCTTCTCTCCCTGGTGGGCATGGACTTCGGTATTCTCCTCGCCCTGGAAAGTGCGACTGGCGCGACTTATCCCTGTGTCACCTTTCGGGAGGTACATGATGCCGAGGGACCGACGCGGCTGAGCTTCCGCGTCTATTGGCGGCAGTCCAACGGCAATCCATTAGTACGTCCGTTTCTCGACTTGATTCGTGAACGCTATCCAGATCTTTCCGCCGACCCGGGCGAGAGTTGAGCAGCACTTCGCCGGGCCTTCGCAAAGGCGCGGTCGGTCGCCATGAAGCGCTCGATCATCGGCGCGATCAATTTGGCAGGCTCGGTCGGCGTCGTCGCACTTCCGCTACGCGTCAGAATCTCGGCGTAGCTTTTGAGATCCCTGAAAACCGCCGCCGGCAGCTCGATCGTGAGCTTGACCGGTTTATCGTCTTCGAGTGGTCCAAGCTTGAGCTTCGTCATCGCGCACCTTTTTGTCCGTAGGGAGCCAGCACCAAATCGCGCGTGACGATGACGCGGACCGGAAAACCTGGCCGGATGGTCAGCGTCGGCTGGATGTTGAGCTGGCGCTGCACGATTTGCTGGCCGGTCTGGCTAATGCTGTTGGACGCACCGCTACGGATTGCTTGGACAAGGTTGTTCTCATTCTGGCTCGTTCCCGCCTCGGCTCCGACGCTCAGCATGGTCGAGAGAACGGCGGCCTTGAACAGCATGCCCCAATGATTATCGACTTCGTCCTCGAGGCCGGCATAACCACCGGTGTCGGCGCCGGGCTGGCGCTCCAGCACGATCGAGTTGCCGTCCGGCATGATGATGCGAGTCCAGACCAAGAGAATGCGGCTCTGGCCGAACGCCACATAGCTGTCGTACTGGCCGATCAGCTTGGCGCCTTGGGGCACCAAGGGATATTTGCCGGAAGGACTGTCGTAGACCGCCTCCGTGATCTGGGCGGTGACCTGCCCTGGCAGATCGGAGCGGATGCCCGTGATGAGCGCAGCCGGGATCACGGTGCCGGCTTGCACGACGTAAGGTGAGGCCTTGGCCTCGAGCCGGTCCGGACTGACCGTGCGCTTGTCCGTCGCAGCAGTGAGAAAGGCCATCTTGCGGTCCTGCATGTTCTGGGCGGATCCGGCATCGACGGGCGGTGTCGCCGCCGCGGTCGTCGCGGTCCCGGCGGGAGCATTTGGGATGAGTTGGCCAACGCCCTGCGGCTGTTGAGCAGTTTGGGCGAAGAGGCGGCTGACCCGTGCCGCCTCGATTTCCTGGGACATACGCTGGGTCTCCGGATCAGACGTCGCTGCCGTGGTGTTCGGTGCGGCGCCGGCGTTGAGGATGGGCTTGCCGAGATCACCCGGCAGCGGCGGTCCGAGCGGCGGCGCTTGACGCGGCAGACCGGTATAGTCCTTCGGCAAGGCGGCGAGGCCCTCGGCCGAAGGCCTGTTCTGGGTGCTGAGCAACTCCTGGCCCGTCTGCTGCTTGTTGCCGGTCTGCAGCGCGTAGCCGAGCGCGCCCGCGATTGCGACGGCAGACACCGCGCCGAGGCCGATAAGCACCTTGCGCGAGAGCCGCGTAACACGAGGCCGCTCGCCTCGGAGCCGAAGGTCTGGTGGTGCGACAGGCGGGATATCGCGTTGATGTTCGTGTTCGCCATCTATCGCCATGCGCGCGGCCTTCCGTCGGTGCGCACAATGCGCACGCGCCGCTCGCTGTCCTTGTCGCCAAGACGCAGTTCGGCGGCGGCAAACAGACGGTCGACAATGTAGTAGTTGCGGTTGACGCGGTAGTTCACCAGCTCGGAGCCGCCGGCCGGACCGATGACGAACAGCGGCGGCATTTCGCCCTGGACGATCCCGCTCGGAAACTCGATGTAGACCTTGTTCCCGTCGTCAAAGGCACGCAGCGGACGCCAGGCGGGATCATCGCCCTCGATCGCGTAGCGGAAGTTGATCGCGGCGAGATCGACGCCGGCCGCGATTGGCGCTGCGGTTTCAGCGGCTGCATTCTGCCGCCGAAGCGCGATGAGTTGATCCTCAGGATACTGCCAGGAGACCGAGGCCATGTAGGTCTTCTCCGTCGAGCGCAGCTCAAGGAGATAGGTCCGCCGGTCGGTGTTGATCACGAGATTGGTGACCAGTTCCGGCCGCGTCGGCTTGACCAGGATGTGGATCTTCCTGGTCGTACCCGCTCCGCTCTCGGTATCGCCGATAATCCAGCGCACCGTGTCGCCGGCAGCGACCGGACCGGTGCCGACGAGTTGCTCGCCTTCCTGGAGGGCGACATCGGTGATCTGACCCGGCGCCGTATAGACTTGGTACAGGGCTCCACCCGAGAAGGGATAGACCTGCACCGCGTTGATGAAGCCGTTGCGGACTGGCTGCACCCGTGCCGCGGCGTTGGCCTGTTTGACGCGGACCTTCGGGTCAGCGGCTTCCGGCACGCGTTTGCTGGCAGCAAGCGGTTTCAACTGGCCAGGCAGCGGCAACGGCTTGGGCAATTCCACGATCTTGACGGGCGCTGGCGGATCGGCGGTCAGCGTTGCCGGCTCCGCGGTGTCGTAGTTGATGTCGGGCGGGATGAAATTGTGCGCACAGCCGCCGAGTGTCGAGGCGCATATCAGTAAAGCCGCAAAGGCGGATATACGGAAGTGCGGATCGCCGTCTTTCCGGTTTTGCTGAACGATGAAGAAAGACGAAGCCGGACCGCCGGCTTTCGAGAAAATCGGCGGGCTCATTGTCCCAGCTCCTTTGACCAGTTGATGGCGTTGACGTAGATGCCGAGTGGATTCTTACGCAGCCGATCGGCGTCGGTGGGCGGCTGGATCGCGATGGTGAGGATCGCGGTCCACCGTGTGGTGCCGGCGAGCGCGCCGTCCTGATAGCGGTGCTCGACCCAGGCCACGCGAAAACTGTCGGGCGAGGCCCGGATGACGCTGGATACGTCGATGGCGACCTGCTGCTTGCCGAGATTGGCGAAGGGGTCATTGGCGCGGGCGTATTCGTTCAGGGCCGCCGCCCCCGCCGTGGTCGTGAAGTCATAAGCTTGCAGCCAGTTGTGTCGCACGATGATTGGATCGGCCGGAAGCGAGCGAACGATCTCGATGAAGTGGGCGAGATACCAGGCAATTTGCGGATCGTTTGGTCTGTAGTCGGCAGCGGCGGGCGAGACGGCTTGCGCCTCGCCGAGCTTGTCGACCTGCACCACCCAGGGAACGACTGTGCCGTGGGTGGATTGCCAGACGAGCCCACCGGCGAGGCCGCACGACAGGACCAGCGAACCAAACGCCATCAGCCGCCAGTTCTTGGCCTGCACGCGGGCCGAGCCGATGCGTTCGTCCCAAACTTGCGCCGCGCGTTGGTACGGCGTTTCGGGTTCGGGCGTACGGCCGTAGCGCACCGACGATCGCCGAAAGACTGACATTGATTATTCTCCCCCTGATAGCTCGACGGAATGGCCGCCGCCATGGCTGTCGCCGGATTTGAGGGCTTGCGCGGCCGTCTGAGCGCCGTGAACGATTGACTGATTGCGCTTGACGCGCCGGGCCCAGGCGGGCGGGCCGCTTTCGCCCGCTGCTTGAGATGCGGCTGCATCGTTCGCCGCCTCCCCACTCCCAATGGTCCCCATGGTCGATGAGCCGCCTGTGTTGGCGACGCCGGCACGGGCACCGGAAGTGAAGCTCTCCTTCATCGCCCCCGCTGCTTGCGACGCGGCGCGTCTAACGGGAGCTGCCGCTGCGCTGGCCGCCGCTCGACCCGCGCCACCGAGACCAGATACGACGCCACCGGCTCCGGACCCACCGGCTGACGCGAGGCTGTAGCCGGAGGACATGCTGCCCGCCGTCGCTGCACCACCACGGGCGGCGGCGGCAGCGCCGGAGCTCACCGCCATCGCACCCCTTCCGGCCAGCCCAAGGGACGCGCCGCCCGCCATCGCTGTACCGGCGACCGCGAGGCCGGTACCGACGGCAGCGCCGGCGCCAAGCTGCGGCGCGCCGGAAACAAGCCCCGTCGCGATGCCGGGACCGAAGATGCCGAGGCCGAGCATGGCAAGCGCCGCGAGCACGACAGAGAGCGCCTGCTCTATGGTCGGCTGGCCGCCGGCGTAGGCGGTGGTGAACTGCGAGAAGAGACCTGTGCCGATGCCGACGATGACGGCGAGCACCATGACCTTCACACCGGAGGCGACGACATTGCCCAGCACTTTCTCGGCGAGAAAGGCGGTCTTGTTGAAGAGGGCGAAGGGAATCAGGATGAAACCAGCGAGCGTTGTCAGCTTGAACTCGATCAGCGTCACGAAGAGTTGCACGGCCAGAATGAAGAACGCGATCAGCACCAACAGCCAGGACACCATCAGCACGGCAATCTGGACGAAGTTCGCAAAGAAGCTGGTGAACCCCATCATCTGGCTGGCTGCGTCGAGCAGCGGTTGCCCAGCATCAAGACCGACCTGCGCGAGTCGGCCTGGCCGCAGGAAGTCCGCAGCGGAGATCGACGAGCCACCTGCCTTCAGGCCAAGGCCGGCAAAGCTATTGAAAATGATCCCTGAGAGCTTGGTGAAATTGGTGATGATGAAGGCAAAGAAACCGATGTAGAGGGTTTTCTTCACCAGGCGCTGGAGGATGTCCTCGTCACCGCCCCAAGCCCAGAACAGACCGGCTAATGTGATGTCGATGACGATCAACGTCGACGACAGGTAGGTGACCTCGCCCTTGATTAGACCGAAACCCGAATCAATGTAGGTCGTGAAAGTATTGAGAAAGGTGTCGATAACGCCGACGTTGTTCACCGCTTCTCTCCCTCTGGAGCACCCGTCATTGGCTGTGTGGCCGGCGCGGCCTGCGGCAGAATTGGCCGCGCCGGCCTGCCGAAGAAGCGCGCGCGGTTCTCCTTCCAAACCGCCTGGCAGTGCGCATCTTCGGCATCCTGAGGTCCAAGCTCGGCGCAGCGGAGCAGCTCGGCCGAGAGGTCATCGGGAGTGGAGGCAGGGGGAGCGTCGGACATGGGGCGCTCCGCGGGACGCCGGTGGATGACGTGCAGCGCGGCAAGGAAAATTGCGAACACGACGATCATCGCGCCTGCGCGAAGGACATCCGAGCGCTCCATGATCGATGCCTCAGTTGCCGCTGAACATGGTGACGTTGCCAGGCTGATAGCCGCTGCGCGTCGAGAATATCCTGTATTGCTGCTGGCCCTGCGATTCGGTCGCCGTCACGCGCGCCTGCTCCAGCGCGTCCGCCCTCCCCTTTGCGGCAAGAACCGCGACAAGATCGGAAAGTTGCTGGGAGTGCAGAGCAAGAAGCTGGTTGCCGGCTTGAGCGGCCTGGAGGGCGCCGCTAGCCGACTGGCTGGCGGTGACCAGCGAGCTCATTGCGCCGGAGTTGGTCGAGATATTGCCGACGACGCCGGCCTGCACCTTCAGCGAGTCCTCGAAGGCGCCGACTGAGTTCTGCCAACGACCTTGAGCCGCGGCAAACATTGTCGCATTCGAGCCCGTCGCAGCCGCCGTGCCGTATGTCGTGGAATAGGCCGTCTGGATGCGCTCGACGTTGAAGGCGATGTTTTGGGCCTGGCTCAGCAGCGACTGGGTCCGTGCGACCTGTGCCTGAAGCTGGGTCAGTGTCGACAACGGCATGTTGGCCAGGTTCTTTCCCTGGTTGACCAGGCTCTGGGCCTGATTGTTTAGCATCTGGATCTGATTGTTGATCTGCTGCAGCTCGCGGGCCGCGGTCAGGACGTTCTGGCTGAAGTTGGTGGGGTCGTAGACGATCCACTGCGCGGAGGCCGGCGCCGTCACAAGCGGCGAGATCGACAAGGTGAGCGAGAGAGCGGTCGCAGCAGCCAAGCCAGCGCGCCGCACGTCATGAGTCGTCATGATTGCACCTCCAGGTTTGTCAGGTCAGGGATGAGATCGGCGGCCCAGAGCAGCTCGTGATCCGCGAGCCAGGCGGCCGTGAAGTCGTCGCGGCCGTGCTCGGCGAGCAGCCGTTCGATGGCGGCATGGTCGGCCTTGGAGGACGCAGCGCAGAAGGCGAGCGCGACCGGCCCGAGGCCGAGTTCAAAGAGCCGATTGCCGCGGCGGGACTGGCAGTAGTAGTCCCGCTTCGGCGTCGCCCGCGCGATGATCTCGATCTGGCGATCGTTTAGGCCAAACCGCTGATAGATGGCGGTGATCTGCGGTTCGATCGCGCGCTCGTTCGGCAGAAAGATGCGCGTCGGGCAGCTCTCGATGATTGCGGGTGCGATATTGCTGCCGTCGATGTCGGAGAGCGACTGGGTGGCAAAGACGACGGACGCATTCTTCTTCCGTAGCGTCTTCAGCCATTCCCTGAGCTGTTGCGCAAAGGCCGGATCGTCCAGGACAAGCCACCCCTCGTCGATGATGAGGAGGGTCGGCCGGCCGTCGAGCCGTCCCTCGATGCGATGGAACAGGTAGGTGAGGACGGCAGGCGCAGCACCGGCGCCAATCAAGCCCTCGGTCTCGAACGCCTGCACCGAGGCAAAACCGAGCTGCTCGGCCTCCGCGTCGAGCAGGCGGCCGGAGGCGCCGCCGACGCAATAAGGTTGCAGCGCCTGCTTGAGCGCGGTCGATTGCAGGAGAACCGTGAGGCCGGTGATCGTGCGCTCCTCGACCGGCGAGGACGCCAGCGAGGTCAACGCCGACCAGACGTGCTCCTTCACGGTCGGATCGATGGTGACGCCCTCCTTGGCGAGGATCGCGGTCACCCATTCGGCCGCCCAGGCGCGCTCCGCCGCATCGCCGATGCTTGCGAGCGGTTGAAGCGAGACTGAATCCTCGGCGCTGTTCGACAGGCTGCCGCCGAGGTCGTGCCAGTCGCCACCCATGGCAAGCGCCGCCGTGCGGATCGAGCCGCCGAAATCAAAGGCAAAGATCTGGCTCTTCCGATAGCGGCGGAACTGGATCGCCATCAGCGCCAGCAGCACGGACTTGCCGGCGCCGGTCGGGCCGACGATCAGGGTGTGGCCGACGTCGCCGACATGGAGCGAGAAACGGAACGGCGTCGAGCCTTCCGTCTTGCCGAAGAACAGCGGGGCGCTGCGGAAATGCTCATCGCGGTCTGGCCCGGCCCAGACCGCCGAAAGCGGAATCATGTGGGCCAGGTTCAATGTGGAGAGCGGCGGCTGACGGACATTGGCGTAGGCGTGCCCCGGCAGAGAGCCGAGCCAGGCTTCGAGCGCGTTGACGCCTTCCGGCATGCAGGTGAAGTCGTGACCCTGGATGACCTTCTCGATCAGGCGAAGCTTCTCAGCGGCGAGGCCGGGATCCTCGTCCCAGACGGTGACGGTCGCGGTGACGTAGGCTTGGCCGACGTCGTCAGTGCCCAGTTCCTGCAAAGCGAGGTCGGCATCGACGGCCTTGTTCGCCGCATCGCTGTCGACCAGTGTCGAGGCCTCGTTGGTCATCACCTCCTTGACGATGGCAGCGATCGACTTTCGCTTGGCGAACCACTGTCGGCGAATCTTGGTCAGCAGCTTCACCGCCTCGGTCTTGTCGAGGAGGATCGCGCGCGTTGACCAACGGTACGGGAACGCAAGCCGGTTCAACTCGTCGAGAATTCCGGGATGGGTGGCGGTCGGAAAGCCGACCACCGTGAGCGTGCGAAGGTGGTGGCGGCCAAGGCGCGGCTCGAGGCCGCCGGCGAGCGGCTCGTCCGTGAGCAACGCGTCGAGATGCATCGGCGTCTCGGGGACGCGTACGCGCTGTTGCCGGGTCGAGATGGTCGAATGCAGGTAAGTCAGCGCATCGCCGTCATCGAGCCACGCCACCTCCGGCATGAACCCTTCGACCAGTTGCAGGACGCGGTTGGTCCGATCGACGAAGCCACGCAGCAGTTCATGAGGATCGACGCCGCTCCGCGCGCGTCCCTCATAGAGCCAGCCCTCGATGCGCGAGGCGTCCTCGGCTGGCGGGAGCCAGACGAAGGTCAGGAAATAGCGGCTCTCGAAATGCGCACCGGCCTCCTCGAAAGCGTCCCGTCGCTCCAGATCGACCAGCGCTGATGCGGCATCGGGAAAAGTATTGTGCGGATAGGTATGGGCAGCGATGCGCTGGGCCTCGACGAAGATCGCCCAGCCTGAGCCGAGACGCCGCAACGCGTTGTTGAGGCGGGCCGTCACGCCGACGAGTTCGGCAGGCGTCGCGCTGTCGAGATCCGGACCACGGAAGCGCGCCGTGCGCTGGAACGCGCCGTCCTTGTTGAGGACGACGCCCTTCTCGACCAAAGCGGCCCAGGGCAGAAAGTCGGCGAGACTGTGGGGCCGGTTGCGATATTCGGCAAGATTCAGCATGGAGGCCTCACGCGCCGAGATAGGATGGATAGCGGAGGTGGCGTCGAACGACGTCCACGAACTGCGGGTCGCGCTTGGCCGCCCAGACGGCTGCGGCATGACCCGCAGCCCAAATCAGCGCTCCGGGAATCCAGAGGTGGAGGCCGAGCGCGATTGCGGCCGCCAACGTGCCGTTGGCGATCGCAACCGTCCGGGGCGCACCGCCCATCAGGATCGGGTCGGTGAGCGCGCGATGGACCGGCGCGAAGAAGCCTGGCACCTCCGGATCGACGATCGCGGCCATTACACCAAGGCTCCGCCGGAGAAGCTGAAAAAGGTCAGGAAAAAGCTCGACGCGGCGAAGGCGATCGACAGGCCGAAGACGATCTGGATCAGCCGGCGGAAGCCGCCGGAGGTATCGCCGAAGGCGAGCGTCAGGCCGGTCACGGTGATGATGATGACCGACATGATCTTGGCGACCGGACCTTGCACCGACTCCAGTATCTGATTGAGCGGCGTCTCCCACGGCATCGAGGAGCCGGAGGCGTAAGCCGCGGGGGCAAAAGCGATGGAGATGAAGGCAATTGCCGCGAGCTCGGTGAAGCGGCGGCGAACGTCACGGATCGCGGGAGGGAACTGGATCATGATGGGTCCTTGGGAAGCGAAGATTGGCCGCCCGCTCCGGCCGATTGGACGCGGTAATCGCCAGTGGCGGGATCAAGACCGGCGACGAGGGCGAGTTCGGCGAGGCGGCGTTCGCTGCCACGGCCGCGCAGCACCGCGACGAGATCGATCGTCTCGGCGATCAGCGCCTTGGGAACGGTAAGGACGGCTTCCTGGATGAGCTGCTCGAGGCGGCGAAGCGCGCCCAGCGCCGTGCCGGCGTGAATCGTGCCAATCCCACCGGGATGGCCGGTGCCCCAGGCCTTGAGGAGCTCCAGGGCCTCGCTGCCTCGGACCTCGCCGACCGGAATCCGGTCGGGACGCAGACGCAAGGAGGAGCGGACAAGATCGGATAGCGACGCCACGCCGTCCTTGGTTCGCAGCGCGACCAGATTCGGAGCGCGGCATTGCAACTCACGCGTATCCTCGATCAGGACCACGCGATCGGTGGTGCCGGCGATCTCGGCCAGCAGTGCGTTTGTTAGGGTGGTCTTGCCGGTCGAGGTGCCGCCGGCGACCAGGATGTTCTTGCGGGCGGCAACGGCTTCGCGGAGCAGGCCCGCCTGCCCGGCCGTCATGATGCCGGCCGCCGCGTAGTCATCCAGGGTGAAAACCGCGACGGCGGGCTTGCGGATCGCAAAGGCCGGCGCCGCAACGACGGGCGGGAGAAGCCCCTCAAACCTCTCCCCCGTCTCGGGGAGCTCGGCCGAGACGCGCGGCTTCTCGGCATGCACCTCAGCGCCGACATGATGCGCGACCAGGCGCACGATCCGCTCGCCGTCGGCAGCGGACATCGTTCGTCCGCTATCCTCCAGCCCGCCGGACAGCCGGTCGATCCAGAGCCGGCCGTCGGGGTTGAGCATCACCTCGACGATCGAGGGGTCTTCGAGGAAAGTCGCTATCGCAGGGCCAAGCGCGGTGCGCAGCATGCGTGCACCACGCGAAAACGCTTCCGAATGGAGTGAAGTGCCCGCCACGATCGTCCCCCGATGGCCAATCGCGGTAAGCGATCGGCGACGGGGATGGATAGAAAAGGCATGAACTGGGGCAGTTCAACAAGTATTCAGCCGGCGTAGGGCGCAGGCGTAGAGCAGAGCAAAAATACTTGCAGGGGCGTGTACCCATCAAACTTCAGCGGTCAATTTTGCGGCCAATATGCTCTCAAAAAGCACGGATCACGCTCGTATTGAGCTCACGGTAGAATCTCGCTCAATTCAGGCGAACCTGGCGGTTGGCTTTTCATGAGCGTCGTGAACGTTGGTTCTGATCGTAGCGCGCACTCAACAAGGCGGTCAAAAACATCGCGAGAACCGAGTCCAAACCTAGGCATAGCAGCAGAAAAACGAGAACGCCCTCGTCGACCGCCAGTCGTTCCTTCGCGAACGGCACCAGCGGCCCCCAGGCCGCCATACCAAAACCAGCGACAAAAAATGCAAGACGCATCGCCAGCCGCGTGGCCGGCCGATCGGCAGACATTTTTAGGAACTCCGAAGGCAATTGTTGGCGAGCGCAGCGCGCGGGTAATCTGCACAGCCTGGCGGCATGTTAGGGCGATCGAAACGGACTAGCCACCCGCTAAAAATGAGGGGGCTTTTAGGTCACTGCGCACAGACTCTGGTCTGTCCAACTTTCTCACGCGCCGGGCTCGATCGTCTCCACCAGCCCGTAGATTCGGCCGTGATCGACCCTGTATGAGCTGTACCGTGGACCTGAGCTCGCGGCGTGCGTCACTGCGGGTGCGATCCCTAGCAGGCTGTTGAAGAACTCAGCCGCGTTCGCAAACGAAGGCTGAATCGTCGCCATTGTGGATGTAGAAGTGACCGACGAGCCTGCCCGCAGTGCCGATCATAGCCCATCCGCGACCGCAGGCGGGGTCATTCTCATCGTGCCCTTCCCATGAGAACTCCGCGCAGGCCGAACCGTCTCGCGCGCCATAGCGGACATCGAGGAAGCCCTTCAGCGCACCGAAGGCAATTTCACCGTCGGACTTGCCCTTGAAGGTGAGATGCGCCTCTTCGACGAGGTCGAGGAAGTCGCCGTCCCAATTGTCCATTTCGACGATGCGCCAGCGGCCAGCAAAGGCCTTGGCGAAGCCAGGCACCTTGGCCATCAGCCGGCCTCCGCAATCAGCTTGGGCAGCCGCACCAGATTGTAGGCGGCTTCAGCGAAGGTAAAAGCCCATCCGACGCGTTCACGGCCACGGAAGCGGGTCTTCTCTTGCCCCGCGACCGTCTTGATCCAGCCGAATGCCTCCTCGATCCGCTTACGGATGCGCTGGCTGACGGCGTAGCCGCTGTGCCGGGTCGTTCGCCCGTTTATCGCAGAGCTACGACCGCTGGTGTTCTGTGCAACATGCGGCGTCACATTCATCGACCGCAGCTCGTTGACGAAGTCTTCTGCATCATAGGCTTTGTCGGCGCCAAGCGTGATCGCTGTCGGTCGGTCGGCAAGAGGCTCGATCATGTGCAGCGCGGCCACCCGTTCGGCGTGCCCGTCGGCCTGCGTCAGGCAGGCGTCAACCAGCAGGCCGTGGCGGTTCTCCATCAGCCCATGCCCGATGAAGCACAGCTTCGTCTCCTTGCCTTTACCCTTGCGGTATAGCCGGGCATCGGGATCGGTGGTCGACGCATGGGTGTCGTTCGAGCGTTTCTGGCCATGGTAGTTCGCTTCGGCATTGCGCCCGCCGCCTTGCGCCGGCGGCTCGCGCGAGCCGTCCTTCGGCTTGACGCTCTTCATCGAGGCCCAGGCCTCGATCAGCGTGCCGTCGACCGAGAAGTGATCGCTCGACAGAAGCTTCTTCACCTTGGGCTGCGCCAGCACCGCCGCCAGGAACTTCGCCGCGATGTCGCCTTCCAGCAGCCGGTCGCGGTTCTTCGAGAACACCGAATGGTCCCAGGCTGGGTCGTCAACGCCGATGCCGACGAACCAGCGGAACAGCAGGTCGTATTCCAGCCGCTCCATCAGGAGCCGCTCCGAGCGGATCGAATAAAACGCCTGCAACAGCATCGCCCGCAGCAGCTTCTCCGGCGGGATCGACGGCCGCCCAATCGGCGAATAGAGCGCGGCAAACTCACGCTCCAGCGTCGACAGCGCCTCGTTCACCATCGTCCGGATCGCCCGCAGCGGATGATCACGCCGCACCCGCGCCTCCAGGTCAACGTAGCTGAACAGCTCACCCGTTCGTTTGTCGCCGCCGCGCACGCACCATCTCCGAATCTCGTCGGAGCCAATGAATCACCGTCGCCGGTCCGCGGCGAGCGCCTTTTTCAACAGCCTGCTAGATGTGGTGTTTCAAAAGGTTGTCCATCTGGTCTGAACCGAGGAAGCTGAGGTTGCGAAGGTTCAGCGTTCCGAGGAGAGACCAGATGGACGTCCACAAGAATGGGCCTTTGACGACCAAAGCTCCAGAGGCGATGGTACGAGGCGTAGTCGAGAGTTAATGGCATGGACCACGCCCGCTCTCAGGGGCAACGTGGATTGAGCCCGGCGGGGCGGCAGCAGGAGCGCAGGCCATATCGAATACGAACCTTGTCACAATCGGCATCGATCTCGAGAACATACTCCACGTCGTCGGTCTCGATGCCACAGGCGCAATTACGCTACGCAAGAAGCGGTCGAGAAATCAGCTGGTGCCAGTTGCTGGGCAATGTTCCGCGTTGTCTGATCCAATGGGGCGTGTGCAGGCGCTCATCACCTGGGGCGCAAGCTCAAGTAACCGGCGGCCGTCACGCCGAGCCGCCGGATCGGCCGCTCCTCGTTGGGCCTGGTGAGCAACTCGCCGATCACCGCGTTGACTTCGGCAAGGCTGTAGAAGACCCGGTGGCGCAGGTGGCCGAGCAGTCAGCGCTCGACGATGAGGACAGCCTGCTCGACCTTGGCCTTGGAGAAAGTCGTCGACTACAGGCCGTGTAGGTACGACCCGCCAAAAGGTGCAGATCACTCATCCCTTCCATCCGCTGTGCGGTCGCATGTTCGATCTGATCTGCCGGCGGCGACATTGGGGCGAAGACCGGGTGATCTATGAAGGGCAGAATGGACGACTTTGCACGATTGCGAGCGCCTGGACCGACATCGATCCCGTGGATGAGCTTCGGCTGATTGCCGCGGCTCGAGCAGCCTTTAGGACCATTGATCTGCTGGCCTTTGTGACGCGCTGGATCGGCTCGCTGAGGGTTTGAGGTCCGACCATGCGTAAAGAGAATTACGCCGCGCATGCAAAGGGATTGACGCCGCTCCACAGCTGCCAAACGACGGATTTATCGGATATTCTCGCAAAGTATCAGCATATAGTGCCGGCTTGGGGAAGGCCAAAAAACAGGATCCGAAGAGCGCGGCGCTGGCGCAGGACGGCGTCCTCAATCCCGACCCCGAAGCTGTCCGCGACCTGCTGTTCGTCGGCAATCCATTCTTCGATGCCAAGGACTTGGTCCAGGTCCGTTACGAGATGG
>NZ_JADYVO010000031.1:0-52573 GCF_020193825.1 Bradyrhizobium sp. NBAIM18
CAAGGCTTCGGTGGGCATCGATCCGATCGATCGGCGGCCCAGTTCGGGTGGCCACCCGGGCTGGGCCATTCCTCATGGAACATGGCCATCCTAACCCGGCGCGCTAATACAAGGGTGGGCAAAGCGACGCGTGCCCACCAATTCCGCCACACAAATGAAGCGATGGTGGGCACGGCGCTTTGCGCCTTTGCCCACCCTACTGCCCCGGCTTACTTTCCCTTGAAATTCGCCGCGCGGCGCTCTTCCGTGGCTTTCACGCCCTCCTTGAAATCGTCCGTCGCGCGCAGCCGCGTCTGCTCGGCGAGCTCGTGATTGGTCGCGGCCATCACGCGGTCAGCAAGGCCATTGCGCATCGTGGCGCGGGTGGAGAGCAGGCCGAGCGGGGAGCATTCGGCGATCTCGCCGGCGAGCTTCATCGCGGCCGCCTTGACCTGGTCCTGCGGCACCAGCTCGTTGGCGAGGCCCCATTTGTAGGCTTCCTCGCCCGTGACGCGGCGGCTGGTATAGAACATCAGCTCGGCGTTGTTCTTGCCGATCAGCTCCGGCAGCGTCACGGTCAGGCCGAAGCCGGGGTGGAAGCCGAGCTTGGTGAAGTTTGCGGAGAAGCGCGCTTCGGGACAGGTGACGCGGAAATCGGCCGACACTGCAAGCCCGAGACCGCCACCGATGGCCGCGCCCTGCACGGCGGCAACGATCGGCTTCTTGGCGCGGAAGATGCGCACGGCCTGGATGTAGAGATGGTTGATCGGGCCGAGACTGTCGGCCGGATCTCCCTTTTTCTCCGCTTCGCGCGCCTCCTGGGCCTGCCGCGCCGGATCGCCGAAATTGGCGCCGGCGCAGAACGCCTTGCCCTGCGCGGAGAGCACGGACGCACGGATCTCGATGTCGCGATCGAACTCGTCGAGCGCGTCCGCGATCTGGTTGATCAGCGAGATATCGAAGAAGTTGAGCGGCGGACGGCGGATCTCGATGGTGCCGACATGCCCGACCTTCTCGACGCCGATATCTTGATAGGTGCTCATGATGATCCTCGATTGACTTAACGCAGACCCAATCCGCGGGCGATGATGCCGCGCAGCACCTCGGTGGTGCCGCCCTGGATGGTAAGTTTCGGCGCGGTCTTGATCGCGAAGTCGAGCTGCCGCTCCAGCGTCTCACGGTTGGTCGCGGTCTCCTCGACGAATGCGGCGAGATCGCGCACGCGATGCGGCAGCTGCTGCTCCCAGACCGTGCCGATGTCCTTGACGATGGATGCCTCGACCACCGGCTCCTTGCCCGCTTCCAGCATGCCGGCCACCGA
This sequence comes from Bradyrhizobium sp. NBAIM18, assembly GCF_020193825.1. NCBI lineage: Bacteria > Pseudomonadati > Pseudomonadota > Alphaproteobacteria > Hyphomicrobiales > Nitrobacteraceae > Bradyrhizobium > Bradyrhizobium sp. NBAIM18. The sequence continues at coordinate 1,301 of NZ_JADYVO010000031.1, forward strand.
GACCGACATGCGCCGCATGGTGTGGAGCTGCGCGACCAGGCGGCCGATGCCCTCGGCGCTGCGCGTGTCCGGGTTGGGGCCGACCGCGCGGACAAGCTCGGTCAGCACGTAATAGGTTTCGAGGAAGCGCTCGGGACCCGAGCGCTCATAGGCGAGCTCGCTCGTCGCCTGCTTCCAGGCGCCGTCGACCTCGCCGAGCACGTGATCATCAGGGATGAAGTGATCGGTGAAGACCACCTCGTTGAACTCGTACTGGCCGGTGATCTGGCCGATCGGGTTCACCTTGATGCCCGGCTGCTTCATCTTGACTAGGAACTGGGTCAGGCCGTGGCGGCGGTTTTCCTTGGTCGGCGGCGAGGTCCGGAAGATCGCGATCATGTAGTCGGCGATATGCGCCGACGAGGTCCAGATCTTGGTGCCGTTGATGAGATAGCCGCCCTCGGTCTTGGTCGCGCGCGTCTTCGCCGCGAACAGGTCGGAGCCGGAGTTCGGCTCGCTCATGCCGATCGCAAAGCAGATCTCGCCGCGGCAGATCCGCGGCAGGATCTCCATCTTGATGTGCTCGGGCGCGTATTTCAAAAGCACCGGCCCGCTCTGGCGGTCGGCGACAAAGAAGCGCCGCGTCGGCGCGTTGGCGACGCGCATCTCCTCGGTCACCACGTAGCGCTCGAGGAAGGAGCGTTCCTGGCCGCCATACTTTTTCGGCCAGGTCATGCCGAGCCAGCCCTTGGCGCCGACCCGGCGGGAAAATTCCGGCGCGTCGGTGTCCTCGCGATTGGGCTTGTGCGGATCGAAAGTGCCGGCGGCGATCTCCTCGGCGAGGAAGGCGCGCACTTCCTTGCGCAATTGCTCGCATTTCTCGGGCAGGCGGATCGGATCGAAACGGAGGGCAGCAGTCATTGTGTCTCTCTCCCGGATCAGCGCGATGCCACGAGCGGCCACAATTCGTCGGCGCCACGGCTTGCGACGAGCTTGCCGAGCTCGACGGCCCAGTAGCTTTCCGAGCCGAAATCGTCGCGCCAGGCCAGCGCGCGCAGCGAATAGCGGTGCAGGATGTGCTCCATGGTGAAGCCGATCGCGCCATGGACTTGATGCGCGATGCCGCCGCCTTTCTCGGCGGCTTCCGCGCAGCGGATCTTTGCCGAGGCGGCCTCGAGATAGATCTCGTCGTTGAACGATCTTGCATTGGCGATGGCGTCGGCGGCGGACGTCGCCGCCGCAAGCGCCGCGGCGGATTCGCCGGCAAGGCGCGCGAGATTGTGCTGCACGGCCTGGAATTTCGAGATCTTCTTCTCGAAGGCGACACGCTCGTTGGAATAGCGCACGGAGATGTCGAGCATGGATTCCAGCGCGCCGGCGATCTGGAGGCTGCGCGCGACGCCGCCCATCAGCATCAGATGGGTCTGCTCAAAGCCCTTCGGCGCGGGCTTGATGGCGACGGGCTGGACCTTGTCAAGCGTGACGGTATCGCTGTGGTCGTAGCCGACATTGAGCCCGGCCTCGATCCGCGCCTTGGCCGCGTCGATCAGCGCGATGGAAACACCGTCCTTGCCGTGCGCCAGCACGGCAAAATGCTTCGCCGTCTTGGCAAAGGGCACGCCGCGCGCACGGCCGGAGAGCGCACCGTCGGCATCGAGGGCGATGCTGTCCTTCGGCGACGCCGGCACGACCGTCATCTCGCCTTCGGGCGATGTGATCTTGGCCTGTGCCAGCAGCCATCCCGCCAGCATGGTCTCAGCCAGCGGCACCGCGACTGCGAAACGGCCGGCGGCGTTCAGCAGCGCAAAGCCGTCGGCGAGGCTCGCACCCGAGCCGCCGACATCATCCGGCACCCAGGACAGCGGCAGGCCGGCTTCGCTCAGCGCCTGCCACAGCGGCGCCTGCCAGGAGTTGTTCTTGTCGTTGTTGATGGATTGCGGATCGGCGAGATCTGCGAAGATTTTCTCCGCGGTCTCGACGACGATATTGTCACTCTCCGCCACAGCGTTCCCCGTATCTTGCCATTGGCGCGTCCGGTCTGATCGGCCAGTGCGCAGTCTCTTCTTGCGCCCGATGATCGGAAAAAGCCATGGCCCTGACAAGCGTTGATCGCAGGTCCATCTGCGGCGTGGGCATGGGGCCAGGCTTCAGGAAATGCTAATTCCGCTTAGCGGAGTTTGCTCGATTTGCAGGGCGCGGCAAACTCGCTAAACAGGACGCCACACCAGATACAGGGGAAGGAAATCCGGATGGTAAAAGACGGCTTGTGCGCAATCGTGACGGGGTCGGCATCCGGGCTGGGTGCAGCGACTGCGGAGATTCTCGCCCGCAGCGGGGCGCGGCTCGTCATCAACTATTCGTCGAGCCACAAGGAAGCCGAGGCGACGGCCGAGACCTGCCGCAAGGCCGGCGCCGCGGAGGTTTTGGTCGCACAGGGCGACGTCTCCAAGGATGAGGATTGCCGCAAGATCGTCGCGGCGGCGAGCGGCTGGGGCCGGCTCGACGTCCTCGTCAACAATGCCGGCACCACCAAACATGTGGCTCACGCCGATCTCGACGGTCTGTCGGCGGAAGATTTCCAGCGGGTCTACGGCGTCAACACCATCGGTCCGTTCCAGATGGTGCGCGCGGCGCGCAGCCTGCTCGAAGCCGCCGCCAAGGCTTCAGGGCGCCCATCTGCGGTCGTGAACGTCTCCTCGGTCGCCGGCATCAGCGGCGTCGGCTCGTCGATTGCGTACGCCGCGAGCAAGGGCGCGCTCAACACCATGACGCTGTCGCTGTCGCGCGCGCTGGCGCCGCTGATCCGCGTCAACACGGTCTGCCCCGGCTACATCGATACGCCCTGGTTCACCAAGGGCCGCGGCGAGGCGCAGGCCAAGCAGGTGCGCGACAGCGTGGTGGCGAAGGTGCCGCTGAAGGTCGCATCATCCGCGGAGGACATCGCCCAGCTCGTCTGCTTCCTGGCGCTGCCGGCGTCCAGCAACATGACCGGCGAAGTCGTGCGCATGGATGCGGGGATGCATTTGATTACGTGAGACCCGATACGCCCTCTCCGCGTCATGGCCGGGCTTGACCCGGCCATCCACGTGAGGCCGCTCGGGTCGAAGGACGTGGATGCCCGGGTCAAGCCCGGGCATGACGATGAGGAGGTGGCGTGCTCTCGTCGTTACCGCTTCTAAGCGCTACCCCTTGATCACGCCGCTCGCCACCAGCCGATTCCAGATGAACAGCACCACCACTGCGCCGATGGTTGCGGTGATGAAGCCGGCGCCCTGGTCGGGGCTGTAATGGCCGATGGCCTGGCCGATCCAGGTGGCCAGAAACGCGCCGGCAATGCCGAGGATGGTGGTGAGGATGAAGCCGCTCGGATTGTTCGGCCCCGGCGACAGCCAGCGCGCGATGAGGCCGGCAATGAAGCCGACCAGGATGATCCAAAACAGGCCGCCCATGCTCATGACTGTGCTCCCCTCTCTTTGAACCGATCAGACCCGATCGGAGAGTTCATTCTCGGTCGGCAGCCGTCCGTCCGGCGTCAAATGGTCGACCACCTGCGGCAGATACTGGCTGAGGCCGGAGAGCAGCTCTTCGCGCGACAGGCCGCTCTGGGCGGACAGGCTGTCGATCTGGTCGGCGCCGAGCGCGCTGGCGAGATCGCCCGGCGCGATTGGCTTGTTCTCGCCCTTGCCGACCCAGGAATTGGCGGCATCACCGTGTCCGCTCTGCTGGAGCTGGTTGAGGAGATCGCCAAGCCCGCCGCTCAGAATGCTGCCGGCCGCACCGCCGGCGAGCAGGCCGCCGAGGCCGCCCTTGAGCATGTCGTTCAGACCGCCGCCCCGACCTACGTTCACCGGCGGAGGCGCGGGTGTCGGCAACGGTTGGGGCGCTGAGCCGGACTGGTTGCCGGTGAAATGCTTGAATGCCTTCCAGGCGAGCAGGCCGAGCAGCGCCATGGTCATCGGCGACATGCCGCCGGAGGATTTCTCGGAGCTCGGTGTGCTCTGGCCGCGCGGGCCGTTCTGCATGCCGTTGAGGACGTCGAGTAGACCCATGGTGCTCTCCTTTGGCGTCTCGTTCGGCGAGCGCTCGCCGCTGACTGCCCCCGGGGCGAGAAGATATGGGGCACTCATGACCGTTACAAGTCGGATGCGCCGCGATTGGTTGTCGGGCTCGGCTCTGCTATCGAAGGCCGGTCATTCAGGGAGTGAGCTCGGTGATTGCGGATCGACCGATCGTTGTGGCCGGCGCCGGCGCCATCGGCTGTTTCGTCGGCGGCATGCTGGCCGCCAGCGGCCGCCGCGTCGCGCTCCTGGTTCGGCCGCGGGTAAAGACCGAGATCGAGCGGTTCGGCTTGCTTCTGACTGATTTCGACGGCTCCGAGAACAAGCTCGGCGCGGGTCAACTGGCGCTGTCGGAGGATCCCTCGATCTTCCACAGCGCCGGCATCGTGCTGGTGACGGTGAAAAGCGCCGATACCGCTGCTGTCGCCGAGCAGATCGCGCAGCATGCGCCTGAGGATGCCGTCATCGTCTCGCTTCAGAACGGCGTCGGCAATGTCGCTGCGCTGCGCGAGCGGCTGGGCGGCCGCCGCGTGCTGGCCGGCATGGTGCCGTTCAACGTGATCGCGATGGGCGAGGGCCGCTTCCACCGCTCGACCTCCGGCGACATTCATGTTGGCGAGGATGCGGAGAACACGGCCGGGAAGCTCTCGGTCGCCGGCCTCACGATGCGCGCGAGCGGCGAGATCACCGGCGTGCAATGGGGCAAGCTGATCATCAACCTGAACAACGCGCTCAGCGCGCTGTCGGACATGCCGCTTGCCGCGCAACTGGCCAGCCGCGACTGGCGCAGGCTGTTCGCCGACCAGATGGCCGAAGGGCTGGCCGTGCTGAAGGCCGCCCACATCGTGCCGGTGTCGTCGACGCCGATCCCGATGAGCTGGTCTCCAACCCTGCTGCGGCTGCCGGATGCGATCTTCGGTGCAATCCTGGGCCGGACCATGAAGATCGATCCCGAGGCGCGCTCCTCGATGTGGCAGGATCTGAAGCAGGGCCGCAAGACCGAGATCGACTATCTGCAGGGCGCGGTGATCGCGCTCGCCGAGCGGAACCATGTCGCCGTGCCGCTGATGCGCCGCATTGTTGCGCTGATCAAGGAAGCCGAGGCGGCCGGCAACGGTCCGCTCCGTATGACGCCGCAGCAGATCCGGGGGTAGCGCCCGAAAGGAGGAGCGCGATGAAACGTCGTCTTGTGATCGGGCTCGCGCTGACCGCCTTCTGCGGCACATCGACGCTCGCCTATGCGAGGCCGCCGACGGTGATGAACTCACCTGGATATGACAGGCGATTGCAGGAGAGCCGGTCGCAGTTGGGTGCTTCGCCGACGGTGACGGAGCCGGCGACTGCGCCGTTGGCGAAACCGAAGCAGGGCAAGAAGAAGCGCACGAACTGAGGGTGGGAGCTGATCTCCATCCAACTCGTCATTGCGAGCCACCGGGTCGGCGCAAAGCGCCGCCCGATGACAGGCTCCGCGAAGCAATCCAGAATCCACCCGCGGAAAGACCCTGGATTTTCGTCGCAAGGGCTCCTCGCAATGACGGTTATGGGTGCAACTCACCCCTTCTTCGCGGGCTTGCTCGGGGTCGGGTTGAACAGCTTCTTCAGGTCGTTCAAGCTCTCCGACAGCCGCGGCCATTCGCAGGAGAACGAGCTCTTGGCGCAAGGTGCAGCCTTCGGCTTCGCGCCCGCGGCTTGCTGCACCTTCGGCCGCTCGACCGGCACCGGCACGCGCGCGACTTCGGTCCGCAGCGCGACCTGCTGCAGCTGCTGCAACTGTTGCTCCTGCTGTTCGCGCTGCTGCCGGGCGATAGCCTGGGCCGCTTCGTTGCTGCGGCGCTGGTTGGCGAGGTAGGCCGTATAGGCTTCGTCGATCTTCTTCTGCTCCTCCGGCGTCGGATTGGGGCCGGCGATGTCGAAGGTGCGATCCTGGAGGAAATCGTAATAGGAATAGCCGCCGCCCGGCTTGCGGCGGCCGGCGAACTTGGCGTTGCAATCGGCGAGGGCGGCCGTCTTCTCCGCTTTGGTTGCGGCCTTCTCGGCGGCGTCGGCGCATTCCTCGAAATCGACCGGAGCGCGCTTCCACCATTGCGCCTCGGCATGCCCGTGCGTCAGCAGGAAAAAACCTGCTGTACCTACGGCGAGCAGCGCCGCACGACGCGATGTAACGACCGACGACATTCTACGAGAGCATTCCTTGCGCAACTCAACCCGAACTGAGTCGAGCCGGATTTTTGCCCCTTTCTTGCCGGCTTGTCACCCATGGAACCCAGGAAATTCAGGGCTGCGATGCTGACATTTTGTGCTTGACGTGGCGCGAGAGTCACAGCGCCCTCACCGCAGGCTGGTACACTCGTGCCGCGAGCGCCTCACTCCTGCGGCGACGCCGAGAAGACGAAATGGAAACGCCTGATGTTGCTGCCGCTCTCAGATGTGCCGCGCTGGTACGCGGAACGCAAACCACACGGCACGATTGCGATCCGTCACGGGCAGGACACGCTGACCTGGGACGAGCTCGAGCGCGGCGCCAACCGCCGCGCGCGGGCATTCATGGCCAAGGGGGTCAAGCCCGGCGATTTCGTCGCGATCGGATTGCCGAACGGCAACGCGTTCTTCGAGACCTCCTTTGCGGTGTGGAAATGCGGCGCGACGCCGACCTCGCTGTCTTGGCGGCTGCCGCGCGGCGAAGCCGCCGCCGTGCTCGACATTCTCAAGCCTGCGCTGGTGGTCGGCGGCGAGGCCGACTGGAATGCGCCCAACCGGTTGCCTGCCGACTTCGTGCCGGAAGGATTTTCGGATGGGCCGCTGGCGCCGCCGGTGGCGCGATACTGGAAGGCGATGACCTCAGGCGGCTCGACCGGCCGTCCCAAGGTGATTCTCGATCATCAGCCGGCGGTGGCCGATACCGCGGCTGCGCCGCCGCTCAATGTTCCCTTCGGCGTATCGCTGCTCAATCCCGGTCCGCTCTACCACAACGCGCCGTTCATCGTGTCGCATTACGCGCTGTTCGTCGGCGGCAAGCTCACGGGGCTGACCAAGTTCGACGCCGAGGAGACGCTGCGGCAGATCGAACGCGAGCGCGTGCAATGGGTCAATTTCGTGCCGACCATGATGCACCGGATCTGGGCGCTGCCTGCGAGCGTGCGCAACTCTTACGATCTGTCGAGCCTGCAGACGATCTTCCACATGGCTGCGCCGATGCCGCCGTGGCTAAAGGAGAACTGGATCGGCTGGCTCGGACCTGAGCGGATTTGGGAGCTCTATGGTGGCACCGAGCGGCAGGGCGCCTGCATCATCTCCGGCACTGAATGGCTGACGCACAAGGGCTCGGTTGGCAAGATCGGCGACATGGCGAAGCTTCGCATCATCGGCGAGGACGGCAAGGACGTTGCGCCCGGCGAGACCGGCGAGATCTATTTCCTCAACAATGACGGCAAGGACGCCACCTACCATTATCTTGGCGCCGAGCCGAAGCGCCGCGCCGACGGCTGGGAATCGCTCGGCGATATCGGCCGGCTGGACGCCGAAGGTTATCTCTATCTCGGCGACCGCCTCGCCGACATGGTGCTGCGCGGCGGCGCCAACATCTATCCGGCCGAGGTCGAGGCCGCGGTGTCCGAGGCTCCCGGCGTGCGCTCCTGCGTCGTGGTGGGCCTGCCCGATCCGGAATTGGGCCAGCGTGTGCATGCCATCATCGAGCCGGAGCCCGATGCCGACGGTCAGGCCATTGCTGACGGCATGGCGGATTTCCTCAAGGACCGGCTCAGCCGCTATAAGCATCCCGAAAGCTTCGAATTCGTCAGCGCCCCGCCGCGCGACGATTCCGGAAAAGTTCGGCGCACCCTGTTGCGCGATGAGCGTGCGACGTGGATGAAGGAGGGGCGCGCGTTCCGGATCTTGCCTTCGAAGGCGCGGGCCCATGCCGAATGAGACAAGCAAGGAAGGACTGACATGACGATCACCATCGTAGCGAGCAGCGTGCCGAAGCCGCCGGCAAATATCATCGAAGGTTTCAGGGACGCGCCGACGTCGGTGATCTCGGACAATCTCGCGCGGCTACCCGGCGCAGTGGGGCTGAGGCCCTATCACCGCGGCGGCAAGCTGGTGGGCACGGCCTTCACCGTGCGCACCCGTCCCGGCGACAATCTCGCGATCCACCGCGCGCTGGATCTGGTCGGGCCCGGCGACGTCATCGTGGTCGACGGCGGCGGCGACGAGACCCGCGCGCTGATCGGCGAGATCATGAAGAACATCGCGCAATGGCGCAAAGCCGAAGGCTACGTCATCGACGGCGCGATCCGCGACGTCGCAGCATTCGCGGCCGACGACTTCCCCTGCTACGCCCGCGCAGTGATCCATCGCGGTCCCTACAAGAACGGCCCCGGCGAGATCAACGTGCCGGTGACGATCGGCGGCAGCGTGATTGCGCCCGGCGACATCGTCGTCGGCGACGAGGACGGCGTGGTGTCGTTTCCCGCTGCCGGCGCGGCCGCCCTGTTGGACGCGGTGCGCGTCCAGGTCGCGCGCGAGGAGGAGACGCTGAAGGCGATCCGCGAGGGCCGTTACCAGGGCGCCTACGGCAAGTCCTGATCAGAGGAGCGTGAAGGGAGGATGGCGTGAGCCAGAAGGAAGAATTTCACAATCTCGATGATGCCAGCGACGGACTCTTCCGCGAGCTTGCCGCCGGGGTGACCACGCGCATCTTCTCAGGCGAGCAGGCGATGCTGTCGGTGGTGACGCTGGCACCGCATGCGCAAGGCACGCTGCATCATCACCCCGAGGAGCAGTGGGGCGTGCTGCTCGACGGCTCCGCCATCCGCGTCCAGGGCGACGAGGAAATCCCGGTGAAAAAGGGCGATTTCTGGCGCACGCCCGGGAACGTGCCGCACACCATGCGCGCCGGCCCGGACGGCGCCCGCGTGCTGGACATCTTCAGTCCGCCTCGGCCAGAATACAGAAAAGCAGGATCAGGCTTCGGCACGACCTAGCGCTCAAAAGCAAAAAAGCAAAGCGCTACACATAAAGGGAGGGGACCATGACGATCACACGACGGGCGCTGCTGGCCGCGCCGGCTATTCTCGCATTGACGCCGGCGATGGCGCAGGCCGGCAAGATCACGCTGGTGGTGCCGTTCCCGCCGGGCGGATCGACCGACGCCATGGCGCGGCTGCTGCAGACGAACCTGCAGACCAAGCTTGGTCGCATCGTGGTGGTCGAGAACAAATCGGGCGCGGCCGGTGCGCTCGGCGCGGCGCAGGTCGCCAAGAGTCCGGCCGACGGCTCGACCTTCCTGGTGACGTTCGATTCCCACGCCGTGATCCCGTCGATCCTCGACAAGCCGCCGGTCGATGTCGAGCGCGAGCTGATGCCGGTGCTGCTGATCGGCACCGCGCCTTACGTGATCGCGGCCGGCGCCGGCCGCCCCTATAAGAGCTTTGCCGACGTGGTCGCCGCCTGCAAGGCAACCCCCGGTGCGGTGAAATACGCCTCGGTCGGCATCGGCACGCTCGGCCATCTCGCCATGACCGTGCTCGGCAGCAAGGCCGGCGTCGAGATCATGCACGTGCCCTATCGTGGCGGTGGGCCGGCGATGAACGACGTGCTCGGCGGCCACGTCGATCTCATCGCGGGATCGGCGGCGCTGGTCGCCGCCCAGCTCGGCACCAATATGCTGCGACCGATCCTGCAGCTCGGCCGCGAGCGGCTGCCGGCCCTGCCTGATACTCAGACCGCGATCGAGGCCGGCTTTCCCGACTTCGAGACGCTGGCCTGGTGGGGCATCTTCGCCCCCGCAGGGACGCCGCCCGACGTCGTTGCAGCCTTCGCGGCGGCGTCCAAGGAGATCCTGAGCGAGCCCGCGACCGCCGCCCAGCTGAAGGAGACGCAACACATGACGCTGCTGCTCCAGGACGGCGCCGCCTTCAAGACCTTCTTCGACAAGCAGGTCGCCACTTGGGGCAAGGTGGTGAAGGACAATAACATCAAGGCGTAGGGGCTCCGGTCGACGGCTGCATTGATCGAGGCAAGGGCTTCCGATCCGGCCTTTGCTTTGATATGAACACCTCAGGCAACCCGCCCCGCTGGCGGGTTCCGCGGTCCCGTAGCTCAGCCGGATAGAGCGGCGGTTTCCTAAACCGTAGGTCGCATGTTCGAGTCATGCCGGGATCGCCATTTCTCATTTTTCCTTAGATCGCCGACGCCGAGATCCGCGCAAAGCGCTTGCGATATTCGGCGGGCGTCACGCCGACGTGGCGGACGAAGGCACGGCGCAGCGTGTCCGCGTCGGCGAAGCCGCAATGCAGGGCCACTTGTTTGGGCGGCTCGTTTCCGAGTTCCAGCAGGCGCCTCGCCGCGTTGACGCGAGCCTCCTCAACCCAGGTCGCAGGCGTGATGCCGACTTCGGCACGGAAGAGCCGCGCGAAATGACGCGCGCTGATGTCCATCCGCTTCGCGAGGCTCGCGACGCTGTGGTCGAGCCCAGGATTGGCGGCCACCCAGCGCTGTAGCTCCTGCAGCGCGGCACGGCCGGCGGGGACGCTCTCGCCTTTCCGGCTGAACTGCATTTGTCCGCCCGGGCGCTTGAAGAACATGACGAGCTGGCTCGCGACCTTCATCGCGGTTTCACGTCCAAGATCTTCCTCGACGAGAGCAAGCGCGAGATCGAGCCCCGCGGTTACACCGGCGGCCGTGCGCAGCTTGCCGTCAGTGACGTAGATCGCGTCCTTGTCCACGCTGACCGATGGGAATCTTTCGGCAAGCCGGTCCGCAACCGCCCAATGCGTCGTGACCCGTCGGCCATCGAGGAGGCCTGCCGCAGCCAGGAAGAACGCGCCGCTACATACCGATCCGTAACGCCGGGTCCTGGCGGCCCGCCGGCGGAGCCAATCGGTCATGACGCCGTCTGCCGGCACGTCGGCAGCATTCGGGCGTCCGGCGATCAACAATGTGTCGATGTTCTCCTGGAAACCGCGGTCGATGATCCGGTCGGGCATCAATCGCACGCCTGACGAACTGCGGATCGGCCCGGGCTCCGTCGCCGCCACGAAAAGCACATAGGCCTCGCGACCGGCCTGCACGTTTGCCTCGGCAAAGACGTCGAGCGGGCCGGCGACGTCGAGAAGCTGCACCCCGGGCAGTGCGACGATGACAACGGTCTTCGAATTCGGTTTCGCACCCATGTCCGCCTCGGCCGGCATTTGTCCGTTATAGACGTATTACGTCAATTGAGGACAAGATAGGCCGGATCTATCTTGCCGGCACCAGAGATTTTCAGGAGCCGGTCATGCACGAGATCAACAAGGCCGCCGCCATTCCCGATACCCAGCTGGCGCGTGCCATTACCGATTACATCCGCGATACCGAGACGGACCTGCTCTTCAACCATTCCAGCCGCGTCTATCATTTCGGCGCGCTGGCCGGCATTCGCCGGGGACTGAAGTTCGACCGCGAGCTGCTCTATGCCGGCGCCATGTTTCACGACATCGGCCTGATGCCCGGCCACGGCAGCAAGCACGAACGGTTCGAGGTGGACGGCGCGCACGCCGCGCGCGACTTCCTGCGCCGCCATGGCATCTCCGAGGCCGACGCCTACACGGTCTGGACCGCGATCGCGTTGCACACCACACCGGGCGTGCCGCAGCACATGCATCCCGTCGTCGCCCTGGTGACCGCCGGTGTCGAGATGGACGTTCTCGGGCTCACCTACAAGGATTATTCCGACGAGGAGCGCGAGGCGGTGGTGCAGGCGTTTCCGCGAACGCCGCACTTCAAGGAAGACATCATCCAGGCGTTCTACGACGGCATCAAGCACAAGCCGGACACGACCTTCGGCAACGTCAAGGCCGACGTCATCGCCGATAAGGAACCGCATTTCCATCGCGGCAATTTCTGCAGCGTCATCCGTGGTTCGCATTGGCACGGCTGAGCGGCGTCACGCGAGGCGGCCCCGCCGCCTTCCACTTCAAGATCACTTATCAGGAATCGTCAGATGAGCGAAAAACCACCCTATCTCACCCACGCGACCGGAGCGCCCGTCAGCGACAATCTCAACATCATGACGGCCGGGCGACGCGGCCCCGCCCTTCTCCAGGACGTCTGGCTGATCGAAAAGCTGGCTCATTTCGATCGTGAAGTGATCCCGGAGCGCCGTATGCACGCCAAGGGTTCCGGCGCCTTCGGCACTTTCACGGTGACCCATGACATCACCCGCTACACCAAAGCGAAGATCTTCTCCGAGGTCGGCAAGCAGACGCCGATGTTCGCGCGGTTCTCGACCGTCGCCGGCGAGCGCGGCGCGGCCGACGCCGAGCGCGACATTCGCGGATTTGCGCTGAAGTTCTACACAGAGGAAGGCAACTGGGACATGGTGGGCAACAACACGCCCGTGTTCTTCTTCCGAGATCCCCTACGCTTCCCGGATCTCAATCACGCGATCAAGCGCGATCCGCGCACCGGGATGCGCAGCGCCGACAACAATTGGGATTTCTGGACGTTGCTGCCGGAGGCGCTGCACCAGGTCACCATCGTCATGAGCGAGCGCGGCATTCCGAAGAGCTATCGGCACATGCACGGCTTCGGTAGTCATACCTACAGCTTCCTCAATGCCGCCAATGAGCGGACCTGGGTGAAGTTTCACTTCCGCACGCAGCAAGGCATCGAGAATCTGACGGACGCCGAGGCCGAGGCACTGATCGGCAAGGACCGCGAGTCGCATCAGCGCGACCTGTTCGGGAGCATCGAGCGTGGCGATTTTCCGCGCTGGACCATGTGCGTGCAGGTCATGACCGATGACCAAGCCAAGGCGTTTCCGTTCAACCCGTTCGATCTGACCAAGGTCTGGCCCAAGGCGGACTTTCCGCTGATCGAGGCTGGCTATTTCGAGTTGAACCGCAATCCGGAAAACGTCTTCGCCGACGTCGAGCAGGCGTCGTTCTCTCCCGCCCATGTCGTGCCGGGTATCGGTTTCTCGCCAGACAAGATGCTGCAGGCCCGGCTGTTCTCCTATGGCGACGCGGCACGGTACCGCCTTGGCGTCAATCATCACCTGATCCCGGTCAATGCGCCGAAATGTCCGTATCACAGCTATCATCGCGACGGCGCGATGCGGACAGACGGCAATCTGGGGAGGACGCCGACCTATTTCCCGAACAGCCGCGGCGAATGGGCCGATCAGCCCGATCTCAATGAGCCACCGCTTGAGGTCGACGGCGCGGCCGCCCATTGGGATCATCGTGTCGACGATGATCACTATCAACAGCCGGGCAACCTGTTCCGGATGATGAATGCGGAGCAGCGGCAAGTCCTGTTCGATAATACGGCACGCGCCGTCGGCGGGGCTGCCGACCACATCCAGGAGCGCCACATCGCGAACTGTACGAAGGCTGATCCGTCCTACGGCGCCGGTGTCCGGAAGGCGCTGATGCGCCTCGCCACGGTTGGCGCCGAATAGGCGAACACCCCGGGCGGGGGCAGCTCTTGCGTCGCAGGTCAGGGTGCTGCTCGGCCCGGGATTGCTGATTTGTTATGTGTCACGTCTCTGATTGCGAAGGACTCCGGCGCAAAAATTGCTAGAAGTCGGGCTTCCTTTCGGCCCATCAAACGCCGGCGGCCTCACCGCTACATCCGGAGACCATGATGCCTTTCGACTTGATCCTGCGCGGGGGGCGGGTGATCGACCCGTCCCAGAAGCTCGATGCGGTGACCGACGTCGCCTTTTCAGGCGGCAAGGTTGCCGCGGTCGCCAGCGGACTCAAGGCGGATCCGGGCACCGATGTCCGCGACGTCTCGCAGTTCATCGTGACGCCGGGATTCATCGATCTCCACACCCATGTCTACTGGGGCGGCACCTCGCTCGGCATCGATGCCGAGGAGTTCTGCCGCCTCTCCGGCGTCACCACGGCGGTCGATACCGGCAGCGCCGGCCCCGGCAACTTCGCCGGCTTCTGCAAGCATGTGATCGAGAGAAGCCAGGTCCGCATCCTCGCCTATTTGCACGTATCGCATGCCGGCATCTTCGGCTTCTCGCACCGGATCATGGTCGGCGAGAGCGAGGAGCTGCGCCTGATGAATCCGATCGAGGCGGCCGAAGTGGCCGATGCCAACCGCGATCTCATCGTCGGCATCAAGGTGCGCGTCGGCCTGCATTCGTCGGGCACGTCGGCCGCGGTGCCGCTCGACATCGCGCTCGAGGTCGCGAACGAGGTCGGCATGCCGCTGATGGCGCATATCGACCATCCGCCGCCGAGCTATGAGGACGTGTTGGCGCGGCTGCGTCCCGGCGACGTGCTGACCCACGCGTTCCGCCCCTTCCCGAACACGCCGGCGACGGCGCAAGGCACCGTCAAGAAGGCGGTACTGGAAGCGCGCGAGCGCGGCGTGCTGTTCGATATCGGCCACGGCAAGGGCTCGTTCGCGTTCAAGACCGCGCGCGCCATGTTGGCCAATGGTTTCCATCCGGACACGATTTCCTCGGACATCCATCAGCTCTGCATCGACGGACCGGCCTATGACCAGGTGACGACCATGTCGAAGTTCCTGTGCATGGGCATGGAGCTGCCGGATGTGATCGCGGCATCGACGGTGAATGCGGCGATGGCGCTGCGGCGTCCTGAGCTCGGCAGCCTCAAGCCGGGCAGCGTCGGCGACGCCACGTTGATCTCGGTGCGGCAGGGCCAGTTCGACTATGAAGACGTCGTCGGTGAGCACCTGATCGGCGATCGCAAGATCGTGTCCGAAGGCGTCGTCATCGGCGGCCGCTGGTGGCATCCGAATTGAGCGGCGCGCGCGGATCGTGACCACGTGCTCGCATGACGCACTGATCAGTCGCGTCCCGCCTCCATGATCGCCTTGGCGAGCCGCGCCGGGTCCGAGAAGCACAGTTCGTGGCTTCCCGGCACCTGCACCAGGCGAAACAGGCCGAGCTTCTCCGACAGGCGCGGATGCCAGCCATGGCTGTGCGGCATCGCGGTATCCTCGGTGCAGTTGATGTAGGATTTGGCCAGCGGCATCTCGGCCGGATTGCTCTTGAGCGCGATCTTGTCGGTGAAGGTCGCCAGCGGATGCGGATTGAGCACGTCATAAGCGCGCTGCGCCGTCTCCAGATCGGCATCGTTGATGAAGGCCTCGCGCCAGATCGGGAAGGGCAGCACCACCGAGCCGTCGCTGCGCTCGGCCGCGATGGCGTCGAACAGTCCGACATAATGCGGCGGCACCATGTCGTTGAGGCATTCGCCGTCGTTGGGCACGAAGGCATTCCAGTAGACCAGACGGCGGATGCGCTCCGGCACGAGGTCGGCAACGCCAGTGATGACCATGCCGCCATAGGAATGGCCGAGCAGGACGACGTCCTTCAGATCGTTCTCGGCGAGGTAGTTGGCGATCGATCGGATCGCTTCCTTCAACCCGGTCGTCTTGGCATCGCCCGGACGGTTGCCCTTGATGGTGGGGGTATGGACCTGATGGCCGGCGGCGCGGATCGGCGCGGCGACCGGCTCGAGCTCGGCGCCTGTATGCCAGGCGCCATGGACGAGAACGTAGGTCGACATATTGTGGCTCCTCCCGAGGGTGTGGTTAGATCGGCGCAGCGTCGCCGCACGGCAAGTGTGGACCGGCGACCGATTTGCCGCTTGGCTGGAAGTGAACCGTATTGGTCTCGGAGTGAACCGATGCAGCAGATCGAGCGTCCCGTTCCGTCACGCCACTCGGCCTGGAATACGGTGGGCGTACGGCCTCACGAGCAATTCGCCTATTATCGCGAGGCAATCTGCCAGGCTTTCATGAATCTGACGCCGGAGCCGGCGGCCGCCGCCGCCTTTCCCGCCAGCGTCGAGCATGTCCGTCTCGGTAATGCCGCGATCAACCGCGTCAGCTTCCCTGAGCACGTGGTGCGCCGTTCCGCGGCCGACATTGCGGCGTCCGATCGTAGCTGCTTCTACCTCAACCTGAAGCTGGCCGGCCGCTGCCGCATCCAGCAGGACGGTCGCGAGATCAGCCTGTCGCCCGGACAGGTCGGCATCTTCGACAGCGACCGCCAGTTCGCGCTCCTGCACGATCGTGGCCCGCAGCTGCGCGTCGCCTCGTTCTGGGTGCCGGCAGAAGCCTTGCGTGAACGGCTGCCGGCTTCGTTCGACGTCGTTGCGGCACGCCTCTCGGACGATCCCGTCGTCGGCCACCTCATTGTCGAGACCGCGCGCACGCTCAGCGAAGGCGCGCTGCAGATGAGCGAGGACGAAGGTGTGCGGCTGTTCCGGGCGCTGATCGAATTGGTTGCCGTGAGCCTGTCACGAAGCAGCCGCCTGCACGCCGCTGAAGCCGAGAGTCTCGCCGATGCAACCACGCTGGCGGTGAAACGTGCCATCCACCGGCGGCTCCGCCAGCCGGGACTTGCGGTCGCAGACGTCGCCGCCGCCGTCGGCATCAGCGAGCGCTACGTGCACAAGCTGCTGGCGCGATCGGGCTCAGGCTTCACCGACTACGTCATCGACCATCGTCTCGACGGCGCGGCCAGGGATCTCAGGAATCCCACGATGGCGGAGCACGCGATCGGCGCCATCGCGTTCGATTGGGGTTTTTCGGACCTCTCCCACTTCACCCGCCGCTTCAAGCAGCGCTTCGGCTGCCGGCCGCGCGACTGGCGCGCGCGGTGAGGGGAGTTTGCGTGCGGGCCGCTTATGGCAACGCCGTAGCCCCGATCTCCGCTCGTCGTCCCGGACAAGCGCGCCTCAAGCGCGCGCAGATCCGGGACCCATAACTACAGGATCTAGTTGTCACGTGATGTCGTAACTCCGAGTCTTCGTCACAACTTCTCCCTGTGGTTATGGGTCCCGGATCGGCGCTCCGCTCCGCTTCGCTTGTCCGGGACGACGAGTTGGGATTGCCGTGCAGGCGTGCGTGCCTCTCCCCGACAGCGATCTGATCTACAAGGATCTGGCGATTAGCAGCTTCATGATCTCGTTGGTGCCGCCATAGATCTTCTGGATGCGGGAATCGATGAAGATGCGCGAGATCGGGTATTCCTGCATGTAGCCGTAGCCGCCGAACAGCTGCAGGCATTCGTCGGCGGTCTCGACCTGCTTCTCCGAGCACCAATATTTTGCCATCGATGCGGTCACGGTATCGAGGTCCTTGGCGACCAGGCGCTCGATGCACCAATCGACGAAGACGCGCGCGATCATCGCCTCGGTCTTGCGCTCGGCCAGCGTGAAGGCGGTGTTTTGGAAATCCATCAGCGGCTTGCCGAACGCCTTCCGCTCCTTGGTGTAGTCGGTGGTGAGCTTGACCGCGCGCTCCATCGAGGCGACGGCGCCGACCGCGAGCGCAAGGCGTTCCTGCGGCAATTGCTGCATCAACTGGACAAAACCCTGGCCCTCCTCCTTGCCGAGCAGGTTTTCCGGCGGCACGGTCACGTTGTCGAAAAACAGCTCCGAGGTGTCGGAGGCGTGCAGGCCGATCTTGTCGAGGTTGCGCCCACGCTTGTAGCCGTCCGCGCCCGCGGTCTCGACCACGATCAGCGAAATGCCTTTCGCACCTAGCTCGCCGGTGCGCGCGACCACGATGACGAGGTCGGCGGCCTGGCCGTTGGTGATGAAGGTCTTCTGGCCGTTGATGACGTAGGAATTGCCCTGCTTCTTCGCCGTGGTCTTGACGGCCTGCAGGTCCGAGCCGGTACCGGGCTCGGTCATGGCAATGGCGCCGACCATCTCGCCGGACGCCATCTTCGGCAGCCAGCGTTTCTTCTGCTCCTCCGAGCCGTAATTGAGGATGTAATGCGCGACGATGGCGCTGTGCACGGAGACGCCGGTGGTCAGCTCCGGCACTGTGCTTTCGAGATCGTCGAGCACGGCGGCGTCATAGGCGAAGGTCGCGCCCAGGCCGCCATATTCCTCCGGCACGCTCGCCAGCAGCGCGCCCATCTCGCTGAGCCCGCGCCAGGCGAAGCGGTCGACCATCTTCTGCTCACGCCACTTCTCGGCATGCGGCGCCAGGTCCTTGGCGAGATATTTGCGGAACTGGTCGCGGAAGACGTCGAGCTCTTCGGTCATCCAGGAGGATCGATAATGCATCAGCGCCTCGCTCTCAGACAATCAGGCCGCCGCCGGCGACGACCACCTGACCACTGATATAATTGGATTCCGGACTGCAGAACAGATAGACGGCGTCGGCCGCCTCTTCCGGCGTACCGCCGCGGCCGAGCGGGATCATGCGCGACATGGCTTCGAGCATGTGCGGCTGCACGCCGACCTTGATGTCCCGGCCGGCGACGTCGATGGTCTTCTGCTGTGCCTCGATCGGCTGGGTCAGGCGGGTGTTGATGAGGCCGAAGGCGACGCAATTGACATTGACCTTGTAGCGGCCCCATTCCTTGCACATGGTTCGGGTCAGTCCGATCAGCGAAGCCTTGGCCGAGGAATAGCTGGCCTGCCCGGCATTGCCGTAGAGACCTGCGATGGAGGAGATGTTCACGACCTTGCGGAAAACCTCGCGTCCCTCTTCGGCCTCCTTCCTGGAGAAGACGCGGATCGGCTCGGCGGCCGCGCGCAGGATCCGGAACGGCGCGACGAGGTGGACGTCGAGCATGGCCTGGAACTGTTCGTCGGTCATCTTCTGGATGGTGGAGTCCCAGGTATAGCCGGCATTGTTGACGATGATGTCCAGCCCGCCGAACTTGTCCAGCGCGGCGCCGACGAAGCGATCGGCGAAGCCCGCCTCGGCGACGCTGCCGTTCACGGCAGTGGCATTGCCGCCGAGTGCCTCGATCTCCGCGACCACGGCGTTGCCGGGCTCGGCATCGAGGTCATTGACGACCACCCTGGCGCCTTCGCGCGCCAGCTTGAGCGCGATCGCGCGCCCGATGCCCCGGCCTGAGCCGGTGACGAGCGCGACCTTTCCCTGCAGTCTTGTCATTTGAATGAGTCCTCTTGCTGTCACAGCGCGACGACGGCGCTGCCTTCGAGCTTGACCTCGCCGCGATCGTCCTTGGTGGTGAGCGCGAGCCTTGCGCGACGCTCGCCGTCCTCGACGAGGAGCTCGGTCACGGTGCCTTCGCAAGTGAGCTTGGCGCCGAGCTGAGTGATCGAGACGAACCGGCTCGCAAAGCTGCGGAGCTTCGACGGCGGCACCACATCCGTCAGCGCCTGCCCAAGACAGGCCATCACCAGCATGCCGTGGGCGAACACATCGGGAAATCCGGCCGCCTTGGCGAAGTCGATGTCGACGTGGATCGGATTATGATCGCCCGATGCACCGCAATAGAGCGAGAGCGTGTGGCGGGTGATCGGCGGAAAGACCTTGTGGACGATGCGGTCGCCGGCCCTTATGTCTCCGGATGCCGTCATGACGCCGCCTCGTTGCGGACGACGATGGTGCGCGTGGTATCGGCGACGTGAACGCCGTCCTGGTTGGTCACCTCGCATCGGATGCCGATCAGTGTCATCGCGCCGCCCTTCTTGTCCACGACGCTGGTCACCAGCGGTCGAAACGTCAGGGTGTCGCCGACCAGAACCGGGGCGTGATAGGCGAAGCTTTGCTCACCATGCAGCACGCGGGACAGATTGATGCCGAGCGCGCTGAACATTTCGAAGGGGTCGTCGACATCCATCATCTCCAGGCAGAACAGATAGGTCGGCGGCACCGGCATGCCGGTGAACCCGGCTGCCCGGGCAGCATCCGCATTGCGATAGACCGGATTCTGTTCACCCAGCGTGTTGAGGAAGCAGCGGAGACGGCCGGGCTCCACGCGCGCGGTGACCGGCGTGAAGCTGCGCCCTACGGCGGACTGGTCGACCATCGCCGATATCAGTGCCGCTTGTAGAGCGTGACGACGCAGGCGCCGCCGAGGCCAAGATTGTGCTGAAGTGCGACCTTGGCACCCTCGACCTGCGTGGAGCCGGCCGTGCCGCGCAGCTGCCGCGTCAGCTCGTAGCACTGCGCAAGGCCGGTGGCGCCGAGCGGATGTCCCTTTGACAGCAATCCGCCGGACGGATTGGTCACGATCCGGCCGCCATAGGTGTTGTCGCCGTCGTTGATGAACTTGCCGGCTTCACCCTCGCCGCAGAGGCCAAGCGCCTCGTAGGTGATGAGCTCGTTATGAGCAAAGCAGTCGTGCAGCTCCACCACGTCGAGATCGCCGGGGCCAATGCCGGCACTCTCATAAACCCGGCTGGCTGCCTCTTTGGCCATGTCGTAGCCGACCAGCTGCATCATGTCGCCGGCCTTGAAGGTCGAGGGCGTGTCGGTGGTCATGGCCTGCGCTGTGATGCGTACTTCTTTGCCGATGCCATGCTTGTCCGCAAACCGCTCGGAGACCAGCACGGCGGCGGCGCCGCCGCAGGTCGGCGGGCACGCCATCAGGCGCGTCATGACGCCGGGCCAGATCACCTGGTCGTTCATCACGTCGTCCGCCGTGACTTCCTTGCGGAAAAGCGCGAGCGGATTGTTCTTCGCATGTCGGCTCGCCTTGGCGCGCACCTTGGCGAAGGCGTCGAGCGGCGTGCCGTATTTCTTCATGTGGCTGAGCCCGGCGCCGCCGAAATACCGCAACGCCAGCGGAATGCCGGGAGCGTCGATCAGCTGGTCCGCAGCCGCGTCGAACTCCTCGAACGCGCTCGGGCGATCGGTGTAGACGCTGCCGAGCGCGCCGGGCTTCATCTGCTCGAAGCCGACCGCCAGCACGCAATCCAGCGCCCCGCTTGCGATCATTTGCCGCGCCATGAACAGCGCGGTCGATCCGGTCGAGCAATTGTTGTTGACGTTGACGATGGGGATGCCGGTCATCCCGACCGGGTAGAGCGCGCGCTGCCCGCAGGTGGAATCGCCATAGACGTATCCGACATAGGCCTGGTCGATCTTCTCGTAGTCGAGGCCGGCATCGGCGAGCGCGAGCTTGACCGCTTCCGTTCCCATCTCGTGATAGGGCGCGCTGGCGCCGGGCTTGGCGAACGGAATCATGCCGACCCCGGCGACGACGACGTCAGACATCGCTTCCTCCCAATAAATTACCCGTTGGACTTTTTCTTACCCATGGGTAACATATCGTCCGATCTCCACCAGAGTCAACCGACCGACCATGGATACAGCGCCGCCCGCTCCGCCGTCATCGCCTTCGCCCTGGCTGCCGTTCGAGAGCCGGCGCCGCGCCCGCGACGAGAAGCGCGAGGCGGTGCTGCGCGCCGCCGTGCAGCTGTTCCTGGAGCAGGGCTATCATCGCGTGACGCTGAACGAGGTTGCGGACCGGCTGAACATCACCAAGCCCGCGCTGTACAATTACTTCCGCGGCAAGGACGAGATCCTGTTCGAATGCTGGTCGATGGGCGCCGAACTCGTCGACGGCGTGATCACGGAAATCAACGCCGGCGGCGGTTCGGGTCTCGCCAAGCTGCGCAAGCTGGTGCACGCCTATGCCGAACTGATGGCGACCGATTTCGGCGCGAGCCTGGTGCGTTTCGATTTGCGCGATCTGGCCGAGCGGAACGCCGGTGTCGCACGCGCCGCCAAGAGGCGGATCGACGCCACCTTCCGGCGTTACATTGCCGCGGGCATCGCCGACGGTTCGATCAGGCCTTGCGATCCCAAGCTTGCAGCCTTCGCGATCGCGGGTTCGCTCAATTGGATCGGCCATTGGTATCGGCGGGAGGGCAAGCTGTCGCCGACCGCGATCGCCGACGAGTTCACGGTGCGGCTGACGGACGGCCTGGCGGCCGAGGTTCGGCTGCAGACGACAAAGAAGACGCCGAGGGCGCCGCAAGGGCGCAACTCAGGACGCAAGACAACAGGGAAGAAACGCACGGGAGGAGAGACGGGATGAACATCACGCACGGCCTGCGCAGGGCGCTGCAGATCAATCCGAATGGGCTGGCGACCGTTTATGGCCAGCGGCGGCGCAGCTGGGGCGAGCTCGGCGAGCGCGTTACAAGGCTGGCCGGCGGCCTGCGCACGCGCGGCGTCAGGGACGGCGACCGTGTTGCGGTGCTGTCCTTCAACTCGGACCGCTATCTCGAGCTCTATCTGGCGACCGGCTGGGCGGGAGGCGTGATCGTGCCGCTCAACATCCGCTGGAGCGCGCTGGAAAACGAGGATGCGCTGCGCGACTGCCGCGCGTCCGTTCTGCTGGTCGACAAGGCCTTTGCGCAGGTCGGCGCGCAGCTCGCCGGCGCCATTCCGGGGCTGAAGCTGATCTATGCCGACGATGGCGAGGCGCCGGCGGGGATGGAGAGCTATGAGGATTTGGTTGCGGGCAGCGCTCGGGTGCCCGACGCCATGCGCAAGAGCGACGATCTCGCCGGCATCTTCTACACCGGCGGCACTACCGGCCGTTCCAAAGGCGTGATGCTCAGTCACCAGAATCTGATGGCCAATGCGCTCAACGCACTCGGCGAAGGCCTGTTTCCGGCAAGTGCGATCTATCTGCATGCGGCTCCGATGTTTCACCTTGCCAACGGGGCGGCGATGTATTCGCTGCTGCTCTCCGGCGGCTCGAACGTGATCGTTCAGGGCTTCACGCCCGAAGGCGTGATGGCTGCGATGCAGAACGAGCGCGTCACAGACGTGCTGCTGGTGCCCACGATGATCCAGATGTTCGTCGATCACCCCGCGATCGGCAAATACGACCTGTCGTCCCTGAAGAACATCATCTACGGGGCCTCGCCGATCAGCGAGGCGGTGCTCGACCGGGCCGCCCGCGCGCTGCCGCATGTGCGATTCACGCAGGCTTACGGCATGACCGAATTGTCGCCGATCGCAACGCTGCTGCATCCGGACCAGCATGTCGGAGAGGGGCGCAAGAAGGGGCGCCATCGCGGCGCCGGCCGCGCCACGCTCGGCTGCGAGGTGCGGATCGTCGACGAGAACGACCAGCCGTTGCCGGCGGGCGCCGTCGGCGAGATCGTGGTGCGCGGCGACACCGTGATGATGGGCTATTGGGAACGGCCGGAGGAGACCGCGCGCGCCGTCGTCGACGGCTGGATGCACACGGGCGACGGCGGCTACATGGACGAAGACGGTTTCATCTATGTCGTCGACCGCGTGAAAGACATGATCATCTCTGGGGGCGAGAATGTGTACTCGGTCGAGGTCGAGAACGCGCTGGCGCAGCATCCGTCGGTGCTGCAATGCGCCGTGATCGGAATTCCCAATGAGCAATGGGGAGAGCAGGTCCATGCCGTTGTGGTCAAACGCAGCGGCGTGGAGGTTTCGACCGGAGAGCTGATCGAGTTCACGAAGACGTTGATTGCCGGCTACAAATGTCCGCGCAGCATCGAGATCACCGAGACGCCGTTGCCGCTGTCCGGCGCCGGCAAGGTGCTGAAGCGCGAGCTGCGCAGGCCGTTCTGGGAGGGGCGGGAGCGGCGGGTCAGCTGACGGATTCCGCGCGTCACGGCACGCGCGCCGAGGACGCGCGAAGATTGATGTTTTTCCAGATCGTGGTCGCGCGGGTATCTGTTGCGGGACTCATCGGGAACATCCAGTCTTGGTCCGGAAGCGCGAGCTCAAGCACGACATCGAGCGCATCGGCACGACGTCCGATCTAGCCATGAGCCGTCTTTCCTCCGTCGATCACGAACTGGCCACCGGTCGTGTAGGGATGATCGTCTGAGGCCAGCACCAGCGCAAAAGCCGCGATCTCCTCGGGGGTTGCCAGGCGCTGCAAGCCCGGTACGTTGGATTTGGCCCATTGCGCGATGCCGACATGCCAGGCGGCATCGGGCAGGCCCTCCATGCCGGCGAGCCGGCGGATCATCGGGGTGTCCGTGGTGCCGGGGATCAAGGTGTTGATGCGAATGCCGTGCTTTGCGTAGTCGAGTGCCGCGGCCTGAACCAGGCCGACCAGTCCGCGCTTGGCCGCCGAATAGGCCGAGCGCTTGGCCGAGGTCGCAATGGCGTTCGACGAGGAGGTGACGACGATCGAGCCGCCCTTCTCCAGCATGTGCGGGATTTGGTATTTCATCGACAGGAACACGCCGCGCAGATCCGTGCCGATCACGTCGTCGAATTCGGCCGCGCTAAATTCATGCAGCGGCTTCTCGATGGAGATGCCGGCATTGTTGAAGGCGACGTCGAGCCGTCCGTAGCGCGCGATGGTCGTGTCGACCAGCGCCTTCACCTCGGACTCGTGGCGCAGGTCGGCGCGAATGAAGACGGCCTCGCCGCCGGACTCGCGCACCTCGGTCTCCACCTGCTTGCCACGGTCGGCGTTGCGCCCGCAAAAGGCGACGCGGCCGCCCTCGGCGGCGAACATCAGCGTTGCGGCCCGCCCGATTCCGGAGGTGCCGCCCGTGACGATGACGACCTTGCCCGCGAATCTTTGCTTGCCGCTCGGCTTCTGCTGCGGCAGAGCCGAGCCCTGGCCGAGCGCCACGCCGCCGGCAAGGCCGCCGACCGCACCTGCGAGCATGCCGAGAGCCGCGCCCCCGACCAGATGACGCCGCTTTACCGGATTGCTCGCGGTGCTATTCTGCATTTCGGTCATTTCGAACTCCGGTCCGCTCAATCTGAACAGTGTTAAGATAGATATGCCGCAATCTGAACAGTGTCAAGTTGCATGAGGAAACGGGCCCCCGCCGCCAAGCGCAGCACCGTTCCGACCCGGCCAAAGCCGGAGGTCGGATACCATCATGGCGAATTGCAGGAGGCGCTGATCGCCGCGAGCGAAGCCATTCTCGCCGAGCAGGGTGCGGAAGCCTTTACGCTGCGCGAAGCCGCACGCCGCGCCGGCGTTTCGCCGGCCGCGCCGTCGCATCATTTCGGCAACGCCCAGGGTCTTCTCACCGAAGTGGCGATCCGCGGCTACGATGCGCTTGCCGGCGCCTTGCGCGAGGCGGCTTCCGGCGAGCAGGGCACCCGCGACAAGCTCCACGCCCAGGGACTTGCCTATGTCGATTTTGCGTTGAGGCATCCCGGCCGTTTCCAGATGATGTTTGCCAACAAGCGGCTGGTTGCCGACGATGCGCGCCTGAAGCAGGCGAGCAGGGCCGCCGGCCATGCGTTCGAGGTCGTCGTCGCCGAGCTGACCGGCGGCACCGCGAAGGAGGCGAAGACGGCGGCTGCGGCGGCCTGGTCCACCGTTCACGGCTTTGCCAAGCTTGCGCTCGAGGAGAAATTCGGCTCTGTGAACAACGAGGCCGGACGCCGCGAGATCATGATGACGCTCGATCAGGTCCTGAACTATCTCTGGCCCGCGAGCGGCACGCGCCGCTAGATGCAAATCGAGGTTTGCGTAGGTCATGACGGGCAAGACGACAGAGCTCAAGTTCGACATCGAGCGCATCGGCACGGTCTCGGCGATCCTGACGCAGCCGACCCACGCGCGCGCCTGCTACGTCCTGGCGCACGGCGCCGGCGCAGACATGCGGCATTCCTTCATGGAGAATGTTGCAGCCGGCCTTGCCGAGCGCGGCATTGCGACGTTCCGCTTCAATTTTCCCTACATGGAAGCGAAGAAGGGACGTCCTGACCCGCCCGCAATCGCACACGCGAGCGTGCGCGCAGCGGTCGCGGAGGCGGGGCGGCTCTGCCCCGGGCTGAAGCTCGTTGCCGGTGGAAAATCATTCGGCGGCCGCATGACCTCGCAGGCGCAGTCGAAGTCGCCGCTCCCCGATGTCAAAGGGCTGGCCTTCCTCGGCTTTCCCCTCCATGCCGCCAAGAAGCCGTCGAGCGAGCGAGCCGAGCACCTCGCTGCAATCGCGATTCCCCTGCTGTTCCTGCAAGGCACGCGCGACGAGCTCGCCGACCTCGCTTATCTCGAGCCCGTCATCGAGCGGCTCGGGCGTAAGGCGACGCTGCATGAGGTCGCAGGCGGCGACCATTCCTTTGCGGTGCTCAAGAAATCCGGCCGTAGCAATGACGAGGCGCTCAACGAGGTGCTGGACACGCTCGCGGCCTGGATCGACGCGCTCGCCTGAGCCTCACGCGGAATAGAGCCCCTTGTCGCGCGCCTTCTGAATCGCGAGCGCTGCGATCAGGTCGAGCGTCGGTGTCGACAGGCCGGCGGTGCGCGCGAAGGCCTGGGGCGCCTTCACCAGCACGTCGATCTCCATGGCGCGGCCGAGTTCGTAATCCTGCAGCAGCGACGGCTTGTGGTTGGGGGCAGGGCCGCTGCGGCTGGCACGCTTGACCTCGGGAATGAAAGATTGGGCGATCTCGTTGGCCTCGTTCAGCATGCGCGGAATCACCTCCGTGAAGGCGGGGTCGTCGCGCACGCCGCGCGCGGTCTGGCCGGTGAGCAGGCACAGCACCGACAGCGACATGTTGGTCAGCAGCTTTGACCAGATCGCCTCGCGGATCTCGGCGACCGGCGGCGATTCCAGCCGCGCATCGTTGAAGACGCCGCGCAGTTTCGTGATCCGCTCGCAATTGCGGTCGTCGCATTCGCCGATCAGGAGGCGGTTGCGGTCCGGCGTCAGGTTCTGCACCACGCCGGGCGCGATCACCTCGTTGGAGGAGAAGATCACGCCGCCGATGATCCGCTCCTTCGGGATGCAGGCGCGCAGGCGCCCGCCGGGATCGAGGAATGAAATGTCGGGCGGTGTCGGGTGCCGCGGCGGCAGGCCGATACCGTACCACCAGGGAATGCCGTTCTGCGCGAACACGATCGCGGTGTCGTCCTGGAGCAGCGGCTTGATGCTGGAAACCAGCCCCTGAAGCGCCGTCGCCTTCAAGGTCGAGATCACGACGTCCTGCGGGCCGAGCTGAGCCGGATCGCCTGACGCGTTCACCTTGGCGCCGACCTCGGAATCGCCGACGCGCAGCTTGAGGCCACCCGCGCGGGCTGCCTCCAGATGCGCCCCCCGCATCACGCAACTGACCTCATGGCCGGCGCGCGCCAGCCGTACCGCAATGTGGCTGCCGACGGCGCCTGCGCCGAAAATGCAGATGCGCATGTTGATATCCCGTGTCCATCCCGTGGTGTCGCCCGGCGCCAGCATGACACAAGCCGCCATGCGATGGACGCGGCCGCCCTACGCCGGAAAGATATGGATCAGGGCAGGCGCGCTCAGTCATAGTGTGCGGCAAACAACCGGAGGACCGCCGATGAGTACCAGCCCCGTCCTGTGGAGCCTCGATGAACGCGGGGTTGCGACCGTCACGTTGAACCGGCCGGAGGTCAACAACGCCTATGACGGCGCGCTGATCTCAGGCGTGCTCGCGGCCATGGACGACCTCGGCAGGAAACCCAATTTGCGCGTCGTCGTGCTCCGGGGCAATGGCAAGCACTTCCAGGCCGGCGCCGACCTCAAATGGATCAACAGCGTGCGGCCGCAATCGCGCGAGGCGAACGAGGCGGCCTCGCGGGCGACGTTCGAAGCCGTGCAGCGGCTCAACACGTTGCCGATTCCGACCGTCGCGCTGGTGCAGGGCGGCTGTTTCGGGGGCGGTACCGGCGTCATCGCGGCCTGCGATGTCGTGATTGCCGCCGACAACGCCCTGTTCTCGATCACCGAGGTGCGCTGGGGCCTGACCGCCGCGATCATCATCCCGCAGCTCTGCGATGCCATTAGTGTACGGCAAGTCCGCCGCTACGCGCTCACAGGCGAGCGCTTCGGCGCCGAAGACTCCCGTCGCATCGGCCTCGTCCACGAGGTGGTGCCGCTCGCCGACCTCGAGGCAGCAGGCGCCAAGGTGGTCGAGCAGCTGCTCGCCAACGGACTGGAGGCCATGGCCGAAACCAAGCGGCTCGCGCTGGAGAGCTCGTTCGGCGGCATGGCCGTGGACGATGCTACTTACACGCGGCTCGTGGAGCTGCATTCGCTCAAGCGCCAGAGCGCGGAGGCGGCGGAGGGACTGGCCTCCTTCGCCGAGAAGCGGGCGGCGAATTGGGGCAGTGGCAAAGGTTAGGCGTCAGCAGCCGCGGCAGATGTTGTTGATGCTGCGGTAGACGGCGTCGTCGTCCTGCCGCAACTGGCGCAGCGTTTCGAGCGTCGTGCTCTCAGCCGCCGCCGCGGCCGGCTTGCGCTTGGCCGCAAGGTCTTCCTCCTGCCGCTTGTAGCAGGCTTCGCGATCGGGCTTGGCGGGGATGAAGCGGCAGTTTTGCTCCACGGCCGAGGCGGGAACGGCCGAGATCGCGAGGGCGATAGAAGCGGCGAAGCAGTATCTGACGATGAACGAATCCATGCCTGCACTTGTCTCAGGTCCACCGTTAGCGAGCAACCGCGATCTTGCGGGCATGAGGACCGCCGGCTAAGCCGTGATCCAGTTCGAACCAGATTCCGGGAAGGAACGCGCCATGCGGGCCACGACGATCGACGAACCAGCGCGCAAAGTGCCGCTCTATGGCGAATATGAAGTCGTCGTGCTCGGCGGCGGGCCGGCCGGCATCGTGGCGGCAGCCGCAGCGGCGCGCGCGGGGCGGAAGACGCTGCTGATCGAACGTTACGGCTTTCTCGGCGGCATGGGCACAGCGGCCGGCGTCACCAATTTCTGCGGCCTGCACGGCAATGTCCATGGCGAGCACCGGCGGCTGGTGCAGGGGCTGGCCTCGGAGCTGCTGGGGCGGATCGATCGCTTGAACGGCCTCAACGCGCCGCATCTGATCCTCGGCAAGGTTTTTGCCCAGGCCTATGACACCGCCGCCTACAAGATCGCGGCCGACCAGCTGCTCGCCAGCCATAAGGTGAATATGCTCTTCCACGCCCTCGGCGCCAGCGTCGTGATGGCCGATGAGCGCCGCATCGACGCGATGCTGATCGAGACCAAGGCCGGCCGGCAGGCGGTGCGCGCGGAGATCTTCATCGACTGCTCCGGCGACGGCGATCTCGCCGTGTGGGCCGGCGCGCCGTTCGAGATCGGCGACGAGCATGGCCATCCGCTCTACCCCTCGATGATGCTCCGTCTCAACGGCATCGATCCCGCAGAGGCCGGCGAGGCCTGGCGCACCATTCCGCAATTGATGGAAAAGGCCGTCGCGGCCGGCACGCACAGGTTTCCGCGCAGAAGCGCGATCGTGCGGCCACAGAAATCCGGCATCGAATGGCGGGTGAACTTTACGCAGGTGGCGCGCGAGGACGGCCATGCCATCAACGGCATCGAGCCCGACGATCTCACCCGCGGCGAGATCGAAGGCCGCAAGCAGGCGCTCGCCGCGTACGAATTCCTGCGCAGCACGGTGCCGGGCTTCGAGCAGTCCTACATCGTCGACCTGCCGCCACAGCTCGGCATCCGCGAGACCCGCCGCATCAAGGGTGGCTACCAGCTCAGCGGCGAGGACGTGCTCGGCTGCGCCTCGTTCGCGGATTCCATCGGCGTCAACGGCTGGCCGATCGAGGCCCATGTGCCCGGCGACGTCGTCTTCACCTTCCCGCCGATCCCGGAATCGCGCGGCTATAACGAGCTGCCTTACCGGATGCTGGTCCCTGAGGGCGTCGACAATCTCCTGGTCGCCGGCCGCTGCGCCTCGATGACCCACGAGGGCCAGTCGGCCGCCCGGGTCTCCGGTGCCTGCTTCGCGATGGGTGAAGCCGCCGGTTCCGCCGCCGCGCTGGCGCTGTCCGGAAACCGGATTCCACGCGAAATCCCCATTGAAAAGTTGCAGGAAACGTTGAAACAACAGGGCGCCTTCATCGGACGGGACCAGGCGGTGCCCGAAGGCCTGTAAACGCACTGCAAGACAAAGCGGAGGAAACGGGATGATCGGGATTGCGCGGCTCGCAGTAGCGGGCCTGATGGCGATCATGGCAATGGGCACTGGGCGGGCCGAGGATGCGCTTAAAGCCAAGGTCGGCGTGCTCCGCCTGTCCTCGTCGGCGCCGGTCTTCATCGCGCTGGACAAGGGCTATTTCCGTGAGGCCGGCCTGGAGGTCGAGCTGAAGTTCTTCGATGCAGCGCAGCCGATTGCGGTCGCCACCACCTCGGGCGACGTCGATTTCGGCGTCACCGCTTTCACCGCCGGGCTCTACAATCTCGGCGGCAAGGGGGTACTGAAGGTGATCGGCGGCATGAGCCGCGAGAAGCCTGGCTATCCCCTGATCGGCTATTTCGCCAGCAACAACGCCTATGCGAGCGGCCTGAAGACGCCGAAGGACCTTGCGGGCAAGCGCGTGGCGATGACGCAGGTCGGATCGAGCTTCCATTATTCGCTCGGCCTGCTCGCCGACAAATACGGTTTCAAGCTGGCGGATGTGAAGATCGTGCCGCTGCAATCGCTGTCGAATGCCGCCGCTGCGCTCAAGGGCGAGACCGTCGATGCCGCGTTGCTGCCGATCTCGACCGCGCGAAAGCTGATGGACGAGGGCGGCGCGAAATTCCTGGGCTGGGTCGGTGACGAGACGCCGTGGCAGCTGGGCGCGGTATTCGCCGCGCCGAAGACGCTGGCGAACAAGGCGCTGGTGACGAAATTCCTCGGCGTGCTCGCGAAAGCCGACCGCGAATATCACGACGTCATCCTCACCGCGATGAAAGACGGTGTCGCCCCGATCAACGACAAGACCAGGCCGCTCTTGGAGATCATCGCCAAGTACACCAACCTGCCGGTCGAGCAGGTGGTCGGCAACTGCGCTTACATCGATCCCGACGGCAAGCTCGACGTGAAGAACGTCGACAACCAGATCAAGTGGCTGCAGGAACAGGGCTTCGTCGACAAGGGGTTTGATGCGGAAGCGATCATCGCCAAGGAATTCGTGAAGGCGGATTGATAGTCGCTGTCATTCCGGGATGGTCCGAAGGACCAGACCTCAGGTGCGCAATTGCGCACCGGGGAATCTCGAGATTCCGGGTTCGGCTCTTCGAGCCGCCCCGGAATGACGGAGCAAGTGAAGGGGCGCCATGGACCTGATCGCCAGCCACATCTCCCATCGCTTCGGCGATCTCGCCGTGCTCGACGACGTCTCGTTCACCGTCGGGGCCGGCGAGGTGGTGGCGATCGTCGGGCCCTCCGGCTGCGGCAAGAGCACGCTGCTGTCGATCCTCGGCGGCCTGCTGCAGCCGACCTCCGGCGCGCCCGAGCTGCGCGGCGCGCCGCCGGCGGACAGTCTCAATCCGCTGACCTTCGTGTTCCAGGACTTTGCGCTGCTGCCCTGGGCGACGGTGGAGGAGAATGTTGAATTCCCGCTGCTGCATACCCAGCTCTCGGCCGCGCAGCGCCGCGCGCTGGTCGAGGATGCGTTGCGTCGCACCGGCCTCACCGATTTTCGCCAGACCTATCCAAAGCAGCTCTCCGGCGGCATGCGCCAGCGCGTCGGCATCTCGCGCGCGCTTGCGGTGAGGCCCGCGATCCTCTTGATGGACGAACCGCTGTCGGCGCTGGATTCGCAGACTCGCGAGCTGCTGCTGGAGGATTTCATCCGCCTGCTTGCCGATGGCGGCATGGGCGCGGTCTACGTCACCCACAATCTCGAAGAGGCCGCGCGGCTCGCCGACCGCATCGTGGTGCTGTCACGCCGGCCCGGCCGCATCCGCGAGGTTGTGCCCGTGCCGATGACGCGCGCGGCCCGCGGCGAAGCGGCGGCCCGCGAAAAACTGCTGGCCCTGCAGAACCAGATCTGGTCGCTGATCCGCAACGAGGCGATCGATGCCGAGCGCGAGGTCCAGCATGCTTGATCGCGCGGCAACGGACACGGCGGCCAAGAACGAAGCGACGCGGCCCGTCCGCTTCCGCGGCGCCCGTTTCGTGCCTGCCTCGAGCCGGTATGGCGGCTGGATCGCGCTCGGCCTCCTCATCGTGATCTGGCAGGCGGCCGGCAGCGCCGGCCTCGTCAACGCGCTGTTTCTGCCGACCCCTTCCGCAATTGTCCGTGCGATCTATCAGCTCGCCGTTTCCGGCGCACTCTGGCAGCATGTTTCGGCCTCGCTACTGCGGATCGGCGTCGGCTGGCTGTTGGGAACGGCGGCCGGCATCGCCGTCGGCTTCGCCATCGGCCTGTCGCGCCTTGCGCGCAGCGTCGGCATCACCTTCATCTCGGCGCTGTTTCCGATTCCGAAGATCGCGTTGCTGCCGCTGCTCATTCTCTGGCTCGGCATCGGTGAAGAGCCGAAGATCGCGACCATTGCGTTAGGGGTATTCTTCTCGACCGCGATCTCGGTCTACAGCGGCGTTGATGCGGTGCCGCGCAACCTGATCCGCATGGCGCAGAGCTTCAACGTTCCGTTCGTCACCATCGTGCGCAAGGTGATCTGGCCGGGCGCGCTGCCGGCGATCCTCGCCGGCTTCCGCATCACCGCCTCCGTCGCGCTGCTGCTGGTCGTCAGCGCCGAGATGATCGGCGCCCAATACGGCATCGGCGCCTTCGTGCTGCAGGCCGGCAACCTGATGCAGACCGATCAGCTGCTCGCCGGCGTCGTGATCCTGTCGGCGTTTGGGCTCGTCGTGGGGAAGGTGATCGGCTGGCTGGAGATGCGGCTGTTGCACTGGCGGTAGGCGCGAACGACGATGAGGACGCAGGTGAGCGCCACAGATTAGGTCGTCATGCCCGGGCTTGACCCGGGCATCCACGTCTTTCCTCGGGCGTAGCGGCACGTGGATGGCCG
Source organism: Bradyrhizobium sp. NBAIM18 (assembly GCF_020193825.1). Lineage (NCBI taxonomy): Bacteria > Pseudomonadati > Pseudomonadota > Alphaproteobacteria > Hyphomicrobiales > Nitrobacteraceae > Bradyrhizobium > Bradyrhizobium sp. NBAIM18. Next base: position 33,781 of record NZ_JADYVO010000031.1, read on the forward strand.
GGTCAAGCCCGGCCATCACGGAGGAGAGGGTGGCGCCTCACGCGTTCCCGCGGTCTTCCCTGAACAGATCCAGCTTCTGCTGCACCGGCCGATCCGAGAAGCTGAACAGCACGGCGTCCTCATCCGCCTCGTGCGTCACCCAATGCCAGCTCGGCACCACGAACAGGTCGCGCGGGCCCCATTCGAACATTGTATCGCCGACGCGGCTCCGACCCTTACCCTCGATCGGGCAGAACACCGTCGCATCGGTCGAACGATAGCGCGCGGTGTTGAAACCCTTCGGCAGCAGCTGGATGAAGGTGCCAATCGTCGGCATCGCGAAATCGCCGGTCTCGGGGTTGCTGAACTTCAGCTTGAGGCCGTGGCAGGCGTCCCATTCCTGGCTCGTCCTGGCCTTCTCCAGCGCCTCGCGGGTGTAGGCATAGGGATAGCTGAAGATCGGCGAAGTCTTCGAGCTCCGCTTCACATCAACGGGCAGGAGGTTGTGGCCGTAGCGGGCAAAGCTGTCGCCCGCGGGCTTGGTGATCTTCTGCTGGTCTTCCTTCGCGCCTTCGGCAAAGGAGCAGTCGAAGAATTGCACCAGTGGAATGTCGAGGCCGTCGAGCCAGAACATCGGCTGATCGGTCTCGTTGGAATGATCGTGCCAGGTCATCGACGGCGTGATGATGAAGTCCCCGGGCTCCATCGCAGTGCGCTCGCCGTCCACCGCGGTGTGGGCGCCCCTGCCTTCGAGCACGAAGCGCAGCGCCGACTGGCTATGCCGGTGCGCAGGCGCGACGTCGCCGGGCACCACCATCTGCACGCCGGCATAGAGCGAGGTCGTGATCTTGGATTGCCCGCGCAGCCCCGGGTTCTCCAGCACCAGCACGCGCCGCTCGGCTTCCTTGGCGGTGATCAGCTTGCCGGCCTCCGTCATGTAGTCTCGGATGACGTCGAACTTCCAGAGGTGTGGCCGGCAGGCGCTCTTCGGCTCCGGCGTGATCAGGTCGCTCATCACCGTCCACAGCGCGGTGAGATTCTCGCCGTCGATCTTCCGGTAGAACGCCTCGCGTTCCGGCGTCTTGGTCACGGCTTCCATGGTTGCTGCTCCCGATCGTTTGTTGATTGACAGTATACTGAGGATCTAGGTAGCGTCAACGTGACGGATGACATACAAGGTTGTCATTCCGGGGCGAAGGGCCGCGCAACGCGTGGCCCGGCGAGCCCGGAATCCATAACCACGATCGGGAGTATGGATTCCGGGCTCGACGCTGGCGCGTCGCCCCGGAATGACAAAAGCAGGGAGGTCTCAATGAAGCTGCACGGCTATTTCCGCTCCAGCGCCGCCTATCGCGTGCGGATCGCGCTGAACCTCAAGGGGCTCGGCGCCGAGCATCTGCCGCATCATTTGCGGAAGGGCGAGCAATGCGCCCCCAGCTATCTCGCCATCAACCCGCAGGGCCTGGTGCCGGCGCTGGAGGACGATGGGGGCGGGGTGCTGACGCAATCGGTGGCCATCATCGAATGGCTTGACGAGACCCATCCCAATCCGCCGCTGCTGCCGAGGGATCCGCTGCGTCGCGCCAAGGTGCGGGCGTTTGCGCTGGCGATCGCCTGCGACACCCATCCGGTGCAGAACCTGAAAGTGCTGGCGCGGCTGCGTGAGCTCGGCCTGCCCGAGGAGAAGGTCCAGGATTGGGCCGCCTGGGTCAACCGCGAGGGCCTGTCGGCCTGCGAGACGCTGATCAAGGGCGAGAAGGGCCCATTCTGCTTCGGCGATGCGCCGACGCTGGCCGATCTCTGCCTCGTGCCTCAGCTCGGCAATGCGCGCCGCTTCGGCGTCGACGTCTCCGCCTATCCGCGCCTGCTCCAGGCCGAGGCCGCCGCCAAGGCGCTGCCGGCATTTGCCGATGCCGCGCCGGAGAAGCAGCCCGATGCCGAGTAAGCCGCCCCCTCCGATCACGATCGACGCAGTCTATGCCGCGCCGGGCTATCTGTTCCGGCGCATGCAGCAGATCGCGGTCTCCATCTTCATGGAGGAGTGCAGGGCGTTCGATCTCACGCCGGTGCAATATGCCGCGCTGGTCGCAATCCACACCCATCCCGGCATCGACGCGACGCGGCTGTCGGCGGTGATCGCCTTCGACCGCTCGACGCTCGGCAGTGTGATCGAACGTCTCCAGGCCAAGGCCTATATCGAGCGCAAGCCGGCACCCGAGGACAAGCGGATCAAGCTGCTCTATCTGACCAAGTCGGGTGCTGCGATCCTGCGCGAGATCATCCCCGCCGTCGAGCGCGCGCAAGGGCGGATGCTGGAGCCGCTCAAGCCGGCGGATCGCAAGACCCTGATGGGCCTTCTGGCGCAGCTCGTCGATCTCAACAATGAAGCCTCACGCGTGCCGCTGCGCGCGGAGGACGCGCTGGAGCATCTGGGGAAGGCTGGGTGAGGGGAGTTTGAGGCGATGCTGTCGCCTCTATCTCCGCTGTCATTCCCCGCGAAAGCGGGGAATCCAGTACGCCGCGGCCTCTCGGCTGAAACACGACCGCTTCTGGAATACTGGATCGCCCGCCTTCGCGGGCGATGACACTGAGAAACTGGTGAGCTTACCGCCTCACATCCGCAACAACGCCTGCCGGTCGATCTTCCCCGTGCCCGTCTTCGGCAGCTCGTCGATGAAGATCACCTCGCGCGGATATTTGTACGGCAGCAGCCTGCCCTTGACATAGTCCTGCAGCCTGCGCGTCGCCTCACTCTGGTCGACCGCACGGTTGTTCATCACCACCACCGCCTTCAGCGTCATGCGACGGTCCGGCAGCTCGGCGGCGAACACCGCGCATTCGCGGATGTCGGGGTGATCGGCGAGGCACAGCTCGACCTCGAGCGGGTAGACCCACTGGCCGGAGATCTTGATGAGATCGTCGGCGCGGCCACGGAAGAAGTGGAAACCGTCGGCATCCCGCACGAAGCGATCACCGGTGTAGATCCAGCCGCCCTCGCGGATGGTCTCGGCGGATTTGTCCGGCCGGTTCCAGTACAGCGGCGTGTTGGAATCACCGCGGACCCACAGAATCCCTTCCTCGTTGTCGCCGACGTCGCGGCCGTCCTTGTCGCGCAGCGCGACCTCGTAGCCGGGAACGCGCAGGCCCGCAGCGCCGAGCTTCTTCTGCTCGGGCCGGTTGGAGAGATAGATGTGCAGCACCTCGGTCGAGCCGAGGCCTTCGACGATTTCGAGCCCCGTGAGCGTCTTCCAGCCGTTGAAGACCTCGGCCGAGAGCACCTCGGCGGCGGAGAGCGCCATGCGCAGCGACGAGAAATCCGTCTTGTCCGCGCCCTCGGCCTTGGTCAGCGCGGTGTACAGCGTCGGCAGGCCGAAGAACACCGTCGGCTTGTACTGCTCGATCGCCGCGAAGATCGACGTAGGCTTCGGCTGGCCCGGCAGCAGCAATGTTGCGGCGCCGGCTGAGAACGGGAAGGTGACGGAATTGCCGAAGCCATAGGCGAAGAAGATCTTCGGCACCGAGAAGCAGATGTCGTCAGGCGTCAGCTTCAGCACGTTCCGCGCAAAGGCAGCATCGGTGTAGGCCATGTCGTGCTGCAGGTGCACGATGCCTTTGGGCCGTCCGGTCGAGCCGGAGGAGTACATCCAGAACGCCATTTCGTCGCGCTGCGTCGGCGCTTCCGCTAGCTCGGCAGAAAACTGCGCGAGCCAGTTCTCCGCCGCGAGCGCCCGCGGCGCCGCGTGCTCGCCGGCCGCGCCGTTGGCTACGATCAGTGTATGCAGCTTGGTCTCCCTGCAAGCCTCGGCATTGAAGCGCGCCGCGAATTCCGCATCCGCCACCGCGACGGTCGCGCCGGAATCGGCGAGGTAGAATTGCAAGAGGTCCGGCGGCGTCAACGTGTTGATCAGCAGCGGCACGAAGCCGGCGCGCACGGCGCCGAAGAAGGCAGCGGGGTAGGCCGGCGTGTCGTCGAGAAACAACAGCACGCGATCGCCGCGCGTAAGGCCAAGCGAGGCGAAACCGTTGCCCCAGCGGCAGGCCTCCGCGCAGAGCTCGGCATAAGTGCGCGTGCCTGCCGGCCCCAGGAGCGCGAGCTTGTCGCCGCGGCCCTTGCCGAGATTGTCGAACAGCACGCGGCCGGCATTGTAGATATCGGGAACGGCAAAGCCGATCTCGCGCGCGCCATCGCTGTCCGCCGGCACCTGGTCGCGGATGTCATGGCTCATGCCGCATCTCCGCCCTTGTCTTCGGCGCCGTCTCCGGCGTTCCTGGCCGCCTCGTAGCGGGCCATGAAGGCCGGCGACATCGCGCGCAGCCGCGAATCGTCGATGCGGCCGGAGCGGGTGATGTAGCTGTAGGCGAAGTCCATCAGGGGAAGCTTCATGTGCTCGGCGAAATGTTCGTACCAGAACGCACTGGTGCGCGCCGCGTTGACGAGCTTCTGCACGATGGGCTTGCGCGCGGCCTGATAGCGATGCAGCGCGGTCGCAAGATGCGCATCCGACTCCAGCGCCTTGACGAGGGCGATGGCGTCCTCGATCGCGAGCCGCGTGCCCGAGCCGATCGAGAAATGTGCCGAATGCAGGGCGTCGCCGAGCAGCACCATGTTCTTGAACGACCAGTGCTCGTTCCATATCCAGGGAAAATTGCGCCAGACCGATTTGTTGGAGACGAGGCAATGGCCGCCGAGCGTGTCGGCGAACACCTCCTCGCAGACGCCCTTGGACTGCTCGACGTCCTTGTAGGCGAACCCATAGGCCTGCCAGGTGGCGTAATCGCATTCGACCAGGAAGGTGCTCATGGTCGGCGAATAGCGGTAGTGATGGGCGTTGAAGGCGCCGCGCTCGGTCTTCACGAAGGTCTGCGACAGCGTGTCGAAGCGTTTCGAGGTGCCGTACCAGACGAACTTGTTGGATGAGTAGGACAGCGACGTCCCGAAATCGCCCTCATAGGCGCGGCGCACCAGCGAGTTCAGCCCGTCGGCGGCAACGATCAGATCGTGGCCGTTGAGCTGGTCGATCGCCTGGATCTGCGTGTCGAAGCGTGGCGTGACGCCGATATCGAATGCGCGCTGCTGCAGGAATCTGAGCAGCTCCAGCCGGCCGATCGAGGAGAAGCCGACGCCGTCGATGGCGACGCTGTCGCCATGCAGGTGCAGCGTGATGTTCTCCCAGCTCTCCATGTGCGGGGCGATCGCATCGACCGTCTCGGGGTCGTCGGCGCGCAGGAACTCCAACGCCTGGTCGGAGAACACGACGCCAAAGCCCCAGGTCGCGTCGGCCGGGTTCTGTTCGAACAGGTCGACCTGATCCTCGGGGTGACGCTTCTTCCAGAGATAGGCGAAGTAGAGCCCACCGGGCCCCCCGCCAATCACGGCGATCCGCAACGTCTGCCTCCCTAATTGACAGTATACTTACTATCTAGGGGTAGACTAATGTGCTCCGGTGTCCGGCGCCAGCGGATTTATTGCACAGCGCGCGGCACGCCAAAGCACGTGTCCGGACACGCGTTTTGCGGGTCCGAAACCGTCAGGTGCGAATCATAGTCAAACCGGGGCGGATTGGCCACTGGGGGGTCAGACGCAGCGCTTCACATAGACCCCGTTCACCAGAACCCGGGTGCAGCGGACCGCCGGCACCGGCTTGCGGACGACCACGGCCGCGTTCGGGCCGGCGCAGCCGGCGCGAACGACGCCGCGCGCGCATACCACCGCGTTGGCGTCGGTGGCCTCGAAGGTCATGGTGGCGGCGAAAGCCAGAAGCGCAGGAGCAACGAGCAGCAATGAACGCATGTTGTCCTCCCGGGGCTTGTCGTGATCGAAATTGCGTCTGAAGAAAGTATCCGTGTCAGCGTGCGAACATCCGGTCGCGCACGCTGCAATTCATCTCCGTGCTGCGGATGAACACCATCCACTTCGTCTTACCTCGCCGCGAAAGGCGCGAGCACCTCCTTGCAGGCCGGCGAGAGCGATGCCGCCCGGTTGGAAATGCATTGGATGATCCGGCCGCCGCCGGGCGCCACGCCGGCGCAGAGGGTGCGGATGTCGGCGCCGCAAGCCGACCGCACGATGAACAGCTCTTCGCGCGGCAGCAATGGCCGCAGCACGATGGCGGCCGGAGCCGCGGCAGGCGCCGCCTCTGCGGCCGGTGCAGCAGCGGAAGCAGGCGCGGCCGCTCCGCCACCGAAAGCCGCATTCACCGCCTTGGCGCAACCGGCCGACACCTTCGCCTTGTTCTTCTCCAGGCATTCGAGCGCGGGCGCGCCGCCGGGCGGCACGCTGGCGCAGACCTTGGGATAATCGCCGCGGCAGGCGCTCTTGATCGCGGAAACCTGCGCGGGGCTCGGCTGCTTTGCTGCTGCTGCCTTCGGCGCCGCCGCCGCTCCCGGCTTGGAAGCTGGCGCGGCAGCCGGCGCCGCTTCCGTTTTGGCCGGTTCAGACTTGGCCGGTTCAGATTTGGCCGGTTCAGATTTGGCGGGCGCTGCTTCGGTCTTCGGCGCGGCGGCCGGTTCGACCGCGCGAACCGCAGCTTGGCAGCCCGACGACAGGCTCGACATGTTCTTGGCGAGGCATTGATATGCCTCCACTCCGCCAGGCGTCACGCTCGAGCAATGCGCCATGAAGTCCGAGCGGCATGCGGACCGGATCGCGCTTTTCTGGGCCTCGGTCTGCGCGAACGCTCCTGTTGCAGTTGCGAAGAGTGCTGTCGCCAGCAACGCTGTGCGCGTCGACGCATGCTTCAACGTTTTGAACATTTGAATGAATTCCTGCCCGATCGGGAACGCCGACCATCCTGAAAAAATATGCAAGCGCAATCGTCGCGAGGGTCAGCTCGCGAGCGGCATCTTTGGCCGCTTCGGCCTCTACCGCAAGTCAATTCTGTCGGCGCAATTGGGGCGCGACTACGTCGTCAGTCTCACCATGCGCTTGCCGCGGTTCTCGCCTGCGAGCAATCCGATCAGCGCTTTCGGCGTGGTCTCAAGTCCATCGAGAATGTCCTCCTGCACCTTGAGCTTGCCGGATTTCACCCAAGCCTGGAGATCGGCGAGCGCGCGCTCGCTGTCCTTCATGTAGTCCATCACGATGAAGCCCTGCATGGTCAGCCGCTTCACCACGATCAGGCCGGGCACGCCGCGCGGGCCATGTGCGGCAGGCGCGCCGTCATATTGCGAGATCGCGCCACAACAGGCGATGCGGCCGTAATTGTTCATCTGCGGCAGGCAGGCTTCGAGGATGTCGCCGCCGACATTGTCGAAATAGACGTCGATGCCATCAGGCGCCGCTGCACGCAGCGCCTTGAACACCGCGCCATCCTTGTAGTCCACGGCGGCATCGAAGCTGAGCTCGGCGGTCAGCCAGTTGCACTTGTCGGCGCCGCCGGCGATGCCGACGACGCGGCATCCCCTGATCTTGGCGATCTGTCCGACGATCGAGCCGACCGAGCCCGCGGCCGCGGAGACCACGACCGTCTCGCCCTCCCTGGGCTTGCCGATCTCAAGCAGGCCAAAATAAGCGGTGAGGCCCGCGATGCCGAACACGCTGAGAAGGTGCGTCATCGGCTCGAGCTTCGGCATCTTGGTCAGATGCTTCGCCGGCACGGCGGCAAATTCCTGCCAGCCGGTGTCGCCGAATACGATGTCGCCGGGCGCAAGCCCCGCTGCCTTCGAGCTGACGACCTCGGCGATGGCGCCGCCGGCCATGACGCTGTTGGCTTCGACGGCGGAACGATAGGTCGCGCCGTGCATCCAGGCGCGATTGGCTGCGTCGAGCGAGATATAGCGCACACGCAGCAAGGCCTCGCCGTCCTTCGGCTCCGGCATCGCGCCCTCGACCATCCTGAAATGTTCGGGACCGAGCTTGCCGCTGGGCTTCTCCACCAGCAGGATCTGGCGATTGATGTTGCCGCTCATGGCGTTTCCCCCTTCATTTGCTTGACGACTATTGATGCAGCCGCCGGAAACGTGCAGGCCACAAGCGTCATGCGTTGCGTGAAGGCTAGAGCGCGGCGTTCCATTTCACAACGGGAACATCCAGCCAACGTGAACGTGCCGACTACGTTGTAGCCGGCAAAGGCGTTCAACGCGGCCGACGATTTCCGCGGGGCGAATAATGGGCAGTGATTATCGCTCGTGGCGAAGCTCGCCAAACACCCGATCCAGTGCCGCGTCATACGCCGCCTGCACCAGCTCCGGATGCAGCTTGCCCAGAGCCTCCATCATCACGCCGGAATTGATCTCGAGCACCTTCCATTCGCCGTTCACGCGAACCACGTCGATCGAAGCAAAGACGATGCCGATGGCGCACGCGGCATCGATCGCGAGCTTTGCGCAGGCCGCGCGGACTTCGCCGTCCTCCAGCAACACCGGCTTTGCGCCGGCATCGAGATTGTGCCGCCAATCCGAGCCGCGCTGCTTGCTGTAGACGACGAGCGGCATGTCATCGAGCAGGACCACGCGGACCTCCTCCTCGATCGCGACAAAGGGCGAGATCACGAGCCCCGTACTCATCGAAAAGACCTCGCTGGCCGCCCGGTCGAGCTCCGCCTCCGTCGTCACCTTGAACACCGATCGCCCTGATGTCCCCTCGTTCGGCTTCACCACCACGCCCTGCGGGTTTTGGGCAAGCTGCGCCAGCATCCCCTCGCGCCAATCGGCGCCGGCGACATGCACGCCCAGCTTCGGGTTGAGGAACAGCCGATGCGGAACGCAGGGCACCTCCGCCAGCGTCAGCGCCTCGGCGGTGGCCGATTTGTCATTGGCGAGGCGATGGGCGATGGCGCTGTTGAGGCCGATGTCGTAGCCGAAGGCGAAACGGCGCCGGGGCCCCCGGCGCATTGCGATCAGCCAGCCGTCGGAGCGGACATCGACCGCGATGCCCCTCTCCGCGCAATACCGCCTGATCGCAGAAACGAAGATCCGCTCGCCGCTTGCCATGGTGTTTCGTCATTCCTGTCGCCAAAAGCCGCAAAAATGCGGGCATCGGCGCCAAACCGGCTGAAAATCAGAGCTATTGTTAATGAAATTCTTGCGAGCGCGCCGGAAATTAAGTGCTGCAATGAAGGCCGGGAGGGAAAAGAAATTATCCTCCGCGCGCGCCAGGCAGCAAATTCCTTAATGATGTGACCAGTTCTGCCGCAAATGCCGGTTTGACCGGCATCAATTGCATCCGAAACGAGGTTGATTATTGGTCTCAATGGCGTAGATCACACACGCGAAATCCTCCGCCATGGCAAATGGTGCCGCCCCGATTTCAGGGCCGGGCAACGCTTTTGTCCTAAAACCGCAGTTATTCGGAATATCGAAAATCATGAGCGCGTTTTACCGAGAGAAGGTTCTTTCCGTCCACCACTGGACCGACACGCTGTTCAGCTTCCGCGCCACCCGCGATACCGGCTTCCGGTTCCAGAACGGCCAGTTCGCCATGATCGGCCTCGAGGTCGATGGCCGGCCGCTGCTGCGGGCCTACAGCATGGCGAGCGCCAACCACGAGGAGGAGCTCGAGTTCTTCTCGATCAAGGTGCAGGACGGTCCGTTGACCTCGCGCCTGCAGAAGATCAAGGAAGGCGACACCATTCTGGTCGGCCGCAAGGCGACCGGTACGCTGATCACGGATAACCTGCTTCCCGGCAAGCGGCTGATGCTGCTCTCGACCGGCACCGGCCTTGCGCCCTTCGCCAGCCTGATCAAGGACCCCGAGGTTTACGACCAGTTCGAGTCCATCGTGCTGGTGCATGGCTGCCGCCAGGTCTCCGAGCTCGCCTATGGCGAGAAGCTGGTCGCGACCCTGCGCGAGGATGAGCTGTTCGGCGAGCTGCTCGCGGATAAGCTCGTCTATTATCCGACCGTGACCCGCGAGCCGTTCCGGAATCGCGGCCGCATCACCGACCTCATCAGCTCCGAGCAGATCTTCAACGACATCGGGCAGGGCCCGCTCGACATCGCAACCGACCGCATCATGATGTGCGGCAGCCCGGCGATGCTCGAAGAGCTCAAGGCGATGTTCGAGAGCCGCGACTTCGTCGAAGGAAGCGGCAACAAGCCCGGCCATTTCGTGATCGAGAAGGCCTTCGTCGAGCGCTGAGTTTTGCTGAGGAAGTGGCGCGATCGCGCGCCACACTCACTCGTCGTCCCGGACAAGCGCGCCCCAAGCGCGCGCCGATTAGCCACAGGACGTGTTACGGCTCGGAGTGACAGCTTTCTCTCACCACGTAATCCCGTGGTTATGGATCCCGGGTCTGCGCTGACGCTTGCCCGGGACGACAACTGAGTTTCAGTGGCGGCTGTCGCCTCCTCCCTCTGCTGCACCGCAAAATTCGTCCATCCGGCTGATTGATTTGTCTCGGCCGAATTCGCTAGCCTGAAACAAGGGCGGCGTCATATCCGTATGACAGGCGCGGGCGTATCGTGACGCCTTCTGCTGGCGAGAGGATCGGAATCGTGGCCGACGACAACAAGACGCATGCATCCCCGAAACGCCTGCCGCTGGCGGAGGAGGGGATCATGGAAACCCTGCTGCTGCCCTTCTCGCCGCGCTTCATCGTGCTGACGATCTGCGCGGTGGTCACGGCGCTCCTGATCGGCATCGGCATCTCCGACGGCAAGATCTTCGACATCCTGCTGATTCCGATCCTGATCTTCGGCGCGCTGACCCTGCTCGGCGTCCGCGATCTTCTGCAGAAGAGCCACGCGGTGCTGCGCAACTACCCGATTTCGGCGCATATCCGCTTCCTGCTCGAAGAGATTCGCCCCGAGATGCGGCAATATTTCTTCGAGAGCGAGAAGGACGGCATGCCGTTCTCGCGCGACACCCGCGCGGTAGTCTATCAGCGCGCCAAGATGGAGCTCGACAAGCGTCCTTTCGGCACCCAGGAGGACGTCTATCGCGAGGGTTACGAGTGGATGCATCACTCGGTCTCGCCGAAGGCGCATGCCACGGAGAAATTCCGTGTCGTGATCGGTGGGCCTGATTGCGCAAAGCCTTATTCGGCCTCGGTGTTCAACATCTCGGCGATGAGTTTTGGCGCGCTCAGCCCCAACGCCGTGCGCGCGCTGAATGCCGGCGCCAAGAAGGGTGGTTTCGCCCATGACACCGGTGAGGGCGGCGTCAGCCCCTATCACCGCGAGATGGGCGGCGACATCATCTGGGAGATCGGCTCGGGCTATTTCGGCTGCCGTCATCTCGACGGCAGCTTCGATCCCGAAGCGTTCGCGCGCGTCGCCGGCGACGACCAGATCAAGATGGTCGAGCTCAAGGTCAGCCAGGGTGCCAAGCCCGGCCATGGCGGCGTGCTGCCGGCGGCCAAGGTCTCCGAGGAGATCTCCAAGATCCGCGGCGTCGCCATGGGCGAGGACTGCATCTCGCCGGCCTCGCACCGCGCCTTCTCGACGCCCGTGGGCATGATGCAGTTCATCGCCGAGATGCGCCGCCTTTCGGGCGGCAAGCCGGCCGGCTTCAAGCTCTGCATCGGCCATCCCTGGGAGTTCCTGGCGATCTGCAAGGCGATGCTGCAGACCGGAATCTATCCTGATTTCATCGTCGTCGACGGCAATGAGGGCGGCACCGGTGCCGCGCCGCTTGAGTTCATGGATCATCTGGGGATGCCGATGCGCGAGGGCGTCAATTTCGTCCACAACGCGCTGGTCGGCATCAATGCGCGCGACCGCATCAAGATCGGCGCCTCCGGCAAGATCGCGACCGCCTTCGACATGGCGCGCGCCATGGCGATCGGCGCCGATTGGTGCAATTCGGCGCGCGGCTTCATGTTCTCGCTCGGCTGCATCCAGTCGTTGAGCTGCCACACCGACCGCTGCCCGACCGGCGTGGCGACGCAGGATCCGACGCGGGCGCGCGCGCTCTACGTGCCGCTCAAGATCGACCGCGTGCACAATTATCACCACGCCACGCTGCACTCGCTGACCGAGCTGATCGCCGCGGCCGGGCTCGAACATCCGCAGCAGCTGCGGCCGATCCATTTCAGCCAACGGACGTCGACGACCCAGGTGAAGTCTTTCGCGCAGCTCTATCCGGCGCTGCGTCCGGGCGAGCTGCTCGAAGGCACGGAAGACCCGCGGTTCCGCGACGCCTGGCAGATGGCGCGCGCCGAGACGTTCCAGCCGGCGCTGTGAGACGCCGGCGGCGGCTGCAATAGGCCAAGGGGGGTCAAATTGCCGAGAGCGAAGGGTGGGGTTTAACGGCTGGTTCAACTTTGGGTGTAGATTCGCCCCATGGACGAGCGACGCGACAAGGCCCGACATCGCGTGCTGAAGGCCGGAACGATCGAGTTCGGCGGCGGCGCGATCGACTGCACCGTCCGCAATCTCTCCGATACCGGCGCCGCACTCGACGTCGCCAGCCCCGTCGGCATTCCCGATCATTTCACCCTGTTCGTCCAGGCCGACGGCACGCATCGGACCTGCACGGTAGTCTGGCGCAAGGAAAAGCGGATCGGGGTCAGGTTCGGGTGAAGCTCGGCGTTCGACGCGCGCTCTAGCGTCAAACTCCGCCGTCGTCCCGGGGTGCGACGAAGTCGCGAGCCCGGGACCCATAACCCCAGGGAGAAGTTGCAAGCGCGAGCTGGCAACTCCCAGCCTTCGCCAAACTCTTCCCTGTGGTTATGGGTCCGGGATCAGCGCTCCGCTCTAGACAACGCTACGCGTTGTCGAGAGCTGCGCTTGTCCGGGACGACGGCGGAGGGTGAGCCTCACCCCGTCTCGACCTCAGTCAATCGGCTCGCCAATATCTTGTCGATCCTTCGCCCGTCGAGATCGACCACCTCGATGTGCCAGCCGCCGAAATCGAAGGCATCGCCGACATCGGGCAGCATGTTGAATTGTTGCAGCACGAGGCCTGCGACCGTGTTGTAGCGATGCGGCGGCAGCTCGATGCCGAGCAGTTCGCCGAACTCGTCGACCGGCATCCAGCCGGAGATCAGCAGCGAATCGTCGTCGCGCCTGATGAAGGCCGGCTCGGGCGGTCCCTCCTCGGAATGAAAGGCGCCGACGATCGAGTAGAGGATGTCGGCGGCCGTCACCATGCCTTCGAAGGCACCGTATTCGTCATAGACGAGCCCGACGTGAACCGGCGCCGCTTTCAGGATGGTCAGCACGTCGCGCGCATCTGCCGACACCGGGATGCCGGGCGCCTCGCGCACCAGCGCGCGCAGGTCCGGGTTGCGTTCGTTCATATAGGCGACCAGCAAATCCTTGGCCTGCAGCACGCCGATCGGCTTGTCGCGGTCACCGTCTGAGACGGGAAAGCGCGAATGCGGGCTCTTGGCGATGATCTCCTGGATGGCGGCGGAATCGTCGTTCAGGTCGATCTCGTCGACCTCGGTGCGCGGCGTCATGACCGCGCCGACCGGCCGGTCGCCGAGCCGCATCACGCCGGCGATCATCTCCTTCTCGCCGGGTTCGAGCACGCCTGCACTCTCGGCCTCGCTGACGAGGTGATGGATCTCGTCCTCCGAGACCTTCTCCTCGGCCTTGCCGCCGCGGCCGAGCAGCGTGAGGATCAGCTTGCCGGAGACGTCGAGCAGAAACACGAGCGGCAGCGATATTTTCGCGAGCGCGTGCATCGCCGGCGCGACCCGCACCGCGATGCTCTCGGGGTCGCGCAGCGCCACCTGCTTCGGCACCAGCTCGCCGACGATCAGAGTGCCGTAGGTGATGAGCGTGACCACGATGCCGACGCCGACGATGTCGGCAATACCTGGGGACAGGCCGAGCTCGAGCAGCCATTGCGTCAGCCGCTGCCCGAGCGTCGCGCCCGAGAACGCGCCGGAGAGCACACCGACCAGCGTGATGCCGATCTGCACCGTCGAGAGGAACTTGCCGGGATCGGCCGCCAGCGTCAGCGCCCGCTCGGCGCCGCGCACGCCCTTGGCCGCGAGCAGCGACAGCCGTGCCGGACGCGACGAGACCACGGCCAGCTCCGACATGGAGAGCAGGCCGTTGATAACGATCAGGACGACGACGATGGCGAGTTCGAGCGAAAGCATTGACGTTCCGGAGGTAAGCAAGTGTGGCCGGGAATGCCGGCAAGCCACTGATATAGGTATTCAGTGCGGAAGTGCTGGCGATTCTGCTTATTCATACCGAAAGGGAACCCGTGCGCGACGGCGTTCCTAAAGGCGTCCGCGACGTTGACACCCCGCGGAACTACGGATCGTTGCTTAACGAGCCCTTAGTGGCCCGCGGGCTAGGTTTTCGACATTGCAGAAGTAAAGTCGGGGAACCTGAGGGATGCGGATCGGGAAGCTTTTTGCGCTGTCGATGCTGACGGTGACGGTATTTGCAGTCATTCTCGGCGCCGAGGTGCTGATACCGCAGGCCCGCATCTTCACGAACCGCTCCGACGCGATCAAGACGGTGGAGGCTTTCGGCGCGATGCTAACGGTTAGCCAGCACGTCGCTGGCCTTCGTGCGCCCTACATCACCCCCGTCTTCCAGGAAGGCGCGGCAACGCAGGCTCAGACCGAAGCTGCCGCGAAGGCGGCGAAAGCGGCCGATGCCGGATTCGAGGCCGCAAGGCGCGCGCTCATGGTGGTCGATGACAGCGCAACGCTGATCGAAACCCTGGGTCGCGCCGCCCGTCGGCTCAAGGACGTCTACACGGCGGCAGATCGCGCAATGAGCGTTCCACTTGCGGCGCGCGACAGCGCTGTGGTCAAGGGCTTCCTGCCCGCCGTTGCCGAGGTTATCAGCAACATCGAGCCCATCATGAACCGGCTCGAAGGACAGGTCGTCAATGCGGATTCCTCGCTCGCCGCGCTGTTAAGCCTGGCGCGAACCGCGCAGGATCTGCGCGTTTCGGCCGGCAGCCGCGCCGCCACATTATCGCCGGCGCTGTCCGCACGCCGCCCCTTGGTGGCGGCCGAATTCTCGCTGATGGATCGCATGCAGGGACGCGTCGAAATCGATCGCGAGCGTATCGAAGCCGGCATGGAGCAACTCGGCAATCCGCCCAGGATCGCCACCGCGTTGAAGGCGGCGACGGAATCCTATTTTGGAAAAGCGGCCTTGGCTGTGGAGAAGGAGATGCCTGCGGCGAGGGCGGACGGCAAGTACGGCATCACCGCCGACGAACTGGCGAAGGTCATCGTGCCGGCCATCCAGATGTTCTACGGCGTGCGCGACGCTGCGCTGGCGGAAGCCGCCGAGCGCGCCTCGGCCGCGCGCGACGGCGCGCTGGCGATGCTCGCGCTCGCCGGCGTCGCCGTGCTGGCCCTGCTCGGCACGCTCGGTGGCGTGACCATCATGCTGCGCAAGCGCGTGGTGACGCCGCTCGGCCGGATCGCCGATGTGATCGGCGCGCTCGCCGCCGGGCAGCACGAGGTCGAGATTCCCGCGACAGGCCGCAGCGACGAGATCGGCCAGGTCGCAGGCTCGCTCCAGCATTTCAAGGATTCGCTGCTCGCCAAGAAGTCCGCCGACGAGGCGGCCGCGATCGAAGCGGAAGCGAAGCTGAAGCGCAGCCAGCGCATGGATCAGATCGCGCGCGAGTTCGAAGCCATGATCGGCGGCGTCATCAACACCGTCTCGTCGGCATCCTCGGAGCTGGAAGCCTCTGCGGGAACGCTGACGAGCACGGCCGAGCAATCGGAGAAGGTCACGGCGACCGTCGCCGCCGCCTCCGAGCAAGCCTCTACCAACGTGCAGACCGTTGCCGCCGCGGCCGAGGAGATGGCCTCGTCGGTCGACGAGATCGGCCGTCAGGTTCAGGATTCCGCGCGCATCGCCGGCGAGGCTGTGCAGCAGGCCGGGCGGACCAACGAGCATGTCGGCGAGCTCGCCAGGGCCGCGGGGCGGATCGGCGACGTCGTCGAGCTCATCAGCCAAATCGCCGGCCAGACCAACCTTCTGGCGCTCAACGCCACCATCGAGGCGGCGCGCGCCGGCGAGGCCGGTCGCGGCTTCGCCGTCGTCGCGTCCGAGGTCAAGGCGCTGGCCGAGCAGACCGCCAAGGCCACCGGCGAGATCAGCCAGCAGATCTCGGGCATCCAGACGGCGACGGAGGACTCCGTCGGCGCCATCAAGTCGATCGGCGACACCATCTCCCGCATGTCCGAGATCGCGTCCGCAATCGCCGCGGCGGTCGAGGAGCAGGGCGCAGCGACGCGCGAGATTTCCCGCAACGTGCAGCAGGCTGCGCGCGGCACCCAGCAGGTCTCCGCCAGCATCGTCGACGTGCAGCGCGGTGCCAGCCAGACCGGATCGGCCTCCTCCAACGTGCTCGCATCGGCAAGGTCGCTCTCCGGCGAAAGCAGCCGCCTCAAGACCGAGGTCGGAAAATTCCTGGACGCGATCCGCGCGGCGTGACGAGCGTCCCTCGCCACTTGCGAGGCAATCGCATTGATGTGCCCGCGGCCCATCCTTCGAGACGCCCGCTTTCGCGGGCTCCTCAGGATGAGGACGGACTATGCGGCAGCTATTTCCACGGGCGCCGGTGCTGCTTAGCCTCATCCTGAGGAGACCGCGACGCGGTCGTCTCGAAGGACGAGGCGCGCACCGAAGTCGCGTCGCGCTCAGAACTCCCCGTGCAGCCGCCCCGAAAACACCGATATCGGTCCGCGGTCGGCATTGTAGGCGGGGTTGACGATGAGCTGGTAGTCGGCGGTGAGGGTGATGTTCTTGTTCACCGCATAGGCGTAATAGGTTTCAAGGATACGTTCCTTGCGGTAGTTCAGCGCGCCGTCGCCGACCAGCACACCGAGGCCGCCGGCGGCGAGGAAGTCGCGATAATCCTGCGAGATCGCATTGATCGCGCCGCCGACGCCGATCACGTCGTCGGGTCGGCCCCAAGTCGTGCCCTTGATCGAAACGCCGCCGGACAGGCTGCGATGAATGTCGGTGAAGGCCAGCGTTTCTGTCTTGCCGTCGTTCCAGCTCCAGCGGCCGAACAGGCCGACATCGTCGGTGATCGCCTGCTCGAGGTTGAACACGTAGCCGTACTTCAGGCGGCCGCGCCGGGTCTGCGCGATGTCGAGATTGAGCGCGGGATTGTCCAGCGTCTCGCGGAAGCTGCCCATGTTGGCGCTATCGAGCCAGCCGATGGTCCTGAGCTTGCCCGGCCGGCCGAGCAGCGAGAAGCGCGTCTCGACCTCGAGCAAATATTGACCGCGCTCCCCGACCCTGGTGTCGAAGTGATTGGCGTTGGACTCGGAGACCATCAGGAAATAGCCGCCGCGTAGCGCCCATTGCTTCTGGTTGAGCTCGGCGGTGACGCCGTAGGTGAGGCCGACCTTGTCGGCGGAATAGTCGAAGGCGCCGGGCGCCCAGATCGACCAGTTCATGAAATCCCGGCGCGTATCCTTGGCATAGGCATTGCCGTCGAACACGTCGATCACCGGAAACTTGCCGGCCTGAATCGTGAGGCGCGACACGTCGACCTTCTGCCCCAGCTGGAGCTGACCGCTCGCAAGCTCTTCCTGCTCGCCGCCGAAGCCGAAGGTCTGGCGCACGAACAGGCGCGAGGTGTTGTAATGCGGATAGGGGAAGTTCGACTTCTGCGCTTCGCCGTTCGGGAAGCCGGCCGCACCGACCGTGTCGTTCAGCCCAAATCCCTGCAGCAGTTCGGGATTGTAATAGACCTCGCCGCCGTCCCACAGCCGCGCGTTCAGGAACAGGCTGTTGCTCCAGGTGGCCTTGGCCTGCCGCGACGGCGACAGCGAGTTCGGCCCGGTATAGAGCGCGGGAAAGGATGGATAGCCTTGCGGCAGATAAGTGGTCTGGCCGTGGATCTCCCAGCGGTCCGATTCGCTGTCGATCAGTGAGCTCTTCGGATCATAGCTCGGCAGGCCCGGCCAATCGACCTTGCGGTTGAGGCCGAGCCTGACCTGCTGGAAGTCGAGCGACGAGGACGTGTATTGCGCGCCCGTGGAGAAGGCGACGTTGGCGCCGTCGAAGCGGCTGTAGAGATATTCGAGCCGCGCGCTCCAATGCGGCGCGAAGGCGTATTCGAGGCCGGCGCCTGCGACCCAGCCGGGCCGCGTGTTCAGGATCTTCGGGATTTCGGCGCCGGAGGCCGGCACGTCGAAATAGCGCTCCCCCATCCAGGCGAAGCCGCCGGTGGCATAGATGAGCCAGGGACCGCTGGTGTAGCCGACGCGGCCGCGCACGCTCGCGGCGTAGTCCCATTGCTGGGTGACGGTGTTGGCGGGCGTTGCCAGGAACGAGACGATCGAGTTCGAGGTGATGTAGTTGGGAAACGCAAAATCGCCTTCGACGCCGACCAGCCAGCCGGAGTTGAGGCGGTAATTGTAGCCCGCCTGCACGCCGCCGATCATGCCGCTGAAGACGCCGTTGTCGCTGATGGCGGTGCCGTCGTTCAGCGCGAAGCGCGACGAGCCATGGCTGTAGCCGGCATGCGCGCCGATATAGAGACCGGTCCAGTCATAGACCGCTCTCAAGGCCGGCTCCTTCAGCGGCAGATCGGCCGCGCGGCCGGCGGTCGGAAAAGCCAGCACGCCCGTGGCAATCGCCGCGGCCGTTCGCAAGCACCGGTGTCTGTGACCTCTCAACGCCAAACGCACGCCCCCAAACGCGAATGTGTCCCACCCGCCGCGATGTCCCTGCCGGGTCGCGGCGATTCTGTCACCACGCCTCCGCGCCCGAGGCGACCGGCCGGGATGGTCGCGATTCGCCTCGACTTCGTCTCAAGTTCCTGAACCTGCGACAAGCCTTATTGCGAATAGTTCGCAAGAGCAACTCACGTTGCGGTGTCGCGGAGGAGAGTTCGCACTGCTGTGTGACGCGGGTGCAACAAAATCCGGGAATCCAAAACGGAATGACCCCGCCCGGGGGGACAGCCGGGCGGGGT
>NZ_JADYVO010000032.1:0-51849 GCF_020193825.1 Bradyrhizobium sp. NBAIM18
GCGGCCGTCAAGGCTGGCCGTCGCTCTGCTCTCGCCTCATACCCGCTGCCGCCAGGCCACGCCTTGACGGTCGCAAGCGCGGCGTCATGCTCAAGGCAATCGGGCGCCCGCTTTAATGGTTGCTACGGAATCAATTCACCCGCCGATCCTTCCCCGCCCAATACGGCTCGCGCAGCTGCCGCCGCAGGATCTTGCCTGACGGATTCCGCGGCAGCGCAGGCAGGAATTCCACGCTCTTCGGCGTCTTGTAACCGGCGATGCGCGTCCGGGTGAAGTTGATGATCTCCGTGGCAGTCGCCTGCTTGCCCGGCTTCATCACCACCACGGCCTTCACGGCTTCGCCCCATTTGTCGTCAGGCACGCCGATCACGGCGGCTTCCGCGACATCGGGGTGGTCGCACAGTGCGCTCTCGACCTCGGCCGGATAGATGTTCTCGCCGCCGGAGATGATCATGTCCTTGATGCGGTCGTGGATGTAGAGATAGCCGTCCTCGTCCATGTAGCCGGCATCGCCCGTGCGCAGCCAGCCGTCGCTGCGCAGCGTCGATGCGGTCGCCTCCGGCAGGTTCCAGTAGCCCGCCATGTTGGAGCCCGAGCGCGTCGCGATCTCGCCGACCTGGCGCGGCGGCAGCGGCTTGCCGTCCACGTCCAGGATCGCGATCTCGACGCCCGGCAGCGCCTTGCCGGCCGAGCGCATCCGCTCAAGTCCCTCGACGTGATCCTCCGGCGGCAGCGCGACGATGGTGCCGGTGGTCTCGGTCATGCCGTACAATTGCACGAAGCCGCATTTGAAGACCTCGATGCACTCCTTCAGCAGCGCTGCGGGAATCGGCGAGGCGCCGTACAGCATGTATTTCAGCCGCGAGAAGTCGACCGTCCTGGCGCGCGGCTGCCGCACCACGAACTGCATCGCCGCCGGCACCATGAATAGTTTCGTGATGCCGGACTGCTCGAAGAAATCCAAAACCTTGGTCGGATCGAACTCGCGCGCGATCACGCCGCGGGCACCGTGATAGAGTCCCATGACGCCCCACCCCGAACCGCCGATGTGAAAGATCGGCATCGCCACCAGCGAGACATCGTCGGTCGACCACCGGTTCCACTCCGGCTTGTCCTCGGCATTGCCTGATTGCACCAGGTTGAGGAAGTTGGCATGCGACAACATCGCACCCTTCGGCTTGCCCGTCGTGCCCGACGTGTAGAGCTGGATCGCGATGTCGTGGGTGTCGATCGGCACCTTCGGATCATCGCCGCTCTGCGCATTGCGCCAGGCCGTAAAATCCGGCCATTCCGGCGCGCCGCCCTCGGTGGTGATGACGGTGCGCACGCTTGGTATCTGCTCCCTCATCTGGCGGACGAGCGTGATGAACTCCGGCCCGACGAAAAGCGCCGGCGCATTGCAATCCGAAACGATGAAGGCGACCTCGGGCCCTGCTAGCCGCCAGTTCACCGGCGCCATCACGACGCCTGTCTTCATCGCCCCCATCAGGAGCTCGAAATAGATGTCGCTGTTCTTGCCGAGATAGGCGATGCGGTCGCCCTTCTTCACGCCCATTGCCAGGAGCGCGTTCGCGACCTTGTTGGTCTTGGCGTCGAACTCGGCGAAGCTGGTGGTGCGGCCTTCGAATTCATAGGCAATAGCGCTGCCGCGGCTCTTCGCACGCTCGCGCACCATGTCGGCGAGGTTCGCCAATGGCTGTGTGGACATGTTTCTCCCGGAGCTCTTGTTCTTATGCCCGGGAGTGTGGCGTCATCCGCCGGTGAAGACAAGATGGGTCCCGCTGTCGTCCCGGACAAGCGCGCCTCGAGCGCGCGCAAATCCGGGACTCATAGCCAGAGGAAGTTGTTTGGCGAAGACACGCAGTTACCTGTCTCGCGCCACGACTGCTCCCTGTGGTTATGGGTCCCCGCCCCCGTGCGTTTTGCGCACTAGGCGGGGACGACAACTGGGGGCGTGGTGAAAACGTCAGCCCCTCACACGTCCGCGCATTTGCAATGCGCCGTCACCCCCGCTTCGCGCGGTCCTTCTCGTTCTGAGCCATGATGCTCTCGCGCGCGGTCTTCCAGTCGTCGTCGCTCCAGTCGCGGAGCTGGTAGAAGTTGCCGCCCATGGCGAGCGCCTGGGCGCCGTCCATGGCGATGGTCTCGCCGTTGATCCAGTCGCAGCCGCCGGAGATCAGGAACACGGCCACGTTCTGCAGTTCCTCCATGGTGCCGACGCGGCCCATCGGGTTCATCGCCTTGGTGCGCGCGCCGGCTTCGTCACCGGGCTTGATGCGCTTGCTCATGCCCTCGGTCGGGATCTCGCCCGGGGCGATGGTGTTGAGGCGGATGCCGTGTCGTCCCCATTCGGTGGCAAGCGACATCGTCATGGCGTGGATCGCCGACTTGCTCATCGCCGAGGGCACCACGTAAGGCGAGCCGTTGCGCACCCAGGTTGTGCTGATCGAGACGACGTTGCCGGGCTGCTTCAAGGCGATCCAGCGCTTGCCGACCGCATGTGTCACGTAGAACGTGCCGTGCATGACGATGTTGGCGACCGCATCGAAGCCGCGCGGCGAGAGCTCCTCGGTCCGCGAGATGAAATTGCCGGCCGCATTGTTGATGAGATCGGTGAGGGGGCCATCGCGGAAGATGCTCTCGATCATCTCCTCGACCGCGAGCGCATTGCGGATGTCGACGCCGTGGCTGGTGGCGCGGCCGCCGTAGAGATCCATCAGCTCGGTTGCGGTCTCGTCGCACACGATCTTGCGCCGACCGCAAATGTGCACCTCGGCGCCGAGTTGGAGAAAGCGCGCCGCCATCGACTTGCCGAGGCCGGTGCCGCCGCCGGTCACGAGAATGCGCCGGCCCGCCAGAAGATTTTCCTTGAACATGGCTGTTTCCTCTGCCGCGATTGTCAGTTAATTGGTCGATTGACTAAATCCGGCCGCCGGCGTCCTGTAAAGCGGCACTGAACAAGAACAGGCAAGAACTAGGGGAGAATTCGTCCATGGACGACCGCGTCTCGATCTCGATCTCGGAAGGCGTCGCCGATGTGCGCCTGGTGCGCGCCGACAAAATGAACGCGCTCGATCAGCCCATGTTCGAGGCCCTCGTCGCCGCAACCGACCGGCTGTCGAAGGAGAAGGGCGTGCGCGCCGTTGTGCTCTCGGGCGAAGGCCGCGCCTTCTGCGCCGGGCTGGACATAGGGCGTTTTGCCGCCATGAAGGAGAAGGGTGGCAACGGAATTCCGGGTGGCGAAAATCGCGATCTCACGGTGCGCACCTATGGCAAGGCCAACTTCGCGCAACAGGCGGTGTGGGGCTGGCGCCAGCTACCGATGCCTGTGATCGCGGCCGTGCACGGCGTCGCCTTCGGTGGCGGCTTCCAGCTCTCGCTCGGCGCCGACATGCGCTTTCTCCGCTCGGATGCGCGCATGTCGATCATGGAGATCAAATGGGGTCTCGTGCCCGACATGGCTGGTACGCCGATCCTGGCCTCGCTGGTGCGCGACGACATCCTGCGCGATCTCACCTACACCGGGCGGATCTTCTCGGCGCAGGAGGCGCTGGCTTACGGCCTCGCCACGCGCATCTGCGACGATCCGCACGCTGCGGCGCTTGATGTCGCGCGCGAGATCGCAGGGAAAAGCCCCGATGCGATCCGCGCGGCGAAGCGAATGCTGAACAATCTCTCGGTCGATCCGGGCCCGGCGCTGCTCGCCGAATCCGTCGAGCAGCAGAAGCTGATCGGCAGCCCCAACCAGACCGAGGCCGTGCGCGCCAACCTGGAGAAGCGCGCGCCGAATTTTGCGAATTAGCAGTCTGCCGTCATTCCGGGGCGATGCGAAGCATCGAGCCCGGAATCCATAACCCCGACTCGTGGTTATGGATTCCGGGCTCGCGCCAAGAGGCGCGCGCCGGAATGACGACCGTGGTTGTGTCGACGCCCTTCAAACCCGACGAAAGATCGGAACTCAACAATGAGCCAAACGCCCCCCTTCCTCGGCATCGTCTCCGGCGAGCGCCGCCGCTCTCACGCCGAGGTCACTGAGCGCGCCGACCGTATCGCGTCCGGCCTCGCCAAGATCGGCGTCCGCCCGGGCGATAGCGTCTGCATGCTGATGCGCAACGACATCGCCTTCCTCGAAGCCGCCTATGCCGCGATGCGGCTGGGCGCCTATGGCGTGCCGATCAACTGGCACTTCAAGCCGGAGGAGATCACCTACATCCTCAAGGATTCCGGCACCGCCGTGCTGATCGCTCATGCCGACATGCTGCACGCTTTGCGCGATGCGATTCCTGAGGGAGTCACCGTGCTCAGCGTGCCGACGCCGCCGGAAATCCGCTCCAACTACAAGATCGATCCCGATCATCTGAAGACGCCGGACTTCGCGATCGACTTCGAAGCCTGGCTCGCGCAACACCCGCCCTATGACGGCCCGATCGTGCCGCAGCCCATGAACATGATCTACACGTCGGGCACGACAGGCCATCCCAAGGGCGTCCGCCGCAACGCGCCGACGCCGGAGCAGCAGTCTGCCGGTGAGCGCATGCGTGCGATGATCTATGGGCTCAAGCCCGGCGCCCGCGCATTGCTGCCGGGGCCGCTCTATCATTCCGCGCCGAACTCGTTCGGCATCCGCGCCGGCAAGCTCGGCGGGGTGCTGGTGCTGATGCCGCGCTTCGAGGCCGAGGAATTCCTGCAAGCGATCGAGCGCTACAAGATCGACACCATCTTCATGGTGCCGACCATGTTCATCCGCCTGATGAAGCTACCCGAGGAGGTGCGCAGGACGTACGACGTCTCCTCGCTCCGCCACGTCATCCACGCCGCCGCGCCGTGCCCGGCCGACGTCAAGCGCGCCATGATCGAATGGTGGGGGCCGGTGATCTACGAGTTCTACGGCTCGACCGAATCCAGCGCCGTGACCTTCGCAACCTCCGAGGATGCGCTGAAGAAGCCCGGCACCGTCGGCAAGATCTCGCCGGGCGCCGAGCTGCGCTTCATCGGCGACGACGGACGTGTGCTCGGCGTCGGCGAGATCGGGGAGATCTATTCCCGCATGGCCGAGATGGCCGATTTCACCTATCACAACAAGCCGGAGAAGCGCGCCGAGATCGACCGCGACGGCTTCATCACCTCCGGCGACGTCGGCTATATCGATGAAGACGGCTACGTCTTCATCTGCGACCGCAAGCGCGACATGGTGATATCAGGCGGCGTCAACATCTACCCGGCCGAGATCGAATCCGTGCTGCATGCGGCGCCCGGCGTGCATGATTGCGCCGTGTTCGGCATCCCCGACGCCGAGTTCGGCGAGGCGCTGATGGCCGTGGTCGAGCCGCAACCCGGGATCACGCTCGCTGCGTCCGATGTCCGCGCCGCGCTGAAGGCGCATCTGGCCGACTACAAGGTGCCCAAGCACATCGAGATCCGCACCGGCCTGCCGCGCGAAGATTCCGGAAAGATATTCAAGCGCCGCCTGCGCGATCCCTATTGGGAGCAGGCGGGAAGGAAGATCTAGCTACTTCGTAGCCCGGATGGAGCGCAGCGCAATCCGGGATGATCTCTCCACGGCAAGAGATCCCGGATTACGCTTGCGCTCCATCCGGGCTACGCCGCTTCACCTTGCGCGCCCTGAAGCGTCCTGGCACGGACAAATTCCGAGCCTATATGGATGGGATCATCCACCTCCGGATCGTCCCATGGCCCCCGTTTCCATCCTGCTCAACATCCTCTGGATCCTCATCGGCGGCGCCTGGATGGCGTTCGGCTGGCTGATCGCCGCGATCGTCATGGCGATCACCATCATCGGCCTGCCCTGGGCGCGGGCGGCGTTCAACATCGCCGTCTACACGCTGCTGCCGTTCGGCTCGCGAGCAGTCAGCCGCTACGAGGTTACCGGTGTCGAGGATATCGGCACCGGCCCGCTCGGGGTAATCGGCAACATCATCTGGTTCGTGCTCGCCGGCTGGTGGCTGGCGCTCGGTCACCTCCTGACCGCGCTCGTTCTCGCCGTCACCATCATCGGCATCCCGTTCGCCTGGGCTCATCTGAAGCTCGCCGGCATCGCGCTCTGGCCGATCGGCAAGGTGATCGTGCCGGCTTAGGACGTTGCCTCAACGTCGGCGTTCGGCGGCAGAGCGGAGCCGTGTGGCGCCGTCGCGGACTCAATCGCGCGGGCTACTTCTTTTTTGGTGTCAACCAGTCCTCGTCTTCCAGGGACGGTGCTTGTTTCTGCTGTTCCAGGATTTTTCTGTACTCCTCCGGGATCACCTGGCTGCGAGATGCTTCATGCAGCGTGTGTGGGAACCAGGTCGCAATGCCGGGGAAGGCAATCATCAGGCCAACGCAGATCACCTGCAGCACCATGAACTGGAACATGCCAGCGTAGATCGTTCCGAGACTCCAGCCCTTGACCACCTGCTTGAGATAGTACGCTGACATGGCGACGGGCGGCGACAGGAAGGCGGTCTGCAGCACCACCGCAACCAACGCTCCGAACCATATGAGGTCGATGCCCATGCCTTTCACGACAGGATAGAAGATCGGCAGAAACACCAGGATGATGGCCGGCCACTCAAACGGCCACCCCAGCAGGAAAATGAGAAGGAGCACGACAATCAGCATGAGGCTCGGCGGCAACTGCAGGCCGAGCATCGTCTCGGTGATCCAGTTCGCTGAGCCAAGGCGGGCGAACACCGCACCGAAGATGTTCGACGTGACCGCCAGCAGGAGGACCATGCTCGACGTCGCCATCGTCGAGATCAGCGCCCGTTGCAGTCCCCTGAGCGAGAACCTGCGATATGCGATGGCCAGGATCAGCGCGCCGACGCTGCCGATGCCGGCGGCCTCCGTCGGCGTCGCAAGCCCCCCGATGATCGAGCCGAGCGTCGCCGTGATGAGTCCGAGCAACGGCAGCGTGCCGACGGCCACCTCGCGTGCAATGTATCCAGCGGAGTAGATCCGCTCATCCTTTGGCACTGGCGGCCCGAGCTTGGGATTGATGAAGGAGCGGCCCATCAGATAGATGATGTAGACGCCGGCCAGCAGAAAGCCCGGTCCGAAGGCTGCAGCATAGAGATCGGCGACCGAAACCCCGAGCACCGGCCCCATCACGATCAGCATGACCGACGGGGGAATGAGAATACCGAGCGTGCCGCCCGCCGTGATGGTGCCCGCTGAAAGCTTGGCATCATAGCCCGCCTTCGTCATGATCGGCGATGCCATGATGCCAAGAACGGTGACGGCTGCGCCGACGATGCCTGTCGCCATCGCGAACACGGTCGAGGTCAGGATGACGACGAGGAAGAGTGCGCCGCGCACCGGCGCAAGCAGCATGCGGAATGCCGTAAAAAGGCGCTCCATCAGTCCAGCCTGCTCGGTGATGAAGCCCATGAAGATGAACAGCGGTACGGCGGCGAGAAGTTCTTCCTTCATCATGCCGATGGTCTGGAAGTAACCAAGCTCGAAGACCGTCCCGCCCATGCCCCAGTAGCCGAACGAGAAGGCGAGAAACAGCAACGTGAACGAGATCGGCACACCGATGAAGATCGCGCCCAGCAGCACCAGCAGCATGATGAGGCCGATGAGCGCTTCTGCGGTCATATCTCGACTTTCTCCTTATGCTCCAGCTCGACGCCGGTGCGCGCCATGTAGATGCTCTTGATCAACTCGGACACGCCCTGGACCAGCAGCAGAAGGCAGGCGAGCGGCACGACGAATTTGAACGGCCACAGCACGGGCCGCCAGGGAGTCTGGTCCGAAGTCTCGTTGATCAGCCAGGCGTAGTGAAATTCGTTCCAGCTGATCAGGAAGAGCATGATCAGGCTCGGGAAGAAGAAGACGACATAGGAGATCGTATCGATCCAGCCCTTCCTACGGATCGAGAACTTCTCCCAGAAGAAGTCGGTACGGATATGAGCACCCTTGTGCAGCGCGTAAGCGGCGCCAAGCATGAAGAGCGAGCCGTACAGCATGTAGGTTGCGTCGTAGGCCCATATGGTCGGCGCGTTGAACAGGTAACGCGCTCCAACCTCATAGGCGACGGCGAGAACCAGCGGCACCGAGAGCCACGAGATGATCGTGCCGGTCCGGTCGGTGAAGCCGTCGATCATCCTGATGATAGCCAGAAGCGCCGGTGGCTGCCCGCCTGTTATCTCAGCCATGCCTCGCCCCTTTCGCCGATCATTCGTGCGGCGCAAAGCAGGCCGCCTGCGTGCGAATTGAGGGCGGCCAAATCGGCCGCCCTCGGAGGAAGTCCTATTTCTCGGTTGGGAAGTAGTAGTTCGCCATGAAGGAGTATGGCGGGAAGTAAGACCTCTTGTACGGCACGACAGCGCTGGCATACGCCTTCTGCGAGTCGTGCACCTTCTTGAAGAACGGGTTCCTGGCGCCCTCGGCCGCCGCGATCTCGTCCCACTTCTTGATGAAGGCCAGCAGGATCTCCGTCGGTGTGCGGAGGATCTGTACGCCGTGCTTCTGCTGCATCTCAATCAGCGCATCGGCGTTCTGGCGCTGCCACTTGGTCCACCAGACGAGGAATGTCTCGTTGGCCGCCGACTTGATGATCTCCTGATGTTGCGGGCTGAGCTCTTTCCACACATCGCCGTTGATGACGAGCTCGCCGACCGTCACGTTCTCATGCAAGCCGGGTGAATAGTGATACTTCCAGACGTTGTGGAAGCCGAGCTGCATGTCCTCGATGCCGCCGACCCATTCGGCGCAATCGATCACGCCGCGTTGCGCGGAGGGAATGATTTCTCCGCCCGGCATGTTGACCACCGTGAAGCCGAGCGCCTGCCACACTTCGCCGGCCATGCCGGTCTGGCGGCATTTCATGCCCTTCATGTCCTCGACCGTCTGGATCGGCTTCTTGAACCAGCCGAACGCCTGCGGCCCTGCAGGCAGGATTGGAAACACGACGAGGTTGAGCTTGAGCTCCTTCTGATAAAATTCGTTGTAAAGCTCGAGGCCGCCGCCGTGATAGAGCCAACCCATCACGTCCATGAAGTCCATGCCGAAGGTGCCGCCGGGACCGCCGGTGAACAGGATCGCGGTCTTGTTCTTGCCGGTCCAGTAGCCGGCCCACGCATGCGCTCCGTCGAGCACCTTCTTGTTGGTTGCGTCCAGCACCTCGAACGCCGGCACGACCTGGCCGGCGGGCATCGCCTCGATCTTCAGCGCGCCGGCTGACAGCTTGTTCACTCGGTCGACGAAATAGGTGAAGTTGTCATAGAGCGTGAGCGACGCCGGCCATGTGGCCTGCATCTTCAACACCTTCGTCTGCGCCATGACTGTTGTGGTGGATACGACAAACGCCGAAGCGATCAAGGCAACGGCGACCAATCCCAGAAACATGCGTTTCATGAGCCATCTCCTCCCTTGGACAACGTGACCGCGGCGAACTATTCTCTTCGTTGTTCTTGGTCGCCAAGTCTTCAAACCACGTCTGTCATCATTCTGCCACCATCGTCGCAAGTTGTCATCTTGCTTTCTGGCCGTAGCAAGCGCTGGAATTGGACATGGTCGAGACGTCAGCTCTTTGACCCTTCGGCGACGAACCTCCATTCGTTTGTTACGCTGGCTGTCGGTGGCAAACCAGACGCCCGGGGCGCCTTTGGCTGCGGCGGGACGCGGCCAGGCGATCGGCGCACACCATGCCTCGCGTTGCCCGACGGGCAAAACACGCGAATGCAGGTCAAGTGGCGGGAGTGCAAATATTCTGATTGACCGAATTCGCTGTTTCGGGTAAACCGCAACACATCCCGGCTCGTCAAAGGGACGTTTCGCGATCGTCACGATACGTAGGCCGGGATGCGATGGACGCGGCAGCGCCGGCGCGTGACGGGATGGCAGGGCGGGCAAACCCGTGAGCCATCGCGATCCGCGGCACGACACGGTGTGGTCACAACGTTGCTTTTCGGCATTGGGGGCGAGCACGCGCGAGCTTCCGACAGTCCGGGAGAGACGTCCGCGGATGGCAAAAGCGTGTGGTCCTGACGCCCGGGGTCTGTGCGTCAAGGCTTGCGGTGGTGAAGCGGCCCGACCGGGCGCGCGCATCAGTGATCCGCAAGGCGACGGGGGCAATAGTGCATCGCTCCCGGGGAGAGCGCGCCATAAGCCGTAAAACCATTGCGCAGGGAAGGCCGGGATGTTCCGGCATCACCTGTGGTCACCCCGCGTGCGTCTTGTCGCGTGCGGACCTCGGGTGCCGGCTGGCGCCCGGCCTTCCCTGCGCCCTTGCTTCTCGATGAGGGCGAAACGGATAGCAAAACTTCGGGCGCCTGCGCCGCGAGACCGCGAAGGCATGTTTGTTGACCAGGCTGGCCATTCTCGTGCCCCGGACGCAGCGCAGCGCTCCTTCAGCGATGCGACTGCAGAGTCGGGGCCCATGTCGCGGCTGTCGCCCCTGGGGCCCCGGCTCTGCGCAGCAACGCTAAGCGGCGTTGCTGCTTGTCCGGGACACGAGCGCCGCCAGCGGTTTGCGTCGCCCCAACTTCATCTTGCACTGCGGTAGAAAAATATCGCACACTCTGCCGGACCGGGCCGCCAAGGGCGCGAGCAGGGGAGCGAGCCATGTCCCTCCAGACCGTATCATCCGACAGCACTGAGCAGCGCCCCAACCGCTCTGAGGATGTCCAGGCGATGGAGGCCGATGCCCGGCTGCGGGACGACATCCGCCTGCTTGGCCGCATTCTCGGCGACACCGTGCGCGACCAGGAAGGGGCCGACGTGTTCGACCTGGTCGAGCGCATCCGCCAGACCTCGATCCGGTTCCACCGCGACGAGGACCGGCTCGCCCGCCGCGAGCTCGAGCAGATCCTCGACAGCATGTCGACCTCCGAGACGGTGCGCATCGTCCGCGCCTTCAGCTATTTCTCGCATCTCGCCAACATCGCCGAGGACCAGAACAACATTCGACAGATGCGCGCGCGCGCGGCGGCCAAGAATGGCAGCTCCGGCGTGCTGGCGGAGACACTGGCGCACGCCAAGGCGGCGGGCATTGGTCCCGATCAGCTCCGCAACTTCTTCAAGACCGCGCTGGTCAGCCCGGTGTTGACCGCGCATCCGACCGAGGTCCGCCGCAAGAGCACCATGGACCGCGAGATGGAGATCGCAGCCCTGCTCGATCGCCGCGAGCGTGTCGCCATGACCGCGGAGGAGGCCGATGCCGGCGACGAGCAGCTCCGCCGCGAGGTGCTGACGCTGTGGCAGACCAACCTCTTGCGCCGGACCAAGCTCACCGTGCTGGATGAGGTCGCCAACGGCCTGTCGTTCTACGACTACACCTTCCTGCGCGAGGTGCCGCGGCTCATCAACGCGCTGGAGGATCGGCTGGAGGAGGGCGGCGAGCAGCAGGCGGCCGGCGAGCTCGCCTCGTTCCTGCGCATGGGCAGCTGGATCGGCGGCGACCGCGACGGCAATCCCTTCGTCACCGCCGACGTGATGCGCGGCACGCTGCGGCTGCAGTCGAGCCGGGTGATGCAGTTCTATCTCAACGAGCTGCACGTGCTCGGCTCCGAGCTGTCGATCGCAGCCCACCTCGCCGACGTCTCCGAGGAGCTGCGAACGCTTGCCGAGCGCTCGCCGGACACCTCGCCGCATCGGAGTGGCGAGCCCTATCGCCTCGCGGTATCAGGCATCTATGCCCGTCTCACCGCGACGGCTGAAAAGCTCGAGGTCGAGATCACGCGCCGGCCGGTCGGCAAAGCGGCGCCTTACGAGAGCGTCAGGGAGCTGCTGGCCGATCTCGACGTGCTGCATCGCTCGCTGATCTCCAACAACGCCCGCGTCATCGCCCGCGGCCGGCTGCGGCTCTTGCGCCGCGCGGTGGATTGCTTCGGCTTTCACCTGGCCCGGCTCGACATTCGCCAGAACTCGGCCGTCCACGAGCGCACCATCGCCGAGTTGATCGACGCCGCCAATCCCGGCATGTCCTATCTCGCGCTCGGCGAGGACGCTCGCATCTCGCTGCTGACCAACGAATTGCGCTCGACGCGCGCACTGGTCTCGCCCTTCGTCAAATACAGCGACGAGACCATGGGCGAGCTCAACGTGTTCCATGCCGCCGCGGAAGCGCATGCGAAATTCGGCTCGGACGCCATTCCTCAATGCATCATCTCGATGTGCAAGGGCATGTCCGACATGCTCGAGGTCGCCGTGCTCCTGAAGGAGGTCGGCCTCGTCCATCCCTCCGGCCGTAGCGCCATCAACATCGTGCCGCTGTTCGAGACCATCGAGGATTTGCAGGCTTCGAGCAGCATCATGGACCGCATGCTGTCGTTGCACGATTACCGCCGGCTCGTCGACAGCCGCGGCAGCGTGCAGGAGGTCATGCTTGGGTACTCCGACAGCAACAAGGACGGCGGCTTCGTCACCTCGGGCTGGGAGCTCTACAAGGCCGAGATCGGCCTCGTCGAAGTGTTCGAGCGGCACCACGTGCGCTTACGTCTGTTCCACGGCCGCGGCGGCTCGGTGGGTCGCGGCGGCGGGCCGAGCTATGACGCCATCATCGCGCAGCCCGGCGGCGCGGTGAACGGCCAGATCCGCATCACCGAGCAGGGCGAGATCATCTCGTCGAAATATTCCAACACCGAGGTCGGTCGCAACAATCTGGAAATCCTCGCCGCGGCGACGCTGGAGGCAAGTCTGCTGCATCCGCGCCAGAGCGCGCCGCGCCGCGAATATCTGACCGCGATGGACGAACTCTCGAACCTCGCCTTCAAGGCCTATCGCGGCCTCGTCTACGAGACCGAAGGCTTCGTCGAGTACTTCTGGTCGTCCACCGTCATCAACGAGATCGCCACGCTCAACATCGGCAGCCGTCCGGCCTCGCGCAAGAAGACCCGCGCGATCGAGGACCTCCGCGCGATTCCCTGGGTGTTCTCCTGGGCGCAATGCCGACTGATGCTGCCGGGCTGGTACGGCTTCGGCAGCGCGGTCGAGCAGTGGATCGCGGAGCATCCAGAGCAGGGCATGCCGTTCCTGAAGGAGCTCTACAGGGAATGGCCGTTCTTCCGCATGCTGCTGTCGAACATGGACATGGTGCTGGCCAAGAGCTCGATCGCGATCGCCTCGCGCTATGCCGAGCTGGTGCCGGACGAGGCCTTGCGCGAAAAAATCTTTGGCCGCATCCGCCGCGAATGGCATTCCTGCATCGAGACGCTGCTCGACATCATGGGTCAGGACCGTCTGCTCCAGGGCAACCCGCTGCTGGAGCGCTCCGTGCGCCACCGCTTCCCCTATCTCGATCCGCTTAACCACGTGCAGGTCGAGCTCTTGAGAGAGCACCGCGCGCAGAACCCCGACGAGCAGGTGCTGCGCGGGATCCAGCTGACCATCAACGGCATCTCGGCGGGGTTGAGGAATACGGGGTAGGGCGAGTTGCGAATGGCGAGTAGCGAATAGAAACCCTATTCGCCATTCGCCACTCCATATTCGCGCTACCTTACACCGGATCCCAGGTGAAGATGTCGGCGGAGCGGTCGAGCTTGTAGAACGAGCCCTTCAGCGCCGGCATGCCGTGGTCCGCGATCGACTGCGGAGTCCAGCCTTCGTTCCGCTGCACCGAGCGGATCGGACGGTTCTGGCTGAACAGGAAGATCTCGTTCATGCGCACGCCAAAGATCTGGCCGGTGACGTCCTTGGCGGAATCGCCGAGCAGATAGCCGCAGAGCGGCGCGATCTTCTCCGGGCCCATCTGCTTGATCTTCTCGACACGCGCCTTCTCGGCGTCGGTCTCGGTCGGGATGGTGCCGATCATGCGGGTCCAGGCGAACGGCGAGACGCAGTTGGAGCGGACGTTGAAGCGGCCCATGTCGAGCGCGATCGACTTGGAGAGCCCGACGATGCCGAGCTTGGCCGCCGCATAATTGGCTTGGCCGAAATTGCCGATCAGGCCGGAGGTGGAGGTGAAGTGCACGAACGAGCCCGACTCCTGCTCACGGAAAATGCGGGCCGCGGCGTGGCTGACGTAGAACGAGCCCATCAGATGCACCTTGATGACGGCTTCGAACGCTTCGACGCTCATCTTGTGGAAGATCATGTCGCGCAGGATGCCGGCATTGTTGACGACGCCGTCGAGCCGGCCGAAATGATCGGTCGCGGTCTTCACGATCTTGCTGGCGGGAATGGCTTCCGCGACGCTCTCGAAATTGGCGACCGCCGTGCCGCCGCGCTTCTTGATCTCCTCGACTACCTCCTCGGCAGGCGCCGCGTTCGAACCCGCGCCGTCGGCGGCTCCGCCGGGATCGTTGACGACGACCTTGGCGCCCTCGGCGGCGCACAGAAGCGCAATCTCGCGCCCGATGCCACGGCCTGCGCCGGTGACGATGATGACCTTGTCTTGCAGTGATTTTGTCATGCTAGCCTCTCTATGTTGCCTTCGGCCGCAGCTAACTCGGCTCGTCATGCGCGGGCTTGACCCGCGCATCCATCTTCAGAAGAGGATGGATTGCCGGGTCAAGCCCGGCAATGACGAGCACATGTCGTCCGCGCCGCTTACCTCTCGTTCGTAAACACGATCGTGCCACTCGCCGCGAACATGCCGCCGACGCCGTGGCACACCGAAACCTTCGCGTTCGGCACCTGGGCCGGCGCGATGCCGCGCATCTGACGCACGCTCTCCTGCAGCGCGTACATGCCGTACATGCCCGAGTGCATGTAGCTTAATCCGCCGCCATTGGTGTTGAGCGGCAGCTTGGCCCCAGGCCGTGTGTTGCCGTCCGCGATGAACTGGCCGGTTTCCTCGTAAGGCATGAAACCGAGATCGCCGAGGCCGAACAGCGGCAGATGCGCGAACGCGTCGTAGATCATGAGATGGTCGACGTCGTTGTGCGCGATGCCGGCCTCCTTGAACGCCAGCGGCCCGGCCGTCTTGAACGCACGCGAGGAGTTGAACGTCTCCATCTGGCTGACCATCGGCGTTTCCACGCTCTCGCCGGTGCCCATGATGTAGACCGGCTTGCGCGGAAAATCCCTGGCGCGGTCGGCCGAGGCCAGGATCAGCGCGCCGCCGCCGTCGGTGACGAGGCAGCACTGCAGAAGCCGGAACGGGTAGGCGATCATGCGCGAGTTGAGGACGTCGGCAACCGTGATCGGGTCCTTCATCAACGCGCGCGGATTCTTCGCCGCCCATTCCCGCTGCACCACCGCAACCGAAGCCAGCTGCTCGTGGGTAATGCCGTAGGTCTTCATGAAGCGCAGCACGGGAATGGGGAACATGCTTGGCGGGCCGTAGACGCCGTAGGGCGCCTCGAACTGGCCGTTGAGGCTGTCGGCCGGCGTCGAGCGCGGCAATTTGCCGATCATCGACTTGCCGCTTTCGGCATGGGTGATCAGCACCGTCTTGCAGAGACCCGCCTCGATCGCCGCCGCGGCGTGGCGGACATGCAGCATGAAGGAGCAGCCGCCGACCGAGGTGCCGTCCACCCAGGTCGGCTTGATGCCGAGATAGTGGCAGACCTGCTGCGGCGTTTCGACCGCGGTGGCAAAGCCGTCGATGTCGGACAGCTTCAGCCCGGCGTCGGCAATGGCGTTGAGCGCGGCATCCGCATGCAGCTGGAGCTGCGAGGCGTTCGGAATGACACCGAGCTCTGTGGTCTCGGCCGCGCCGACGACGGCAACCTGGTTCTTGCGCATGGCCTTACCCCTTCGCCGGGCGGAAGACGGGGAGGGTGATCTTGTCGTCGAGCTCCTGGAACGCGACCTCGAGCTTCATGTCGAGTTCGAGCGCCTCGGGGGTCTGCGGGCAGTCGATGATGTTGCTCATCATCCGCGGGCCCTCGTCGAGCTCGACCACCGCGATGGCGTAAGGCGGCGTGAAGCCCGGCGCGGCCGGACGATGGTTGATCACGTAGCTGTAGAGAAAGCCCTTGCCGCTGGCCTTGAAGATGCTGACCTTGCGCGAGGCGCAGGAGGGGCAGAACGGGCGCGGCGGGAAGTAGACATGGGCACAGGCATCGCAGCGCTGCAGGCGCAATTCGCCGGCCTTGGTGCCGTCCCAAAAGTGCTGGGTCTCCGGCGTCGGTTTCGGTCGCGCGCGCTGCGGTTCGGCCATGTGGGCGGCTCCTCCCAAAAGACAGGCCCCGCGCCCGCCGGTTTCGAACTTGATGCGACAATCGACCATGGCGCGTCAACGGTCCAGCAATGCGCATGCATGCCATCATGCGCACAATGCTTGTGTCGAGCTGAGCCAGCGCTATAGATTGCGCGCGAAATATTCCGTGAGACAGACATGCCTGATTTTCCGACACTGGCGCAGCTTGCCGAAGACCTCGAAAGCGGCCGCACCACCTCCCGCAAATTGGTCGAGGCCTGCCTCGCCAGGATCGCCGACCCCGCGGGCGAGGGCCAGCGCGCCTTCATCCATGTCGACAAGGACGCCGCGCTCGCGGCGGCCGATGCGATGGATGGCTTGCGCAAGGCCAAGGCGGCGCCGTCGCGCTATGCGGGCATCCCGGTCTCGATCAAGGATCTGTTCGACATCAAGGGCCAGGTGACGCGCGCCGGCTCGCGCGCGCTGGATGACTCAGCCCCGGCCGAGCACGATGCCTCGACGGTGGCGCGGCTGCGCAAGGCCGGCTTCGTCGTGATCGGCCGCACCAACATGACCGAGTTCGCCTATTCCGGCATCGGCATCAATCCGCATTATGGCACGCCGAAGGGGGCCTGGAACCGGTCCGAGGGCCACGTGCCCGGCGGCTCGTCCGCCGGCGCGGCGGTGTCCGTGCTCGACGGCATGGCGCATGGCGCGCTCGGCACCGACACTGGTGGCTCCTGCCGGATTCCGGCCGCCTTCAACGGCATCGTCGGCTACAAGCCGACGCAGCGCCGCGTGCCGCTCGACGGCTCGGTGCCGCTGTCGTTCTCGCTCGATAGCATCGGGCCGCTGGCACGATCGGTCAGTTGCTGTGCCATACTCGATGCCGTGCTCGCGGCCGAGCCGATCGTCGCCTTGAGGCCGCGGCCGATCCAGGGCATGCGCCTCGCGGTGCCCACCACGATCGCGCTCGACGATCTCGACGCAGAGGTGGCCAAGACCTTCGAGCGCGCGCTGAAGACGCTGTCCGATCACGGCGCCATCGTCGAGCGTATCGAGATGGCGGAGTTCCATGACGTCGGCCCGATGAACGCCAAGGGCGGTTTTGCGGCCTCCGAGAGCTATGCCTGGCACCGCTATCTCATCACGGCCAAGGGCGACGTCTACGATCCCAGGGTGGCCGTGCGCATCATGCGCGGCGAGGCGCAGAGCGCGGCCGACTACATCGATCTGCTCAACGAGCGCCGCTCGCTGATCGCGCGCGTCAATGCGCGCATCGCGCCCTATGACGCGCTGGTGCTGCCGACCACGCCCAATACGCCGCCGAAGATCGCCGACCTCGCCGACGATCAGGCATTCACCCGCGAGAACATTCGCGCCTTGCGCAATTGCAGCCTGATCAACCTGATCGACGGTTGCGCCATCTCGCTGCCCTGTCATCGCGAGGGCGACGTTCCCGTCGGCCTGATGCTGGCGGGCGCAGGCGGCTCGGACCGCCGCATCTTCGAGCTTGCTGCCGGCATGGAGGCCGTCATTCGTGTTTGACCTGACTTTCACCGTCGACGCCAAGGACACCACCACGCCGCTGACGCTGGCGATCGACCAGCTGGTCATCGCCGGCTGGACCGGCCGCGACACGGTCGCGCGCGACAAGCACATCGCCGAGCTGGAGGAGATGGGCATCGCCCGGCCGGCCTCGACGCCGATCTACTATCGCGCCTCGGCGCGCCGGCTGACCCAGGAGGACAGCATCGAATGCACCGGTGGCGATTCCTCCGGCGAGGTCGAGTTCGTGCTGATCGGCTGGCAGGGCCGCATCTTCGTCGGCTGCGGCTCCGATCACACCGACCGCAAGGTCGAGGCCTACAACGTCACGGTCTCCAAGCAGATGTGCGACAAGCCGATCGCCTCCACGCTGTGGGAGCTGGAAGACGTCATCGGTCATTGGGACAAGATGATCCTGCGCTCCTACGCCACCATCAAGGGTGAGCGTGTGCTCTACCAGGAGGGCACGCTGGATGCGATGCTGCCGGTCGCCGACCTCATCGCGCGCGGCTTTGACGGTGGCAAGTTCCCCGACGGCTGCGCCATGTTTGGCGGCACCTTCGCCGCCAAGGGCGGCATCCGCCCGGCGGATCGATTCGACTTCGAGCTGGAAGACCCCGTGCTGAAGCGAACGATCAGGCACGGGTACGACGTCGCGACGTTGCCGGTGAGGGGGTAACTCGCGCCACAAGCGACGGCCTCGTAGGGTGGGCAAAGCGAAGCGTGCCGACGTATTGCGAAGACGTGGGCACGGCGCAAGAGCGCCTTTGCCACCCTACGAAACTGCCGGTGAGGGGCTGATCTCTCTCCGCGTCATTGCGAGCGAAGCGAAGCAATCCAGGGTCTCTCCGCGGAACCAGTCTGGATTGCTTCGTCGCAAGGGCTCCTCGCAATGACGGGGAGAGAGTCATCGGAAATCGGGTGGTTGTGGCGCCCGGGATCTGCGACACCCACATCCGTCATTCCGGGGCGCGCCCACTTGGGCGCGAGCCCGGAATCCATACTCCCGATCGTGGTTATGGATTCCGGGCTCGCGACTGCGTCGCGCCCCGGAATGACGGATGTGGATAGGATCGTCGCCATGGCCATCGCGAAACTCGTTTCCGCTCTCGATGAAACAGCCAACCTCGCCTCCCATGTCGACGCTCTCGACTGGCCGCAGATCACCGCTGAGCTCGACTCCCAGGGCTGCGCCGTCCTGAAGAACCTGCTGACGCCGGACCAATGCCGCGCCATCGCCGCGCTCTACCCGGACGATGCGCAATTCCGCAGCCGCATCGTCATGGGCCGCCACGGTTTTGGCCGCGGCGAGTACAAGTACTTCGCCTATCCGCTGCCCGATCTGATCGCGCAGCTCCGCCCGGCGCTCTACGCGCACCTTCAAGCCGTCGCCAATCGCTGGAACGAGGCGATGGGGATCGACATCCGCTATCCCACCGCGCACGCGGCGTTCCTGAAGCGCTGCCACGACGCCGGGCAGACGCGGCCGACGCCCCTGCTGCTGCAATATGAGGCCGGTGATTACAATTGCCTGCACCAGGACCTCTATGGCGAGCACGTGTTCCCGCTCCAGGTCGCGATCCTGCTCTCCGATCCCGGACGCGATTTCACCGGTGGCGAATTCGTGCTGACCGAGCAGCGTCCGCGCATGCAGTCGCGGGCCGAGGTGGTGCCGCTGGCACAGGGCGATGCGGTCGCCTTCGCTGTGCATCATCGTCCGGTGCAGGGGACACGCGGCACCTACCGCGTTAATCTCCGCCATGGCGTCAGCCGGATCAGGTCCGGCCGGCGCCACACGCTGGGTGTGATTTTTCACGATGCCAAATGAGTGGAGCCGTTGACGGCTGATTTGTTCGATAGCGTCGCCGAAGCCCAACCGTCGCGCGAAAACATCGCCGACGGCGCCGTGCTGCTGCGCGGCTTCGTCAAGCCGATCGAGAGCGGGCTGATCGACGCCGTGCGCGCCATCGTGGCGCAATCGCCGTTCCGGCGGATGACGACGCCGGGCGGCCATCTGATGTCGGTGGCGATGACCAATTGCGGCGAGCGCGGCTGGATCACCGATCACACCGGCTATCGCTATGATCCCATCGATCCGCGCACCGGTGCGCCATGGCCGGCGATGCCGCCGCTGTTGGCCGATCTCGCCCGCCGCGCCGCGGAGCAGGGCGGCTTTGAAGGCTTTGCCCCCGATGCCTGCCTCGTCAACCGCTACGAGCCGGGCACGCGGCTGTCGCTGCATCAGGACAAGGACGAGCTGGACTATTCCGCGCCGATCGTCTCGGTCTCGCTCGGCCTGCCCGCGACCTTCCTGTTCGGCGGCCTCGCGCGCAATGACAAGCCGCGCCGCTTCCGCCTCGTCCATGGCGACGTGGTGGTCTGGGGCGGGGCCAGCAGGCTCGCCTATCACGGCGTCGCGCCGCTCGCCGACGGCGAGCATCCGCTGCTCGGCCGGAAGCGGATCAATCTGACCTTCCGCAGGACGCGCTGACGCGTTTCCTCGCCGCCTTCGCTCGTCTAAGCTTCGGGCGGGGAGGCGGCGACATGACCACCACACAGAACTCGACCGGCACGGGCACGGCGAACCGCACGGGGCTTTATCTCGCAGGCCTGCAATTGGTGTTCACGCTGGGCTGGACGACCTACGTTGTCTACCTGCCAAAGCTGGCCGCAGAGGTCGGCATCGCGCCGTCCGCCGTGATCCTCATCTGATGCTGGATCAGGCGATCTTCACCATTGCGGACACCGCGATGGGAATCGCCGCCGACAAGCTCGCGCCCCATGTCGGCAGGCTCGGCCTGTTCGTCGCCCTCGTGACCGCGATCTCCTGCGGCGCCTTCGTCGCGCTTCCGTTCGTTGCCGGAGCCGGTGCGGCGGCGCAGGGCTGGTTCATCGCGCTGATCGTGATCTGGTCGATCACGTCCTCTGCGTTGCGGGCGCCGCCTCTGACCTTGCTCGGCAAGTACCGCGCCAAGCCGCAAGTGCCGTTCCTCGCCGCGCTGACCATGCTAGGCTACGGCGTCGCCGGCGCGCTCTCGCCCTATCTCGGCGTGGTGCTGCGCGAGCACGATGCGCGGTTGCCCTTCGTGATCTCCAGCGCGGTGCTGCTCCTGACCGCGCTCGGGCTGTCGCGCATCGAGCATGACGTGGCACGCGACACCGCGCCGCCCACACCGGACGAAGCGGCAAAGCCGCTCGGTCTCGTCCCGATCGCCTTCATCGTCGCGATGATCGCGCTCGCACTCGGCTACCAGCTGCACTTTCCATGAACAGCGCGCCGTTCTATCTGCGCTTTGCAGCTCCCGGCGACCTGCAATGGCTGATGCCGGTATTCTGGATCGGCTTCAACATCGCGATGTTTCCGGCAAGCCTGATCGTCAAGCATCGCGGCGGCCTCGTCGTGATGGGTGCCGCCGGCCTGTTCGGTGCGGTGGCGATTGTGGCGGCCGAATTCGCCGGCAATCTCAACACGCTGATCGCCGCGCAATTTCTCGCCGGAGCCGCGTGGGGCTGCATGCTGATGAGCGCGGTCTCGGCTGCGCTCGCGATCGGCTCGACCGGCGCGGAAGGCAAGGTCACGGGCCTCGTCTTCTCCGCGCTTGCTCTCGGCACCTTCGCGCGGATGGCGGCGGTTGCCGGCGGGCCTGGAGAAGATGCCGGAATACACGCCGCTGCTGCACTGGGCGCCGGTCGCCTGCTGGTCGGTCGCAGGCGCCGGTCTGCTGGTGATTGCAGCCGCGCGGCTACAGGGAGCGTCCGGCCTCAAGGCTTCGGCGGGTGAATGAAAGCCCACGGGCTGACTTCGGAATCCCTGGGCACCTCGACTGAAATCAGCACCGGCCCGCCGTGGCCGAGCGCCTTCTCCATCGCCGCCTTGAACTGCTCCGGCGCGGTGACGCGCGCCGCGGCGACGCCAAAGGATTCCGCGAGCTTGACGAAATCCGGATTGACGAGGTCGGACGCCACCACGCGGCCATCGAAATGCTGGCGTTGGTCGCGGCGGACATTGCCGTAGGCGTTGTTGTTGAACACCAGCGTCACCACGCCGATGTTGAACTGCACGGCGGTGGCAAGCTCCTGCACGCCGAACATGAAGCCGCCGTCCCCGGTGATGGCCACCACCGGCTTGTCGGGATTGGCGACCTTGGCGCCGAGCGCGGTCGGGAAACCCGAGCCGAGCGTGCCCTGGTAGCCCGAAGTGATGAAGGTGCGCGGCTGGTACACCGGAAAGCCGTACCAGGAGGCGAAGCCGACCTGCGATAGTTCGTCGGTGACGATCGCGTTCGCCGGCAGTACCTCGCGCAGGATGTTGAGATAGGCCATCTGCGGCTGGACCCGCTGGATCTCGGCTTGCGCGGCCGCGGTGGCCTCGCGGATCGTGC
The DNA here is from genome assembly GCF_020193825.1 of Bradyrhizobium sp. NBAIM18. Taxonomy (NCBI): domain Bacteria; kingdom Pseudomonadati; phylum Pseudomonadota; class Alphaproteobacteria; order Hyphomicrobiales; family Nitrobacteraceae; genus Bradyrhizobium; species Bradyrhizobium sp. NBAIM18. The sequence goes on from NZ_JADYVO010000032.1 coordinate 21,955, forward strand.
CGCGCCGTCCGGAGGTCTTGCTGTAGCCGGCCTTGCGCACGGCGGCGGCGAGATCGCGGGTAGCGGTCTTGGCATCGGCGACGATCGCGGTGTCGGACGAGAACCGCCGCATCTCGACCGGATCGATGTCGATGCGGATGCACTTCAGGCCAGCGGGCCGATACGGCCAGCGCGACATGGTCGGCAGCTCCAGCCGCGTGCCGATGCCGATCATGAGATCGGTATTCGGCCACAGCCTGTAGGCCGCGGCCATGGTGAGCCCGAGCTCGTGTGCATTGGAGACGATGCCGCGGCCGCTGCGGAAGGCGACCACGGGCGCATCGATCATCTCGGCGATCTCGAGGATTTCCTCGCCGGCTTCGATCGCGCCGCTGCCGACGAAGATCATCGGCGCCTTGCTGGTCCTGATGAGCGCAGCGGCCTGCTTGATCATATCAGGATCGGGCTGCGGCGCCGGCAGCGGCTCCAGCACCTGCGCAGGCACTGTTGCCGCGCGCTGCGTGAAGACGTCCCAGGGCATCTCGACCGAGGCGGGGCCGCGCCGTCCCGACATCATCTCCTGGAACGCGCGCGCGACGATCGTAGGCGCATTGCCCGGATATTCGATGCGCTCGGCCCATTTCACATAGGTGCGCAAGGTCGCGAGTTGGTCCGGCATCTCATGCAGATGGCCGCGACCCTTGCCCAGGAACGAAGTCGGCACCTGGCCGGTGACGCACAGCACCGGCTCGTTGCAGCCGAACGCGGTGAGCAGCGCGGCGCTGGCATTGAGCACGCCCGGGCCGGGCACGACGCTGAACACGCCGGGCCGGCCGCTGGAGCGGGCATAGCCGAATGCCATGTAGCCGCAGGCCTGCTCGTGCCGCGCGCCGATCACCTTGAGCTGGGCCTGGTGGAAGGCGTCGAACAGGCCGTAGACCTGCGCTCCCGGCAGGCCGAACACGGTGTCGACGCCGTGGGCGACAAGGCCGCTTACGATCGCTTCGCCGCCGGTGAGGGTGGTCATTGCATCATTCCACTTCGTTTGTTGGCCAGGCCTCGTCGACGACGCCGTTGCGCAAGCGCCCGATCCCCTCGGCCTCGACCTCGACAACGTCGCCGGGCTCTAGATATCGCGGCGGATCGAACCGCGCACCGGCTCCGGTCGGCGTGCCCGTGACGATGATATCGCCGGGGACCAGGGTTGCGAAGGTCGAGATATAGTTCAGGAGATAGCGGAACGAAAACATCAGCCGGCTGGTGCGATCGTCCTGCCTGAGCTCGCCGTTGACATGCGTGGTCAGCCTGATGTCCTCGATCTGCGATTCCCGCGCGTAGGGCACGAGCCACGGGCCGAGGCTGCCGCTGGAATCGAAGTTCTTGCCCTGCGTCACGTTGAACTTGGCGTGGCGCAGCCAGTCACGCACCGAGCCCTCGTTGCAGAGCGTGAGCGCGGCGATGTGATCGAGCGCCGCGCTTTCCGGAATGTGCCGGCCTTGCTTGCCGATCACCAGCACGATCTCGCCCTCATAGTCGAGCTGCGCCGAGGCGCGCGGGCGCACCAGCGGCGTGTCGTGGCCGACGAAGGAGCGGGGCGAGCGCATGAACATGCTCGGATATTTCGGCGCCTCCTGGCCGTCCTTGTACTCGGCATTGCGGTCGGGATAGTTGACGCCGATGCAGATGATCTTCTCCGGCGCCGGGACCGGCGGCAGCCAGGTGATGTCGCCGAGCGCGTGATCCGGTTTGCGGCCGGCGGCCTCTTCGGCAAAGCTGATCAGCTTGCCCGCAGCGATCACCTCGCGCAGCGTGGGATAGTCTCTGGCGTGACGCGCGGAGAGATTGACGATGCCGCCCTCCAGGACGGCGCCATAGCTGACATCACCCTTGACGGAATAGGTGGCGAGACGAGGCAGCTTCATCAATCCGCCACCAGCACATCGGCCACGAATTTCGGCTCGCGCACGGCCTGCCCCGTGAACGGCGAGCCCTGCTCGAACCAGGAGCGCGGGGCAGGGGCGCCCCACAGCGTTTGGCGGCGGGGATCGCGCAGCGACCAGCGCAGCGGCTCGTGGTCGTGATCTCCGGTGAAATAGTCGCTGGTGTAGAGCTCGAGGCGGTGTCCGTCGGGATCGCGCACATAGAGGAAGAACGCGTTCGAGATGCCATGGCGTCCGGGCCCGCGCTCGATGTTCTTCACAAAACCTTGCGAAGCCATGACGTCGCAGAGGTGGATGATGTTCATCGCCGTCGGCGTCCAGTAGGCGAAATGGTGCAGCCGCGGGCCCTTGCCGTTGGTGATCGCAAAATCGTGGACGTTGCCCTTGCGATGCATCCAGGCCGCGGCGATGCGCCCGTTCGGCCCGTCCTCCTCGGCATATTCGGTGAGGCGAAAGCCGAGCCGGGCGTAGAATTCCATCGTGTCCTGCACTTCTGCGGCGAAGACGTTGAAATGGTCGAGCCGCTGCGGGTGGCAGCCTCGGTAGAGGTCGTAGCGGCGCAGGAGATGCGGCCGCCGCTCCATCGCCGCGTAGAGCTCGATTCTAAAGCCGAATGGATCGGTGAATTGCAGCGTGCGGCCCTGGAACGACTGGTCGACGAAGGTGTAGGCGAGGCCGTTCTCGGACAGGAACGCGGCGGCCTTGTCGAGATCTTGGTCGTTGCCGACCTTGAAGCCGAGCCGGGCGCAAGCCGGCACCGCGGCCTTGCGCAGCACCAGCGAGTGATGCTGGTGCTCCTCGGCCGCGCGCAGGTAGACGGTCTCGTCGTCGGCGTCCTCGACATGCAGGCCGACAATGGTCTCATAGAACTCGCGGCTCAGCTTCAAATCGGTGACGTCGAGCACGACGTGGCTGGAGCGGATGATGTTGAACGGCGGTTCGAAGACATGTTGCGGTACCGGCATGTGCGTTTCCCCTCTCTCGGCTTCGTCATTCCGGGGCGTGCGAAGCACGAACCCGGAATCCATTCATCCACCAACTCTGCTGCTCGATGGATTCCGGGTTCGGCTCTTCGAGCCGCCCCGGAATGACACCGCCGCTAGATTCCCAGCTTCTGAATCTTGTGCGTGCCCCGCGCCAGCGAGACGTGCTTGGTTTCCATGTAGAAGTCGAACGAGTAGTCGCCGCCGTCGCGCCCGATGCCTGAAGCCTTCATGCCGCCGAACGGCGTCGGCAGGTGGCGGACATTCTCCGAGTTCAGCCAGATCATGCCGGCCTCCAGCGCATCGGCAACGCGCAGCGCGCGTCCCATGTCATTGGTCCAGACATAGCCGGTCAGACCGTAACGGATGTCGTTGGCGATCTCAATCGCGTCCGTCTCGTCGCGGAACGGCAGTACGGTGAGGAACGGCCCAAACACTTCTTCCTGCGCCACACGCATCTTGCCGTGCGCGCCAGTGACCAAGGTGGGCTCGACGTAATGCCCGCCGCCGGGGCCGTCGTAGGCCTTGCCGCCGACCGCGATCGTCGCGCCGTCCTGGCGCGCCACGTCGAAATAGGAGCAGACCTTTGCTAGATGCCGCTCATGGATCAGCGGCCCGATCTCGGTGGCGGGATCGAGGGGATGGCCGACCTTGAGCGCCTTCACCCGCGCCGTCAGCTCCTCCACGAATTCTTTCGCGATGCTCTGCTGGATCAGCAGGCGGCTGGAAGAGGTGCAGCGCTCGCCGTTGAGCGAGTAGATCATGAACACGACGGCATCGAGCGCGCGGTCGAGATCGGCATCGTCGAACACGATCACCGGATTCTTGCCGCCGAGTTCGAAATGCACGCGTTTTAGCGTGGGCGCGCCCTGCATCATGATGGCCGAGCCGGTCGCGCTCTCGCCGACGAAGCCGATTGCCTTGATGGCGGGATGCTCGGTCAGCGCCTTACCCGCTTCCTCGCCGAAACCGTGCACGGTGTTGAGCACGCCGTCGGGGACGCCGGCTTCCTTCACGAGCCTTCCCAGAATGGAAGCGGTCACCGGCGACCACTCGGCTGGCTTGTGCACGACGGTGCAGCCGGCCGCCAGGGCAGGGGCGATCTTCCAGGTCGAGAGCATGAATGGCGTATTCCATGGCGTGATCACGCCGACCGGGCCGATCGGCACCCGCGTGGAGACGTTCCAATGCTCGTCACTCGGCGTGTTGTGGCCGTCGCGTGCTTCGGCGCATTTGTCGGCGAAGAAACGGAAATTCTCTGCGGCGCGGATCGCGGCCTTGGCCATGAAGCGATAGGCCTGCCCGGTGTCGATGCATTCGAGCACCGCGATGTCGTCGGCATTGTCCTCGATGGCGTCGGCCACCCGATGCAGCAGCTTCTTCCGCATGGCCGGACCCATGTCGCGCCAGGACTTGAAGGCGAGCGCAGCCGCAGTCGCCGCCGCGTCGATATCTTCGGCATTGCCGCGCGCGACGCTGGCGAGCACGGCGCCATCGACCGGTGACCTGGTCTCGAACGTCTCGCCCGAGATCGAGGCGACGGTCTTGCCATCGATCATGTGGCCAATGCCGTCCGCGCGCAGAGTCTTCAGCAGCGGCGCGACGCGGTCGCGGTTGGCCTGGAACAGATCGGTTTTCGGCGTGGGCTTATCCATGAGCGGCCTCCGCTTTCAGGGCGTCGTGAATGTTGTTGCGCTTCCAGCTGGTGTCCTTGTCGTTGATCTGCATGTCGAACGACAGGGCGAACTTGCTGGCGGCGAAGACGGGATCGAGATGTCTCGAGAGCGCCTGGAAGACGTGCTCGCCAGCTTTCTGGCGCGTCCCGAGATCGCGCCCCTCGCCGATGCGCAGCACCATGTCGAGAAAGCCGTAATCCTGCTTTGCATCCGCAATCGCATAGTGCTCGCAGCGGATGGCGCGGACGCGGATGCCGCCGAGCGGGAAGATGCCAGTCTCGACCGCTGCGTTGCGTACGACCTCGCACACCGCACCGATGTCGAGACGGCCGTCGAGATTGGCCGAATATTCGATGGTGAAATGCGGCATCGCGGTTTCACTCCCTGTCTTCGTTCGTTCTACGCGAAGTAGCAGCTCACCGAGCCATAGGCGCCATAATCGGCCTGGATTGTGTCGCCCTTGCGGGTCTCGATCGGACGGATGAACGAGCCGGCGAGCACGACCTGGCCAGGCTCGAGCGCCAGCCCAAGCGGGGCGATCTTGTTGGCGAGCCAGGCGACGGCAGTCGCGGGATGGTTGAGCACGCCGGCGGCAAGGCCGGTCTCTTCCAGCTGGCCGTTCTTGAAGCACAGCGCACCGATCCAGCGCAGGTCAGCATCCAGCGGGCGGATCGGCCGCCCCCCGAGCACGATGCCGGCATTCGCCGCATTGTCGGCGATGGTGTCGAAGATCTTTCGCGTCGCCTTGGTCTTGGGATCGACGCGCTCGATCCGTGTATCCAAAATCTCCAGCGCCGGCACCACGAAGTCGGTGGCGTTGAGCACGTCGAATAGCGTGCAGTCGGGCCCTGAAAGGCGCTTGCTCATGACGAAGGCGAGCTCGGCCTCGACGCGCGTCGCGATGAAGCGCTCGGTCGGCACCAATCCGCCATCGGCAAAGAACATGTCGTCGAGCAGCACGCCGGAATCCGGCTCGTCAATGCCAAGCGCGCTCTGCATGGCCTTCGAGGTCAGGCCGATCTTGTGGCCTTTGACCACGCGCCCCTCGGCGATCTTGACGTCGACCCAGGCCTTCTGAATCGCATACGCATCCGAGATGCTGATGTCCGGGAAGTCTTGCGAGAGCTGGCGGATCTGCGTGCGCGTCTTCTCCGCCTGGTGCAGACGCCTCGCGCAAGCTTGGATATCGTCGTTGGAAAGCGCCATTTGTGATCTTACAAATCGTGGTGCCGCGAGATACTTAACATGTTAAGTGAATGCGTCAAACACAAATTCGGCTTGTTGCACTGCAAACGTTTTGCGGCTTGAAAGGGCGGTCATGACCAAGAAATCCGTCGATCCCGCCAACGGTCACCCGCCTGCCGCGCGGCAAGTGCCGATGCGCGATTTCTCGCGTTCGCTGCCGATGTCGCTGCTGCGGGCCCGGGAAGCTGTGATGCGGCAGTTTCGTCCCTCGCTGCGCGAGCACGGCCTGACCGAGCAGCAATGGCGCATCCTGCGGGCGCTGGCGGCGATCGAGGCGGTCGAGGTCACGGAACTCGCGCGCACCGCGTTCCTGCTCGGGCCCAGCCTGTCGCGCATCCTGCGAGACCTCGAGGCGCGCAACCTGATCGAGCGCAAGACGGCGAAAGCGGATCAGCGCCGCAGCATGGTCTCCATCTCGAAGGAGGGGCTGAAGCTGATGGCCTCTGTCGCGCCGACGTCGGAGGCGATCTATGCCGAGATCACGCGGCGTTTTGGCGCCCGCAAGCTCGCCGAATTGCAGGAGATGCTCGGCGAACTCGAACGGAGCCTTGCGGGGCTCGGCAGCACCGATGATACCCTCGCGGAGGGATGAACCCTGATATGCGTGCGTGCGCGGCGAGAGCCATGGACATTGACGCTTTTTTTCGCTCAAAGTGCGGCCCAACCCGATCCGCGGCGAAGTGAGAGCAACAGGGAAGGAAAGGCAACGTGGCCAATAAAGTCAAAGAGATCTGGAAGTCGGGCAAGGCGGTCGTCAACGCGTGGCTTGCCATTCCCTCCGGCTTCTCGGCCGAGATGATCGCGCAATGCGGTTTCGACAGCGTCACCGTCGACATGCAGCACGGCGTGCAGGACTATCTCTCGATGGTGCAGTGCTTCCAGGCCATGGACAAGCATCCGATCACCCCAATGGTCCGCGTGCCCTGGAACGAGCCCGGCATCATCGGCAAGGTGCTCGACGGCGGCGCCTATGGCGTGATCTGCCCGATGGTCAACACGCCGCAGGAAGCCCGGAACCTGGTCTCCTATTCGAAGTATCCGCCGAAGGGCGTGCGCTCCAACGGTCCGATCCGCGCCGGCATGTACGGCACCGCCGGCTCCTATCAGAAGACGGCCAACGACGAGATCGTGCTGCTGCCGATGATGGAGACGCGGACCGCCGTGGAGAACATGGAAGCGATCCTCGACGTCGAAGGCCTCGACGGCGTCTATATCGGCCCGTCCGATCTCGGCTTCTCCTACGGCCTCGAGCCCAAGCTCGACCGCAGCGAGCCCGAGATCCTCGCGATCTACGAGAAGATCATCAAGGAATGCGGCAAGCGCGGCCTCAACCCCGGCATCCATTGCAGCGGCGCCGAAGGCGCAGCGCGCGCCATCAACATGGGCTTCAAGCTGGTGACGCTGTCCAACGAAGTCGGCCTGATGACGACCTACGCCAAGATGCAGGTGAACGCGACCCGCAAGGATTCGGGCGGCAAGGCCTGAGAAACTCGCGAATGGCGAATGGGGAGTAGCGAATAGGGCTACTCCCTTTTCCATTCGCCACTCGCCATTCGCTATTCGCCTCCAAAGGAGACTTCCATGACCATCAGTCCCGTCATCCGCCTGCATCCCGATGATGGCGTGGTGATCGCGCGCGCGAGCCTGCCGCCGGGAACAGTGGTCGCCGACGGCGTCACCACGGTCGATCGCATTCCCTCCGGCCACAAGGTTGCGATCAAGCCGATCGCTGTTGGCGAGCCGATCAGGCGCTACGGTCAGATCATCGGCTTTGCCACGCAAGCCATTGCGCCGGGCCAGCACGTGCACGTGCAGAATTGCGGCATGGGTGATTTCTCGAAGGACTATGCCTATTGCGCTGACGTCAAGCCGACGCCGAATTTCGACCTGCCGGCGACCTTCGAAGGCATCCGCCGTCCGGACGGCCGCGTTGCCACGCGCAATTATATCGGCATCCTCACCTCCGTGAATTGCAGCGCGCATGTCGCCAGCCTCGTCGCCGACGTCTTCAAGAAGAATCCCTTTACCGGCGACAATCCGCTCGCCGACTTCCCCAACGTCGACGGCGTGGTCGCGCTGACCCACAAGACCGGCTGCGGCATGACGCAGAACGAGCCGCTGGCGCTGCTCCGCCGCACGCTCGGCGGCTATGCGCGGCACGTCAATTTCTCCCACGTCATCGTGCTCGGTCTCGGCTGCGAGGTGAACCAGATCGGCGGCCTGATGGAAGAGCAGAAGCTTGCCGGCCGCCTGCGCGCGATGGACATCCAGGAGGTCGGCGGCACGCGCAAGACGGTCGAAGCCGGCATCGCCTTCGTGCGCGAGGCGCTGACTGACGCCAATAAGGTCAAGCGCGAGACGGTGCCGGCGAGCGAGCTCACCGTGGCGCTGCAATGTGGCGGCTCGGACGGCTATTCCGGCGTATCGGCCAATCCCGCGCTCGGCGCGGCCAGCGACCTCATCGTGCGTCACGGTGGCACCGTGATCCTGTCGGAGACGCCAGAGACCTACGGCGCCGAGCACCTGCTCACGCGCCGCGCTGTCAGCCGCGAGGTCGGCGAGAAGCTGGTCGACCTGATGCGCTGGTGGGACGAATACACGACGCGCGAAGGCGCCGAGATGAACGCCAATCCCAGCCCCGGCAACAAGGCCGGCGGCCTCACCACGATTCTGGAGAAGTCGCTCGGCGCGATGGCGAAGGCCGGCACCACCAACCTCGTCGAGGTGCTGCGCTATGCCGAGCCCGTCACCAAGAAGGGGTTCGTGTTCATGGACACGCCCGGCTACGACCCGGTGGCCGCAACCGGACAGGTCGCCGGCGGCGCCAACCTCGTCTGCTTCACCACGGGCCGCGGCAGTGTGTTCGGCTGCAAGCCGGCGCCCTCGATCAAGCTCGCCACCAACACGCCGATGTACAAGCGCATGGAGGAGGACATGGACGTCAATTGCGGCACCATCCTCGAAGGCGAGGAGAGCGTCGAACAATGCGGCCAACGCATCTTCGAACTCATTCTCAAGACCGCCTCGGGCCAGCCGACCAAGAGCGAGAGCTTCGATTTCGGCGGCGCCGAGTTCGCGCCCTGGGTGCTGGGCGCAACGATGTAGTCGCGCGTCGCGCGAGCACCGTCACGCGGCGCGATCAAGAGCCGCGGTATCCGATGATTGCAACCGGAATCGGAGCGCGTGTGGCGATCCGAAATACAACGGCCGTTCGCTAAGTAATGATACGGAGGCGGGCGCCTCGCGCAAAAAGTTCCCGGCTTACATCTGGTTAACACTGTTGCCGTAGACAGGAGGCGATGCGGCTTCACAGCGTGGTGGGGCCGGCGTGATTTGAGGATCGAGCCGATGCAAGCGATACGTCCCACTGGGGTGGAAAATCTCCTCGGTGAGGAGGAGCTGATCGTATCGAAGACCGATCTCAAAGGCCGCATCACCTACGCCAACGACGTCTTCATCCGCATGGCGAAGTATTCGTGGAAGGAGCTGATGGGCGCGCCCCACAGCCTGATCCGCCATCCCGACATGCCGCGCGCCGTGTTCAAGCTGCTCTGGGATACACTGCAGTCCAAGCAGGAGATCTTCGCCTACGTCGTCAACCTGGCGAAGGACGGCAGTCATTATTGGGTATTCGCCCACGTCACGCCGACATTCGACGAGCGTGGCAACATCGTCGGCTATCACTCCAACCGTCGCAAGCCGGATCCCGCGCAGATCGAGCGCATCAAGCCGATCTACAAGACGCTGTGCACTGAGGAGGCGCGGCATGCCAACGCCAAGGAGGGCATGCAGGCGAGCTTCGAGGCGATGGTCGGCCTGCTCAAGCAACAGGGTGTCGGTTACGATGAATTTGTGCTCTCTCTCTAAGGCGCAGGGAGCGACCGCGCTCGCGTGTGGTCTTGCCGTCGTTGCGTTCGTTCTCTCGCTTCTCGGCATGACCGGGATCGCGAGTGCCGCTTCTCTCGGCGCGACGATCGCGCTCTCCGGCTATGCCGTCTGGTGCCAGCACCGCACCGCGGTTGCCGTCGACGAGGTCGCCGCTGTGTGCCGCAAGGCGGCGGGCGGCGATCTCGAGGCGCGCATTCTCAGTGAGCGGCAGGCCGGGCGCATCGGCGCCATCCAGAAATCGGTCAACGACATGCTCGACATTACCGATGCGTTCCAGCGCGAAGCTTCGGCGTCGATGGACTATGCCAGCCGCGGCAAGTATTTCCGCAAGATCCTGGCGCGCGGATTGCCCGGCTCGTTCCGCCGCTCGGCGACCGTCATCAATACCGGCACCGACAGTCTCGGCCGCCGGGTCGTCGAGATCGCGGACCTCGCCAGGCGGTTCGGCACGCATCTCGATCAGGTTGCGGGCACGCTGATGGGCGCCGCGACCGATCTCGAATCTGACGCCGGCCAGATGGCGGCGGCGGCGGAGAAGACCAGCCTGCAAACCTCCGGCGTGCTCTCCGCGTCCGACCAGGCCTCGCGCAACGTCGCCACTGTCGCCAGCGCCGCCGAGCAGCTCGCATCGTCGATCGCCGAGATCAATCGCCAGGTCGCCGGCTCGACCGCGAGCACGGGGCGGGCGGTGAACGAAGCTAATCGCGCCGGCAGCGAGATCCGGAGCCTTGCGGACGCCGCGATGCAGATCGGCGACGTCGTCAAGCTGATCAGCGAGATCGCCTCGCAGACCAACCTGCTCGCGCTCAATGCCACCATCGAGGCGGCCCGCGCGGGCGACGCCGGCCGCGGCTTCGCCGTGGTGGCCTCCGAGGTCAAGAGCCTCGCCAACCAGACCGCGAAGGCGACCGAAGAGATCAGCGCCAAGGTTGGCGAGATGCAGCAATCGACCACCAATTCGGTCGCCGCCGTCGAAGCGATCGCGGAGACCATCGCCGAGATCAACGGCATCACCGCCTCGATTGCCGCCTCGATCGAGCAGCAGGGCGCGGCAACGCGCGAGATCGCCCGCAACGTTCACGAAGCCTCCGCCGGCACCTCGCAGGTCTCCTCCAACGTGACGGGCATCAGCGAAGCCGCCGCCGACACCGGCCGCGTCGCTGCCCGCGTCAACAGCGCCTCCGAACGCGTCCACGGCGAAGTCGAGACGCTCCGCCGCGAAGTGACCCAATTCCTGCAAAGGCTGACGTCGGCAGCGTAGCGTTTCTGCAAACGAGATCGTCATGCCCGGGCTTGTCCCGGGCATCCACGTTCTTGGTTCTGCGCGGCAAAGGTCGTGGATGGCCGGGACAAGCCCGGCCATGACGCCGTGGAAGCAGCACCGCGCCAACTCTAACGTCGGATGCGATCGCCCCCACGGCGATCGGGATAGTTCCTAGGCACCCCGTGCCCGTTGTTAGTGCTTGATCGCGTTGACCTCAGGTGTTCTGCTCAAAAATGCTGCTGGAGCACCGCATCCCGTGTCGATCTACGTCGCGCTACACCACGTCACGCATTACAAATATGACCGCCCGATCGACCTTGGCCCGCAGACCATCCGGCTGCGACCGGCCCCACATACACGCACGCCGATCCTGAGCTATTCGCTCAAGGTCACGCCTTCCAATCATTTCGTGAACTGGCAGCAGGATCCGCAGGGCAACTGGCTGGCGCGCTACGTCTTTCCGGAGAAGACCACCGAGCTGAAATTCGAGGTCGACTTCACGGCGCAGATGACCGTGGTCAACCCGTTCGACTTCTTCGTCGAGCCCTATGCCGACAGCTTTCCGTTCGAATATCCCAAGGATCTGAAGACGGAGCTCGCGCCGTATCTCGAGACCATCAAGCCCGATCGCCTGTTCGCCAAGTTCCTCGATTCGATCCCGCATGAGGCCCCGAACACGGTCAATTTCCTGGTCGACCTCAATCGCGAGATCCAGAAGAAGGTCCGCTACATCATCCGCATGGAGCCGGGCGTGCAGACGCCGGAGGAGACGCTTGTCTCCGGCGCAGGCTCATGCCGCGACTCCGCCTGGCTCTTGATCCAGACCTTGCGCCATCTCGGGCTCGCCGCCCGCTTCGTCTCGGGCTATCTGGTCCAGATCCGTCCCGACATCGATCCGATCGAGGGGCCGCCGGAAGTCGAGAACGATTTTACCGATCTGCACGCCTGGGCCGAGGTCTATCTGCCGGGTGCCGGCTGGATCGGATTCGACGCGACCTCGGGTATGCTCGCAGGCGAGGGGCACATCCCGGTCGCAGCCACGCCGCACTACCGTTCGGCGGCGCCGATCTCCGGCGGGGCCGGCTTTGCCGAGGTCGAGTTCTCCTTCGACATGAGCGTGAAGCGGATCCGCGAGGCGCCGCGCATCACAAAGCCGTTCTCCGACGAATCCTGGGCGCGCCTCAACGACCTCGGCGAGCAGGTCGACGGCGATCTCGCCAGCGCCGACGTGCGCCTCACCATGGGCGGCGAGCCGACCTTCGTCTCGGTCGACGATCTCGAGGCGGGCGAGTGGAATACGGAGGCCGTCGGCCCGACCAAGCGCGCGCTCGGCGATGATCTGATCCGCCGCCTGCGCGCGCGCTTCGCGCCGGGCGGGCTGCTGCATTACGGCCAGGGCAAATGGTATCCGGGCGAGAGCCTGCCGCGCTGGGCCTTCGGCCTCTATTGGCGCAAGGACGGCGTGCCGATCTGGAAGAACGCCGACCTCATCGCCAAAATCGAAAATCCGCGCCGTGCCGAGGTGAAGGACGCCGAGGCCTTCATGGAAGGCACGGCGGCCCGGCTCGGCCTCGATGCCGGCTACATCATGCCGGCTTATGAGGACACCGCGTACTGGCTGCAGAAGGAGGCCGAGCTTCCCGTCAATGTCGATCCCTCCGATTCCAAATTATCCGATCCGGAAGCCCGCGCGCGGATGGCGCGCGTCTTCGACGAGGGCCTCAACACACCGCGCGGCTTCGTGCTGCCCGTGCAGCGCTGGAATGCACCGCCGCGCTGGCGCAGCGAGCGATGGCAACTCCGGCGCAGCCATCTGTTCCTGATGCCAGGCGATTCGCCGCTCGGTTTGCGGCTGCCGATCGGCTCGCTTGGTTACGTCCCGCCCAACCAATATCCCTACATCGTCGAGCAGGACCCGATGGAGCCGCGGGACAAGCTGCCGGTGTTCACGCTCGCCGCGCGTCCGGAAGCCCCGCCGCGGGCGGCGCCCGAGCAGCTCAACACCTCCGTTCCGGTGCGCACCGCGATGTCGGTCGAAGTCCGCGACGGCGTGCTCTGCGCCTTCATGCCGCCGGTCGAGCGCATCGAGGACTATCTCGAACTGGTTGCCGCGCTCGAAGCCACCGCGGAGGAGATGCAGCTACAGGTCCATGTCGAAGGTTATCCGCCGCCGTTCGACCCGCGGATCGAGGTGATCAAGGTGACGCCCGACCCCGGTGTCATCGAGATCAACATCCAGCCGGCCAGGAGCTGGCGCGACGCGGTCGAGATCACCACCGGCCTCTACGAGGATGCGGCCAAGGTCCGCCTCGGCGCCAACCGCTTCCTGGTCGACGGCCGTCACACCGGCACCGGGGGCGGCAATCACGTCGTGGTCGGCGGCCCCTCACCGCAGGATTCGCCGTTCCTGCGTCGGCCCGATCTTCTGAAGAGCCTGGTGCTGTATTGGCAGCGCCATCCGGCGCTGTCCTATTTCTTCTCCGGTCTTTTTATCGGCCCGACCAGCCAGGCGCCGCGCATCGACGAAGCCCGCCACGACAGCATCTACGAGCTCGAGATCGCGCTCTCGCACGTGCCGCCGCCCAGCTACCAGACGCCGCTCTGGCTGGTGGACCGGCTGTTCCGGCATCTATTGGTCGACATCACCGGTAACACCCACCGCGCCGAGATCTGCATCGACAAGCTCTATTCACCGGAAGGGCCCACGGGCCGGCTCGGCCTCGTCGAATTCCGCGCGCTCGAAATGCCGCCGGATCCGCGCATGTCGCTGGCGCAGCAGCTCCTGATCCGCGCGCTGATCGCAAAGTTCTGGCGTGAGCCGCTGAGCGGCAAGTTCGTGCGCTGGGGCACCGCGCTGCACGACCGCTTCATGCTGCCGCATTTCATCTGGGAAGATTTTCTCGATGTGCTCGGCGAGCTCAAGCAATCGGGCTATCCGTTCGAGCCGGAATGGTATCTGGCCCAGCTCGAATTCCGCTTTCCCGCTTTCGGCCGCATCTACCATGGCGGCGTGACGCTGGAGCTGCGACAGGCGCTGGAGCCCTGGCACGTGCTCGGCGAGGAGGGCTCGGCCGGCGGCACCGTGCGCTATGTCGATAGCTCGGTCGAGCGGCTCCAGGTCAAGGCCGAAGGCTTCGTCGAGGGCCGCCACGTCGTCACCTGCAACGGCCGCCGCCTGCCGATGACCCCGACCGGCCGCTCTGGCGAGGCCGTGGCCGCCGTCCGCTTCAAGGCCTGGCAGCCGGCCTCCGGCCTGCACCCGACCATCCCCGTGCACGCGCCGCTGACCTTCGACCTGATCGATACCTGGAACGGCCGCTCGCTCGGCGGCTGCGTCTACCACGTCGCCCATCCCGGCGGGCGCAACTACGACACCAAGCCGGTCAATACCTACGAGGCCGAGGCCCGGCGGCTGGCGCGCTTCCAGGACCACGGCCACACCCCGGGTCCGATGCAGCCGCCGCCCGAGGAACGCACAAATGAATTTCCGCTGACCCTCGACTTGCGGACCCCGCTCCTGCAATGAGTATGATGGTGGGGGAGGGAAAGGCCCATGGGCGAGGGCGCAGCCGAAGACAACGACCAGGCGGGCAGGGCGAATGCCCAGCAGCGGATTGCGCAGTGGGTCCGCGACTATAGCCGCCTGCCCGGCATCCCCGACGAGTTCCTGGGGCCCGACGGTGCGCCGCGCGCGGTCTGGAGCCGCTTCTTCGACGCCTTCGGCGCGCTGGCGCCCGACGAGATCGAGCGCCGCTTCGGCATGGCCGATCGCCATCTCCGCGAGGCCGGCGTCACCTACCGCGCGCCCGGCGATAGCGCCGACCGGCCCTGGTCGATCAGCCATCTGCCGCTTTTGATCGACGAGGCCGACTGGCAGCAGCTTTGCGCCGGCATCACCCAGCGCGCCGAGCTGCTCGAGCGCGTGCTGCGCGACATCTATGGCGAGGGGCGCCTCGTGGCCGAAGGCGCGCTCCCGGCCGCGGCGATCGCCGGCAGTCCCGAATATCTCCGTCCGGTCTGCGGCGTGCCGCCGCCCGGCGGACGTTATCTCTCGATCTATGCCGCCGATGTCGGCCGCGGGCCCGACGGCCGCTGGTGGGTGCTCGGCGACCGCACCCAGGCGCCATCGGGTGCGGGCTACGCGCTGGAGAACCGCCTGGTGCTGTCGCGCGCCTTCTCCGATCTCTACAAGTCGATGAACGTGCCGCGCGTCGCGCCGTTTTTCGAGGCGTTCCGCGACAGCTTGCGCGCGCGCGCCGATCGCGACGAGCCCAGGATCGGCGTGCTCACTCCCGGTAGCTTCAGCGAGACCTATTTCGAGCACGCGACGCTGGCGCGCTATCTCGGCTTCCTGCTGGTCGAGGGCGACGACCTCGCGGTCAGCGACGACCGCGTCCACATTCGCACCGTCGCCGGCCTGAAGCGGCTGGATGTGCTGTTGCGCCGGGTCGATTCCAACTCGCTCGACCCGCTCGAGCTCGATGCCTCCTCGCGGCTCGGTGTGCCCGGCCTCATCGACGTGCTGCGCAAGGACGGCGTCGTCGTCGCCAACATGCCGGGCTCGGGCGTTTTGGAGGCGCGGGCGCTGCTCGGCTTCCTGCCGGCGCTGAGCCGTCGCCTGCTCGGCGAAGACCTGAAGATGCCGCACATCGCGACCTGGTGGTGCGGCCAGCGCGTGGCGCGCGACGAGGTGCTGGCGCGGCTCGACGAGGTCGCGATCGAAGGCGCCTATCGGCGCGGCGTTCCCGGTTTCGACAGCAATGGTCCGGTGCTCGCGAGCGAGCTCGACGCGAGCGGACGGCAGCGCCTGATCGATGCGATCAGCGCGCGCGGCATGGACTATGTCGGGCAGGAGGTGGTGCGGCTCTCGACCATGCCGGTGTGGGAGCACGGGCAGCTCACGCCGCGCCCCTTCGTGCTGCGCGTGTTCGCCGCCGCCACGCCCGACGGCTGGGCCATCATGCCCGGCGGCTTCTGCCGCATCGCCGAGCAGCCGGACGCGCGCGCGGTGTCGATGGGCGACGGCGCGCGCGCCGCCGACGTCTGGGTCGTCTCCGACAAGCAGGTCGCGACCGCGACGCTTCTGCCCGCGACCGACAAGGTGCGCATCCGCCGCATCGCCGGCGTGCTGCCGAGCCGCGCCGCCGACAATCTGTTCTGGCTCGGCCGCTATCTCGAGCGCGCCGAGGCGACGCTGCGGCTGGTGCGCGCCTTGGGCTCGCCGAGCGGGCCGAACAAGGGCACCGCGGCCTCGGTGCAATCGGCCGAACGCATCCAGCGCCTGCTGGTCGCCTGGGGCGCGGTCTCGCAATCCTCGCGCACGGCCGCGGGCCGTATCGTCGCCGAAGCGCTGCAGGGCGCGGAGCGTTTCGGATCGGCCCTGTCGCTGGTGAGGGCGGCGCAGCGCACGGCGACCTCCTTGCGCGAGCGGCTGTCGCCCGATGCCTGGCAGGTGATCACCGAGATGGCCGAGCGCCTCGCCATCGAGGTGGAGGACGACGACAGCGTGCTGAGCGCCGCCGAGCTGACCCTGCAGGAGCTGGCGAGCTTCGCAGGGCTCGCGCAGGAGAACATGAATCGCGCCGCGGGCTGGCGCTTCCTCGACATCGGCCGCCGCATCGAGCGCGCCATCAACACCACGCGCTTCACCCGCCAGTTCGCCTATGACGAGGCCGGCGACGAGGATCTCGACATCCTGCTGACGCTGGTGGATTGCCAGATCACCTACCGCTCGCGTTATCTGCTGGCGCCGATCCTCGCCCCGGTGCGCGACCTTGCGGTGCTCGACGGCTACAATCCGCGTTCGGTGGCGTTTCAGGTGACGACGCTGAACGAGCACATTGCGGCGCTGCCGAGCCTGAAGGAGCATGGCCTGATCGAGAAGCCGCAGCGTCTCGCCGTGGCGATGCAGGCGATGCTCGCGACCGCCGAGGCCGAGAAGCTCGAGGTCAAGACGCTGTTCGCCCTGGAGCAGGATCTGCTCAGCCTCGGCGAGGCGATCGGGCAGCACTACTTCCCTCACGGTCCCAATGCCAGCCGTCCGGAAAAGCTGACGGGGCTGGCGTGATCTACGACATCCGTCACGTCACCACCTACGAGTACGAGAATCCCGTCAGCTTCGCCCGCTGCACGCTGCGGCTGGAGCCGCGAGGCGGCGTCGGCCAGGAGCTGATCTCGCACGAGGTCGAGATCCATCCGCGCCCGGCCGAGCGCAATGTGCGGCGCGACTTCTTCGGCACGCTGACCGAGAGCGTGACGATCGAAGCCGCGCATCGCAATCTGCGCATCGACTCGCGCTCGCGTGTCTCGGTGTCGCGCCGGCCGCCGGCGCGCGATGCGGTCAGCCCGCCCTGGGAGAGCGTCCGCGACATCGCGTTCGAAGCCACCAGCCTCGGGCCGTCCTCCCCGGTCGGTTATGTCTTTGCCAGTCCCCTGGTTCCGGTGCTGCGCCCGGTCAGCGCCTATGCGGGCATGAGCTTTCCGCCCGGCGCGGGCATCCTCACTGGGGCCGTCGACCTGATGCGTCGCATCCGCGGCGAATTCCGCTACGATCCGAAGGCGACCGTGATCTCGACACCGCTCGACGAAGTCTTCGACAAGCGTCACGGCGTCTGCCAGGACTTCGCCCATGTCATGATTGCCGGGCTGCGCGGGCTCGGCCTGCCCGCGGCCTATGTCAGCGGCTATTTGCGCACCATTCCGCCGCCGGGCCAGCCGCGGCTGCAAGGTGCCGACGCCACCCATGCCTGGGTGTCGCTGTGGTGCGGGGCCGAGCTCGGCTGGATCGACCTCGATCCGACCAACGATCTCCTCATCGGCAACGATCACATCGTGCTCGCCATGGGGCGCGATTTTTCCGACGTCTCGCCGGTCGACGGCATCATCGTCGGCTCGCCCAAGCAGAAGCTCAATGTCGCCGTCGACGTGCTGCTGGTGGAGTAGGGCGGGTGCTCAGAAGCGTCGCGAAGCGGAAGTCTGCCAGCTCTGTCATTTTGTGAATTGTGTTCGTACCGCCTCACCCGTCCGGGGATCCAGCCAAACGGCGTAACAACTCATGCTGTTGGCTCGGATTAACTCACCTTCAAGGGCTACACCGACGAAGCAGTCGTTCGGTTCGCTCGTTGGAAGCTTCGCCTTCCACCTCACGCTCCCGTCAGGTTCAAAGCAAACCAGATTTTCCTCGGGCTCAGAAGCCGGCGCCCATTCAAAGACGACCAGCTGACCGGCATCGTCGGGAAGATCAACAGATGCGTAGATTTTTCTCATAACAGTAGAGGTCATCCCCTGGGAGGCTTTTCATATCAGGACAAGCGGGCGATGTCGCCTGCGGGCGCCCATCTCCGACCTAGCGTGAGGGATGCCAACGCGCCGCTATACATGGCGGTGCGGACTCTACAAGGAGTGCAGCGCGGGTTTATGAGCGCACGCCCTGGTAATGGTCGTGCGCTCGCCCCTTCACCGCACCATGGTCTCGCGATCCCAAGCCTTGTAGTCCGGCGAACCCTGGGTGCGGATCGGACCGTCATAGCCGTACTCCACCATGTGCACGGTCACGTAGTCCTCCCCGAAAAATGCGACGCCGTAGGATTGCGGCAGGTCGCAGGCGCTCAGCAGCTTGGTCTCGGAGAACAGCGGATAGCTCGCGTGGTTGGTGCCGCGCAGCGACGAGACGGGCACGCCGGCAATCGAGCCGGCGAGAGGCAAGTGGCAATGCCCGAAGAAGACGTGGCGGATCTTGGCCCGATGGCGGCTGACGAGATGGCGGAATGGAGCTTCGTCGAGCAGGCCGATCTGGTCGAACGGGACGAGATGCACCGGCATGGGGTTGTGGTGCATGAAGAGCAGGAACGGCCCGTCATGCTCGGAAAGCCGTGCCTCAAGCCAGCCGAGACGATCGCCACAATAGCGGCCGGCGTGCGTTTCCGGATGCGCGGTGTCGAGGAATAGACAGCGACCGGCAGCGGTGTCGTGGATGCCCTGGACGAAACCGTTGTCGTCGGCGAGGTCGGGGAACACGCTCAGGAAGGCCGCGCGTCGGTCGTGGTTGCCGATGCACAGCCGCACCGGCAGGGGATATGCGTCGAGGCGCTGCTTGAGCCATTGATAATCGGCGAGATCGCCCCAATCCGAGAGGTCGCCGGTGATCACCATCAACTCGGCGTCGTGATGGTCGTTCAGCGCATGCGCCAGCGCCCGCTCGAAATTAACGCGCGGATCGCGGCCGCCGATGGTCGCGCCGGGCGCCGTCAGGTGAATGTCGCTCAGATGCAGCAGTTTCATCGCCAGCTCCGGTTATCGAGGCGGCACGGGGCGCCGAGGGCGTCCCGTGCCGGTGGATGTCAGCACGCTCAGCGCGCCGCGCCTGTCGTCTTTGGCAGCAGCTTCTGCACGTCCGCGGTCATGTCGGCGAGGACGGCTTCCGGCTCCCTGGCGCGCGCGCCTGAGATGATCGAGTTGAGATGATCCTTGATCACGTCGGTGATCTTGAGGCCGTTGTCGCCGGGGAAGGCGTACCATTTGGTAAGCAGCGCGAGCTGGCTGACCGCGGTGTAGTTGTTGGGGTTCTTGACGTAGAAGTCCTTGAGGTAGACGTCGTTGGCGACCTTGTTCGGCGGCATGTAGCCGGTGGTCTCCGCCATGATCGCGGCGCCCTTGGGGCCGGTCCAGAACTTCACCGCTTCCCAGGCCGCGTCGCGCTTGGCCTTGTCCTTGGCGAGGATCAACACGACATTGCCACCGGCCGGCAGCCTGCCGTTCGGAGAGACGACGTCCGGGAACGGGATCGTCTTCAGCGCGAATTTACCGCCGGTCATCTGCGTGACCTTGTTGAGATCCGAGGTCGAGGTGATGTGGAAGCCGGTCTTGCCGGCCGCGAACGTCGCGCGCATCGACGGCTGGTCGAGATTGGGCATGCCGCCCTCGTTGACGAGCCGCGCGATCGTGTTGATGGCGAACTTGCCTTCCGCCCCGTCGAACGCGACCTTGGTCTCGTCGGCGTTGAGCATGGTGCCGCCGCGCGCGAACACCGGCGCCTGCCACAGCCAGTTGCCGGTGATGTCCCAGGCATAGGTGACGCCGTTGGTGTCGTTGCCGAGCGCCTTGATCTTCCTGGCGAGTGCGATCAACTCGTCCCAGCTCTTCGGCAAATTGTTGACGTCGCCGCCGGCCTGCTTCACCAGGTCGAGATTGACGTAGACGATCGGCAGCGAGATCGCGAAGGGCAGGGCGTAGACCTTGCCGCTGGCGGTGCCGATGTCGAACATCGCCTGGTGGAAGCCCTGCTTGTCGAAATCCTTTTCGGCGGCGATGTAGCCGTCGAGCGGGGCCGGGATGTTCTTGTCGACCAGGACGCGGATGCGGTTCAAGCCCTGGAACGAGACGTCAGGCATCTGATTGGTCACGGCTTCGCGCAGCACCTTCTGGGTGCCGTCCTCGTAGGATTCGTAAGGCGCCCGCATTGTGACCTTGATCTCCGGGCGCACCTTGGCGAATTCCTCGGCGATGCGCTTGTGCGTCTCGGTGAACAGCTCCGGATAGGGATATTGCATCACGATCTCGGTCTTTGTCTGCGCGAGCGCAGATCCGGCCACGAGCGACAGAACCGCCGCGGCGATGATGGACTTCAGCATGGATAGACTCCTTGGTTGAGGTGACGTCGTTACTTGATCCCGGTCAGGGTGATGCCCTCGATGAAACGGCGCTGGGCAAAGAGGAAAGCGATCACGAGCGGCGCGATGATCACCATCGCCGCCGCCATCAGCGGGCCGTAGCTGGTGCCGGCCTCGTTGTTGCGGAAATGGGCGACCGCGAGCGGGGGCGTACGCAGGTGCTCGCTGTTGAGCACGATCAGCGGCCAGAAATAGTCGTTCCAATGCGCGACCACGGAGAAGATGCCGAAGGCGGTCACGGCGGGAATCGCGGCCGGCAGCATCACCCGCCAAACGATGCCGAATTCGGAGATGCCGTCCATGCGCGCGGCGTCGACGAGATCGTCGGGCACGGTCTTGAAGAACTGGCGCATCAGGAAGATGCCGAACACCGAGATGGTGAAGGGCAGCACCAGCGCGGCATAGCTGTCGAGCAGGCCGATCGTGTGCAGCAGCAGGAAGACCGGGATCGCGGTCGCCTGCGGCGGGATCAGGATCCCGAACAGCACCAGGGCGAACAGCGTCTCGCGGCCGAGGAAGCGAAGTTTTGCGAGCGCGTAGGCCGCCGGCAGCGCCACCATCACCTGCAGCACGAAGATCGAGACCGTGACGATGACGCCGTTGAGCAGGAAGCGCAGCAAATTGGCCTTGGCGAAGGCCTCGCGCAGATTCTCCACCAGCGCGAACTGGTACGGGACCAGGTGCAATTCGCTGGAGAAGATCTCGGTCTGCGGCTTGGATGCGGTCGAGATCATCCAGATGAAGGGGGCCAGCATGAGCGCGGCGCCCGCGATCAGCAGCACGTGGCGGAGGATCGCCCGGACTGGGATGGGATGCGCGTTGCTCATGTGTAATGCACCCCGCGATCGGCGAGCCTCGATTTAATCAGAGTGAGCAGGAGAACGAACACCAGGAAGACGACGGTGATTGCCGCGGCGTAGCCCGAGCGGAAGAACTCGAACCCTTCCGTGTACATGGTGTGGATCAGCACCTCCGTGGATTTCGACGGGCCGCCCTTGGTCAACACGTGCACGGTGTCGAACACCTGGAACGAGCGGATGCCGGAGATCACGACGACGAATGTCGTGACCGGCCCCAGCATCGGCCAGGTCACGAGGCGGAAGCGCGCCCAGCCGCTCGACGCACCGTCGATTTCGGCCGCCTCGTAGAGTTGCTTGGGGATGGAGACGAGGCCGGCGAGAAACAGCACCATGTTGAAGCCGACCGCCTGCCAGATGCCGATCGCGCACAGCGCATAGAGGGCGGTGCTGCGGTCCTGCAGCCAGGCGAAGGCCGGCAGGCCCGCGCCGCGCAACAACCCGTTCACGAGGCCGAATTGCGGGTGCAGCATGAATTCCCACACCACCGCCATCGCGATCAGGGTTGCCATGACTGGCAGGAAATAGATCGTCCGGTAGAGGCTGCGCAGGCTGGCGCCGCTCTGGATTAGCAGCGCGATCGCAAGCCCTGCGATCACGGCACCGGGCACCACGATCACGACGTAGGTCAGCGTGTTGCGCAGCGCGGTCCAGAACACCTTGTCGGCGAACAGGTCCTGGTAGTTGGCGAGCCCGATCCAGGAGAAATGCGGCGCGCCGAGCTGATAGTCGGTGAAGGAGAGGGCGATCACGCCGGCGAGTGGACCGAGCAGCATGACCAGCATGAGCGCGGCGGCCGGCGTCACCAGCGCGTAGGCGGAGTACGCGCGTCGGCTGCCATGGGCCGGCAGCGTGCGCCTTGGCGTGCCCGCGGGAGCGCCGGCCGCCCCGATGGTCATGGAGCCGTCAGACATGGGCGGGCTCTCGGATGCGCTCGGCCTGCTCCACTCTGAGCTCGATCCGTTTCCCCGCCGGATCGAACATCCGCACCGCATCTGGTGCGAAGCCGAAGGCGACGGAGCTTGCCATCGCCGGCAAATGCTTGACGTCCGCGAGCCGCGCGATCAGGCGCGACCCGGTGCCTTCGACCGCGAGATGCACGAAGGCCTCGGCGCCGAGATTCTCCAGATGGACGACGGTTCCGGAGAACGGCCCGGTGCCGAGCTCGATCCGCTCCGGACGGACCCCGATGCGGCAATCGCCGGCCGCCGCATTGCACGTAAGTTTCAAGGCGGTCCCCAGCAGATCGACGCCGCCGTCCTTTCGGATCCGGCCGGGGAGGATGTTGATCTTGGGGCTGCCGATGAATTCGGCAACGCGGATGTCGCCGGGCTCGTTGTAGATCTCGGCCGGCGTGCCGGCCTGGATCAGCTCACCGCCCATCATGACGGCGATCCGGCTCGACATCGTCATCGCTTCGGCCTGGTCGTGCGTGACGTAGACGAACGTCGCGTTGAGGCGACGGTGCAGCTCGGCGAGTTCTGCGCGCATGTGGACGCGCAGCTTCGCGTCGAGATTGGAGAGCGGTTCGTCG
The DNA here is from genome assembly GCF_020193825.1 of Bradyrhizobium sp. NBAIM18. Classification (NCBI taxonomy): domain Bacteria; kingdom Pseudomonadati; phylum Pseudomonadota; class Alphaproteobacteria; order Hyphomicrobiales; family Nitrobacteraceae; genus Bradyrhizobium; species Bradyrhizobium sp. NBAIM18. Next base: position 44,989 of record NZ_JADYVO010000032.1, read on the forward strand.
AACAGGAAGGCGAGCGGCTCGCGCACCATGGCGCGTCCGACCGCGACGCGCTGCCGCTGTCCGCCGGACAATTGCCCGGGCTTGCGCCGTAGCAAGGGAGCGATGTCGAGCTGCTCGGCAATCGCTTCGACATCGGCGCGAATGTGCCGTTCCTTGGCGCGCCGGCCCGGCAGCAGCGCACCCAGCAGTGGCAGTCGCTCGATCGCGGAGAGGCGCCGCATCCGCAGCGGCACCGCGATATTGTCGAAGGCGCTCAAATGCGGATAAAGCGCATAGGATTGGAATACCATCGCGAGGTTGCGCGCGCTCGGGCGAATGCCGTCCACGGGGCGGCCGTCGATGTGGACCTCGCCGGAATTTTGCGGCTCGAGCCCGGCAATGATGCGAAGCAGGGTCGACTTGCCGCAGCCGGACGGGCCGACCAGCGAGATGAACTCGCCGTCGGCGATGCGGAAATCGATGCCTTTCAGGACGTCGGTGCCGTCAAAGGACTTGCGGATTGCGGAAAGTTCGATTTGCGCCATGCGCGCTGATCCCCTGCTGGCCCGTTTGCGGCGCATGAGGAGTAGGAAGCGCGTCTGACATTCACATAACGGTCAATGGCCCGGCTTATGGTCGTCCCAGGTTTTGCTTTCAGGTCCGGAAGACGGGGAAGAACGATCTTGGGTTGCTTGTCGTGGCGTTGACGTCGTCGCGTGTCCGGGCGGTCAATGCGGTGTTCGAGACCGGCAGCTTTGCCGCTGCGGCAAGGCGGCTCGGGGTGTCGCAGCCGGCCGTTGCGCAGCTGGTGCGGGATCTGGAGGCCGAGTTCGGGGTGGCGCTGTTCGACCGGCACGGCCAGACCCTGATCGCGACGTCGCTGTGTCGGCGGCTCTATGCCGCAACGAGCCGCATGCAGGCGGTCGAGGCCGATGCGCTCGCCATCCTGCAGCAGCGCGACGAGCTCACGGGGGGTGAGCTTCGCATCGGGCTCGGCAACGCCATGCCCGGCATGGCGTTGATCGCGGCGTTCCGCAATCTCTATCCGAAGATCCAGATCAACATCGAGATCGGCAGCTGGTCGGCGATCATGGCCGCGGTGGTCGACCAGCGCGTCGACGTCGCCGTACTGCCGGAGGTGCCGCAGGACAACCGCTTCCGGCGCGAGCCTTGCGTGCAGCAACGCGTCGTTGCGATCTGCCATCCCGTTCACGACCTCAGCCGCCAGTCGCGCGTGTCCATCGCCGGCCTCATGCAATATCCGCTGGTGTTCCGGACCCGGGATTCCGCGACCCAGCGCGCCGTGGACAGGGCGTTTCGCGCCCTCGATTTGCGCGCCAGTCCGGCGATCATCGTCAATACGCGCGAGGGGATGCTGGAGGCGGTCGCCAACCGGCTTGGCGTCGGCTTCGTCTGGGAGCACGGCTCGAGCCGCATCGACCGGATCGCGAAGGTGGCGATCGCGGAAATCGAGGCGGAGTCGCCCGAATACATCTTCTCGCTGTCCGGCAAGCGCGGCAAGCTGGTCGAGCTGTTCTATCTCGCCAGAAGCCTTTCGCGCCCGGCCGATGGCGCCGATATCCTGGCCGCGCCCTGAGCGGCCGCCTTGCCGCCGCCTTGGGTTGTGCTGAAATGTGACGGCAACCGTGATGTTGCGCAGCGGGACGGTAAGGTATTTGCGTATTTTCCGTCCCCGAAGTTTGGTTACCCGGCCCAAGATGGGCTATGCTCCCCGCTGCGTCGACGACAAGAATGAGACGTCGGGAGATGGCATGGGATACCAGCGGCGGACGGGGCTGCGTCCATGATAACCTTACCCAGACTGGCAGCTGAATCGCTGGAGCAGTTCCTCGGCAACTTCATGCGCCGCCGGTACGATGAGACTTCCGCAAGCATCGTTGCAAGCGCAACCCGTACCGCGATGGAATGCATCGGCAACAGCGATGCGCTCTACCACAATATCGAGCATACGATGCTGGTGACCCTGGCCGCCCAGGCGATCCTCCGCGGCCGAAGCCTTCATACCCATCTTTCGGCGGAAGATTACGTTCATGTCCTGATCGCCTGCCTCGCCCACGACATCGGCTATGTCCGCGGCCTGTTCGAGGAGGATGACGCCGACGGCTTCGTCATCGACGCCGCCGACAACAAGATCTCGTTGCCGCGCGGCGCGTCGGACGCGAGCCTGATGATGTATCACGTCGACCGTTCGAAGCTGTACGTAACGCGGCGGCTGCGCCATATCCCGGGAGTCGATCCGGAGCGCGTTGCCCGCGCCATCGAGGGGACGCGCTTTCCCGCCCGTGAAGGGCAGGAATACGACGACGAAGCCTCGATCCTGCGTGCGGCCGACTTCATCGGCCAGCTCGGCGATCCCAACTATCTGCGCAAGGCCAACGCGCTCTATTACGAGTTCGAGGAGGTCGGCATCAACCGCCAGCTCGGCTACGACTCGCCCGCCGACATCGTGAACCGCTACCCGCAATTCTATTGGAACAGCGTTGCTCCGCACATCCAGACCGAGATCGGCTATCTCAACAAGACCGAGATCGGCCGGCAATGGATCGCCAACCTCTACAGCAACGTGTTCCGCGCCGAACGTGACATCTCGCTGTCCGGTCCGCAGAAATAGGCCCCTTGTAGCCTCGTAGCCCGGATGGAGCGTAAGCGAAATCCGGGAATCGCGGATACAGGCGTCCCCGCATTGTGCTTCGCTCCATGCGGGCTACAAGAGCTCTGCGCAACGAGATCATCCGTGAGCAAATCATGCAACAAAAAACCATCATCACTGATATCCTCGACATCGCTTATCGCGAATACGGTGCGCCGGACGGCTGGCCCTGCATCATGGGACATGGCTTTCCCTATGACGCGAACGCCTATGCCGAGGCCGCGCCGATCCTCGCCGAGGCCGGCGCCCGCGTGCTGGTGCCCTGGCTGCGCGGTTACGGGCCGACGCGGTTTCGCTTCGCCGAGACGCTGCGCTCCGGCGAGCAGGCGGCGTTAGGTGCCGATCTCTTGGCCTTCATGGATGCGCTCGGGATCAAGCGGGCCATCGTCGGCGGCTATGATTGGGGCGGGCGCGCCGCCTGCGTGGTTTCGGCGCTCCATCCGGAGCGCGTGATCGGTCTCGTCTCCGGCAATTCCTACAACATCCAGAACATCGCCCTCGCCATGGAGCCGGCCTCGCCGCCGGAGGAGGCGGCGTTCTGGTATCAGTATCTCTTCCACAATGAGCGCGGCCGCCGCGCCTTGGAGCGCAACCGCCGCGGCTTTGCCCGTCAGCTCTGGACGATGTGGTCGCCGAAATGGGCCTTCGATGACGCGACGTTCGAGACAAGCGCCGTGTCATTCGACAATCCTGACTTCGTCGACGTCGTGATCCATTCCTACCGCCATCGCTACGCGCTGGTGGCGGGTGATCCCGCCTATGCGGGAATCGAGGCGAAGCTTGCCGCGCAGCCGCCGATCCGTGTCCCGACGATCGCGATCGACGGCGACAGCGATGGCGTCAATTCCGGCACCGCCCACCACGCGCGCAAGTTCGAGGGATTTTTCGAGCGGCGCGTCTTCACCGATGCCGGTCATAATTTGCCGCAGGAACGGCCGGCCGAATGGGCACAGGCCGTGATCGACGTGCGGAAAGCGGCCGCGTCATAGGCGGCCCCGAGGCGCCCTCGGCGCACCTCATCATGAGGGGATTGGCGGGTCGGCACTAGGCCCTCCACCCGTTCCCCCAAATTTCCCCGACTTTCGGGAACCTTTTCCGATTGCGGCCGTCCAAGCTGTGGGTCCGCTTCCATATGCGGGCTCGTTGCAGGGGAGAAGCTTGATGAAGTCACAAGTGCGCAAGCTGGAACGTGTCGCGGTGGCGCAGGCGCCGTCCGATCGGCCTGAGAGGGCGGAGGTCGAACAGGCGATCCGGACCATGATCCGCTGGGCCGGCGATGATCCCGCGCGCGACGGTTTGCGCGAGACACCTGCTCGCGTTGCACGCGCGTTCGCAGAGTATTTTTCCGGATACGCGCAGGATCCGACCGAGATCCTGCAGAAGACCTTCGAGGAGATCGAGGGCTATGACGAGATGATCGTCCTGCGCGGCGTTCGCTTCGAGAGTCATTGCGAGCACCACATGGCGCCGATCGTCGGTCGCGCCTGGGTCGCCTATATTCCGCAGGGGCGCGTCGTCGGCATCTCCAAGCTCGCACGCGTGGTGGACGTCTACGCAAAACGGCTCCAGATCCAGGAGAAGATGACCGCGCAAATCGCCAACACCATCAACGACGTGCTCAAGCCCGAAGGCGTCGGCGTCATCATCAAGGCGACGCATCACTGCATGACCACGCGCGGCGCGCACAAGCCCGGGACCGATCTCGTCACCAGCCGTATGCTGGGTGTGTTCCGCGACAATGCGCTGACGCGCCAGGAACTGCTGGGGCTCGCCAGTTCGGACGATTGACCTGCGCTCGGCGCTGAACGCCGCATTCGATCTTGATTTGCGTCAAGGTTGCGGCAGGCGAGGTCTGCTCTGCTGGGTGTTGTCTCGGTCGGGTGCGTGCTATCATGGCGTGTGCCCGGGGGCTTCGCATGCAGGAGTGGCCCATGACAACTGCGTCAGATACGTCTCATCCGTCCGGTCTCGGCTCGGGAATGGCTGCGCTACACGCCAAATGGGGCTGGATCGTCGCGCTCGGCGTCGTCTACCTGATTGCCGGCTTCGTCGCGCTCGGCAGCATGGTGATGGCAACGGTGGCGAGCGTGATCGTGGTCGGCGCAATGATGATCGTCGCCGGCGTCACCGAGGTGATTGGCGCATTCCAGATGAAGAGCTGGGGAAAGTTCCTGATCTGGGCCTTGCTCGGTGTGCTCTACATCGTTGCCGGCTTCCTCACCTTCGCGAACCCGCTCTTCGCCGCGGTTCTGCTCACGCTGTTCCTCGGCGCCTCGCTGCTGGCCTCCGGAGCGGTCAGGCTGTTTCTCGCCTTCAGCATGAAGCGCGAAAGCCCGTGGGGCTGGGTGGCAGTGTCGGCCGTCGTCACGCTGCTGCTCGGGCTGCTGATCCTGGTGCGCTGGCCGGTGAACAGCGTCTACATCCTCGGCCTGTTCCTCGGCATCGACCTGATCATGGCCGGTGCCGGATGGGTCAGCTTGGGCTTCGCCTTGAAGCGGCGCGGCTAAAGCATGATCCGGAAAAGTGCCGAAGCGGTTTTCCGGAAAGCTCATGCGTCAACAACAACCTGACGCGCGATGACGATTCATCAAAATCTCGTCGCGCTTCAGGCGATGCCATCAGCAACTCGACGCAAGACCATCTTGATGAACTCCGCTGAGCTGAGGTGCTGACAAGAAGCAGCACGCGCGTGACCCTCTCGCGCCGCGATGATCATCGGGGAGAAACCATGAAAGCCGCTTTGGCCCTGGCCGCAGCGCTGGCTGCCGCCTGCTTGTCCGCTCCTGTCTCCGCGCAAAAATCCTACGGTCCTGGAGTTAGCGACACCGAGATCAAGATCGGCAACACCATGCCCTATAGCGGCCCGGCATCGCCGCTCAGCATCACGGGACGGGTGATCTCCGCCTATTTCGACGAGATCAACGAGAAGGGCGGCGTTGGCGGCCGCAAGCTCAACCTGATCTCGCTCGACGATGCCTTCTCGCCGCCCAAGACCATGGAAGCCGCGCGGCGCCTCGTCGAAGGCGACGGCGTCGCCTTCATCTTCGCCACCATGGGCACGGCGCCGAGCTCGGCGATCGCAAAATATCTCAACAGCAACAAGGTGCCGCAGATCTTCCTGATCAGCTCGGCCTCGAAGTGGAACGATCCCGCCAACATGCCTTGGTCGATCGCGCTGCCCTGGGCGCCGAACTACACCAGCGAGGCTGCGATCGACGTCGCCTATGCCCGCGCCAGGAACCCGAATGCGCGCTTTGCGGTGCTCTACCAGAACGACGACGCCGGCAAGGAATATCTTCGCGGCGTCAAGGAGGCGCTCGGTGCCGACGCCGACAAGGCGATCGCGATGGCCTCGAGCTTCGAGGTCGCCGATCCCACCGTCGATTCCCAGGTCCTGACGCTCGCCAATACCAAGGCCGACGTCTTCATGATCTATTCGGTGACGCCGCGCGCCTGCGCGCAGGCGATCCGCAAGGCGCACGAGGTCGGCTGGCAGCCGACGCGCTTTCTGGCTTCCGGCTGCGCCAACAAGGCTACCGTGATGGCGCCCGCTGGCCTGGAGGCCGGCAAGGGTGTGCTGTCGCTCGGCGCGCTCAAGCCGTTCGTCGAGGCGCCGAAGGACGATCCGGCGATGATGGCCTATATCGACTTCATGAAGAAGCGCCTGCCCAATGCCGACATCAACAACGTCGCCGGCCTCTATGGCTACACCGTCGCCGAGGCGCTGGTGGCGCTGCTGAAGCAGTGCAAGGACAATCTGACGCGCGAGAACATCATGGCGCAGGCCGCGAATCTGAAGAACGTGCCGCTGTCGCTCCTGATGCCCGGCATCACCCTCAACACCACGCCGCAGGATTTCCGCCCGATCAAGGACGGCTACATGCTCCAGTTCGACGGCAACGACTGGGTGGTGGCAAGCGAGCTGTTGCGCGGGACGTGAGGCATGAAATAGCGGCCACACGGCGGTGCACCCTCTCCCCTTGTGGGAGAGGGGGGATGCGCGAAGCGCAGCCGGGTGAGGGGTTTCTCTCCGCGTGCGAAGCTGTCTGTTGTGCTTGCGGAGACAACCCCTCATCCGGCGCTTCGCTGTCCAGCGGATGGATTGGTAACAAAACAGACCGGATGGATAGGTAACAATCGTTCATGGTTCGGTCCGCTGCGGCGCAGCGCTAGCGCAGCGCCGCAGCGTTGATGTTTTCTGATCGATGATG
>NZ_JADYVO010000033.1:0-48071 GCF_020193825.1 Bradyrhizobium sp. NBAIM18
TGCTTACCCTCCGCTGGAGGGGGAGGGTCGATCGCGCGAAGCGCGAGCGGGGTGGGGGGTCTCTCAACTCGGGCAGTGTCGAACGTGGAGAGACTGTCACCCCACCCCGGCTCACATTTCGCTGCGCTCAATGTGAGCCGACCCTCCCAGGGAAGGGTAAGAGGCACCTGCGTATTTGCATGAATGCTGCGGCTACGCCGCCTGCTTTCGCGACGCCGCGAACACGCCCGCCAGCACCAATGCGAAACCGATGAAGTGGAACGCCTGCGGGTGCTCGCCCAGAAACGCCATCGCCATGATCGAGCCGAACACCGGCACGACGTGGAAGAACGGTGCGGCGCGGTTGGCGCCGATCAGGCGCACGCCGCGATTGAAGCAGAGATAGGCGAGCGTCGAGGGAAAGACGGCGACGTAGAACAGGGTCAGGAGGTTCGGCCCGTCGAGCTTCATCACCGGGCGCGCGGACAGTTCCCAGATTTCCAGCGGAATGAGACAGGCGGCGCCGCAGCCGAAGGTGAAGGCGAGGAACGAGAGGCCGTGCATCGGCGGCCGCTTCAGAGACAGCACCGAATAGAGCGCGAAGATCAGGAGCGCGAGCAGGAAGATCAGGTCGCCCTTGTTGACGTCGATGCTCGACAGCGCGGTGAAATCGCCGTGCAGCAGGATGGTCAGCACGCCGCACATCGACAGCAGCACGCCGAAGGCCTGCGCGGCGGTGAGACGGATGCCGAGGATGACCAGCGACCACAGCGCCACCAGCAGCGGCGCGGCCGATTGCAGCAGCAGCGTATTGAGCGCCTGGGTGTGCTCCAGGGCCCAATATTGCAGCGTGTTGAAGGCGCCGATGCCGGTGACCGAGAGCGTGGCCATCAGGCCGAGCTTGCCGCGGATCGCCGGCCAGTCCTGCACGAGATGCTTCCAGGCGAACGGCAGCACCAGCAGGAAGGCGAAGAACCAGCGCAGGAACGACAGCGTCACCGGCGGAATGTGGCCGGCAGCGAGCCTACCGACGATGGCGTTGCCGGCCCAGCACAGCGCGGTGATGCTGAGCAGCAGGTAAGGCTGGTTGGCGATCCAGCTGTGGCCGGATGTTTCCGCGGGCGTGGTCTGGCCGGTGGCGGACATTGTGACGGTTGGGCCCCGCGTCGAGTACGCCGAGCCCTCCGGCCCGGCGAGGTCCGGGCCGGCTGATCACCCGGCAGGTCCAAAGACACGGAAATCGAGGTTGCATCAACGCCGACGGGCGCATCGCGACCATGCTGGCGGCGAAGGCGGCCTCTCCCGCTTTGGTCGAAGCTGTTGCGCCGGCCTGCCAGGGTTCGGGATTTTCCGCGGATATCAAGGGCTTGGACCGGACGTTGGACCCCGAAAAAGCCCCGTTCTTGCTTGCCTAGAAGGGCTGCTTCCTTTATCCGGTTGGCTGCCTTGCGTGCGGGCGGCTCCGGCTGCCGATTGGGCTGGGCGCAGGCGTGATCCCGGAAGAGTGGGCACCGGTTTTCCGCGAGGATCATGCCTTCTAGAGACAGATTGAACAGGATTACCCGCGAATGGCCAATGTTGTCGTCGTCGGCGCCCAGTGGGGCGACGAAGGGAAGGGCAAGATCGTCGATTGGTTGTCGGAGCAGGCGGATATCGTCGTCCGCTTCCAGGGCGGCCACAACGCCGGCCATACGCTGGTGATCAACGGCAAGACCTACAAGCTCGCGCTGCTGCCCTCCGGCGTGCTGCGCGAGGGCAAGCTGTCGGTGATCGGCAACGGCGTCGTGTTCGACCCCGCCGCCTTCCTCGACGAGGTCGCCAGGCTCAGGTCGCAGGGCGTCGATGTCGGCCCCGACAACCTGCGTGTCGCGGAAAACGTCACGTTGATCCTGCCGCTGCACCGCGAGCTCGACGCGCACCGCGAATCCGCCAGCGCCGCGACTGCGATCGGCACCACCCGCCGCGGCATCGGGCCGGCCTATGAAGACAAGGTCGGCCGCCGTGCCATCCGCCTGATGGATCTGGCCGATCATCAGACGCTGCCGCACAAGATCGACCGCCTGCTGGCGCACCACAACGCGCTGCGCCGCGGCCTCAATTTGCCGGAATTCGACAGCGCGGTGATCCTGAAGGAGCTGATGGCGATGGCGCCGCAGCTCCTGCCCTATGCCGAGACGGTCTGGCGGCTGCTCGATATCGAGCGGCGCGCCGGCAAGCGCATGTTGTTCGAGGGCGCGCAAGGCGCGCTGCTCGACGTCGACCACGGCACCTATCCCTACGTCACCTCGTCCAACACGGTGGCGGCGCAGGCCGCGACCGGCGCCGGCCTCGGGCCGGGCGCGGTCGGCTACGTGCTCGGCCTGTGCAAGGCCTACACGACCCGCGTCGGCCAGGGCCCGTTCCCGACCGAGCAGGACAACGAGATCGGCCGCAAGATCGGCGAGCGCGGCCGCGAGTTCGGCACCAATACCGGCCGTCCGCGCCGCTGCGGCTGGTTCGACGCCGTGCTGGTCCGCCAGGCGGTCCGGACCTGCGGCATCAACGGCCTGGCGCTGACCAAGCTCGACATCCTCGACGGCTTCGATTCAATCGAGGTCTGCACCGGCTACAAGCTCGACGGCAAGGAGATCGACCATTTCCCGGCCGGCGAGGGCGCGCAAAGCCGGGTCGAGCCGATCTACGAGACCATCGAGGGCTGGAAGGAGCCGACCGCCAATGCGCGGTCCTGGGCCGACCTGCCGGCGCAGGCCATCAAATATGTCCGGCGGATCGAGGAATTGGTGGGATGTCCGGTCGCGCTGCTTTCCACCAGCCCGGAACGCGAAGATACTATCCTGGTGCAAAATCCGTTTGAGGCTTAACGATATCTTACCGGGACGCGCGTATAGTTGAGTAGAAATGGCTGATTACTATCCGCTGATCGCCCGCGCTATTGCCGCCCTGGACCCCAACGCTCCCGGCGAAAGCCGTCGCGCGCTCTATGAACGGGCGCGCACGGCCCTGATCGCGCAGCTGCGCAGCGTGCAGCCGCCGCTCTCCGAATCCGAGATCACCCGGGAACGGCTGTCGCTCGAGGAGGCCGTCCGCAAGGTCGAATCGGAGGCCGCCCAGCGAGCCCGCGAGGCCTCGCGTCCCGGTGGCGGCGCCCGCTCCGGCTCGAGTGGCGATGCCTTCCGCCGCGCCAGCACCCGTGCCACCGAGGCGAGCCCGGCTGCGGCTCCGCCGCGCACGCGTCCGGCCCCGACGCCGCCGCGCGCCGACCGCCCGTCCTTCAACGTCGATGATCAAGGCGAGGCCCCGCGGCCGCCGCGCGCGCCCCGTTTCGACGCCCCGCGTCCACCTGGCCCCGCCGCCCCGCCGCCGGAGCCGCCGGCCGGCCGCGATCGCCAGGGTGGGCGGCGTCCGCCCGACGTCGGCCCACCGCCGCCGCTGCCGTCCTCACCCGGCGTGCGCGGCTTCCGCGACATCACGGCCGACGCCAACGATCTCGGCGGTGCCGCCGCGCAGGCCAGCCGCGCCGCGCGCCGCACCTACGCCAACGTGCCCTCGCCCTCGCCGGAATTCGACCGGCTGGAGCCGAGCCTGGAAAACCGCGCCGGTGAGACCGAAGCGCCCTATTCCTACGACGAGTCGATCGAGGAGGCCGAGCGCTACACGCCGCAGCCGCCGTCGCCGCGTCCGCGCATCGCCCCCGATCGCGACGTCAAGAAGCGCGCCCGCACCGGCTCCACCTTTCCGTTCAAGAGCGCGATTGCCGTTGGCATCGTGCTTATCCTGGTCGGTGCCGGCATCCTCTGGGGCAAGCAACTGGTCCAGATCGTCAACGGCTTTCTCAAGCCGTCCGCGACGCAAGTTGCGGATACGCCGACGACCCCGGCGCAGCCGCAGAGCAAGCCCAAGATTCCCGATCGCGTCGGTCAGCCCTCGGCGGACCAGCCGGTCGCGCCGGTGGCGCAGAAGGTCGTGCTCTACGACGAGGATCCGTCCGATCCGAAGGGCAAGCAATATGTCGGCTCGGTGGTGTGGCGGCTCGAGCCGATCAAGGCCTCGGGCAACCAGAAGGCCGACGTCGCCGTGCGCGCCGACATCGAGATTCCCGACCGCAAGTTCAAGATGACGATGTCGTTCCGCCGCAACACCGATTCCTCGTTGCCGGCGAGCCACACGGCGGAGCTGACCTTCATCCTGCCGCAGGATTTCCCCGGGGGCAGCGTCTCCAACGTGCCGGGCATCTTGATGAAGTCGAACGAGCAGGCCCGCGGCACGCCGCTCGCCGGGCTCGCGGTCAAGGTCACCGACGGCTTCTTCCTGGTCGGCCTCTCCAATGTCGATGCCGACCGCGCCCGCAACGTCCAGCTCCTGAAGGAGCGCTCCTGGTTCGACGTGCCGCTGGTCTACGCCAACCAGCGCCGCGCCATCATCGCCATCGAGAAGGGCGCCCCCGGCGAGCGCGCCTTCAACGACGCCTTCGCGCAGTGGGGCGATTAGGCTTACTCCGGGAAATCTCGGCCTGCATGACCGGAGGCGTCGCCACGCACTCCGTCATTGCGAGCGAAGCGAAGCAATCCAGAGTCTTTCCACGGTGACAGTTCTGGATTGCTTCGTCGCAAGCGCTCCTCGCAATGACGGCGGAGCGGCAGCGTCGCTACCCCTTCTACTGCGCCGCGGCTTCCCGCTTGCGCGATGCCGCGGCGGCGGCGTGCTGGCGGTCCATCACGGCGCGGCAGCCGGGGCTGACCTGCGCCTTGTTCCGCACCATGCAGGCGGTGATCCGCGGGATGTCGGGAATCTCGCTGGAGCACAGCCGCATGGCGTCACCCGAGCACATCTGCTGGGCTTCTTGCGTGAAGGCGAGACTGGGTGAGGTCTGGAGAGCGAAGGTGGTGGCGACTGCGAAGAGCGAAGCGATGGTCTGAAGGCGTGTCATGTGGAATGGATCCCCGAGTTCCCTTAAGGCTTGAGCCGCTTGGTTTTGGGGCGCCGCACGCGGCTTGATCTGCCGCATGTCGCAGCCTTCACGTCGGGAGCTTCGATCCCGCGTGTGGTCGCTCGACTTCTTGATGCTCGAATCGAAAGTGCTGCGCCGCCCGAGCGAAGTATGCGCCATTGTCACGCGCCCGCAATGGCCGGCACAAAGGAATTCGCAATTGTTGCACGCCAGTCACGTCGCGCGATCAGATCAGCCGATCGGAGACGCTTGTTCCTCATCGCTCGCGCCGAGAGCGGCGGCGTGCTCCTCGACAGCGGTAACGCCCTTGGGCGTCAGCTCGAACAGATCGCCGTCCTTCATCACGTAGCCGTCGGCGATCAATTGCCCCATCTTGCCATGCCGGTCGTCGGCAAAGGCAACGGACTGGCTGATGTCCCGCAGGATCGAGAGCTCTTCGTCGTGCAACATGGCGTCACTCTCCGTTGGCGGGTATGGGTCCGCCCTCACATGCCGTGGCTCTGAAACACCTTGCTGCAGGACTTCGACAGCTTGGCCCGGTTGGCTTGCAGGCAGCTCTGCACCGCGCCGTCATTGCCGAGGTCCTTGCGGCAGAAGCGCTGCGCATCGCGCGTGCAAGCCTGCCGCTCCTGCGGCGTGCCCATATGGCCTTGGGCCAGCGCGGGTGCCGTCGGCAGGCTGCTCAGGGCCGCCAGCGCGATCGTCGCCAGGAGAAATTTGCGGGCCATCGGCGGCTCCAGTCTGCCAGGGGTCAATTCAGGTCCAGCATGAACTCATCGCCTTGCCACTTGTTCCCCTTAAGGAGCCCGGCGCCCGCTGTTCAAGGTTCCCGCTGCGCTGCTATAACGCCTGCAGAGTGTGAGGTGCTTGATGAAACGCTATCTGGTATTTGCGCTGGTCGTCCCATTCATCGGCGGGTTCCTGCTGCTGCTGACGACGACCTACCAGTCAGGCTATTGGGCCCAGACCAACCTCGGCGAGGTCGGCAAGCTGTTCGCGGTGTTCTTCAAGACGCTCCAATACAGCTACCTGTTCGGGTTCTTGCCTGCGCTGATGATCGGCGCAGTCGATGACATCCTGATCCACATCCGCCGGATTGGGCCGGTCTTGCGGATGCTCCTGGTCGGCCTGTTCGCCTTCGCTCTGGCCTCGCTCACCCACAGCTCGCGCGGGCCGGATTCGGGCGCGGTGCAGTTCATCCTGTACGGGCTCGTCGGTTTCGTGCCGGCGGTGATTTCATCCTGGCTGGTGCATCGCTACGTCGAGGAGCCGCAAGCCGCGCCGGTGCCGACCTGACGCGCGGCGTTCGGGCGCGGCCGCAACCTCCGCCGCGCTGGCGCGTTCACTGAAGGCTATGGCCATGCAAGACGACGACATCCTCGCTCCGCGCAAATCCCGTTCCGGGAGCGGCTCGCATGCGCGCTTTTCGCGCGACGAGGCGCGCGGCCCGATCATCGACCAGGACGGCCACGAGATCAGGCCGGAAAGCCTGGAGCAGGGATTTCGCGAGTTTCGTTTCGAGTTCGGTCAAGGCAGCCCGTTCGGCAATCTGACGCGCGAGCAGCGGATCGCGCGGCTCGAGGCGATCGCCAAGCTGCTCGACGTCGCCTTCATCCTGCCCGGCACCAACATCCGCTACGGCATCGACGGGCTGATCGGATTGATTCCCGTCGTCGGCGACGTCATCACCACCGCGATCTCGCTGTGGCTTGTGCGCGAAGCCCGCGCGCTGGGCGCGCCCTGGCACATCACGGCGCGCATGCTCGGCAATGTCGCGGTTGACGGCGTGGTCGGCCTCGTCCCGTTCGCGGGCGACGCCTTCGACGTCATGTTCCGCGCCAACACGCGCAACGTCCGCCTGCTTCAGCGCTGGCTGGAAAAGCAGCCGCGGATGTAGGACCGTTCCTCTCCGCAAATGGATGAAGATGATCGAGGTCGTCATGCCCGGGCTTGTCCCGGGCATCCACGTTCTTCCTGCCGCTCGGCAAGGCGTGGATGGCCGGGACAAGCCCGGCCATGACGCTGCTGCGGAAAGCCCCAAAACACAAAAGGCGCGACGACCTTTCCGCCATCGCGCCTTCTGCGCACATCGAACTTTGTTGCGAAAGCTTACGCCGCGTCGGCGTCGGTCTCCGCGGCCGGGGCCGGCTTAGGCCGGCGGGGCAGCGGGAAGGCATCGCTCTCGTACAGCGAGCGGATGCCGTTCTGGTCGAAGCGCGCTTCCTCGACCTGGAGATAGGCGCCGTTCAGCGAGTCCGTCGGCAACTGCTCCATCGCGAACTGCACGGCCTCGGCCGCAGTGCCGAACCGCCGATAGGTGAAGCCCGCGCGCTTCTTCTTGCGGATGGCGGCGGGGAAGAGCTCGGCGGAGGTGTTGAAGTTGAACGGACGCAGTGGACGCATGGTCAAAGACCTCGTGATCTTCTCTGGGGCTTTAAGCGCGTGGGGTTGGGGAGGGCAGGGGCCGCAATCGAGCGGGCCCGCCGCATGTCGTTGTCGCCTTCTAATATAGGCCGATTTGACAAAAATGCGACCCCCGCGATGCGAGATGATGAATCAGCGCATGGCAGCCCCGCGGAGACGAAACTTATCAATATTTCAAAGACTTATATGGCTTAAACTTTGCCAAGAAGCAGCAGCACGACCAGGATGACCAGCACGACCCCGCCGATCCCGATACCGGAATGGCCAAGGCCATAGCCGTAGCCGCCGAACCGGCCGGACAGGCCGCCGATGAGATAGATGATCACCAGGATGATCAGGATGGTCCCAAGCGCCATGGCATCCTCCCTGGCGGCCACCGAAATGCGATGATCGGCCGCACCGCCAGAGCAGAAAAGCACATCGCGCCGTCGGGTTCCACGGCGGAACCCGGCGGCGGGCTTGGGTTATTTGGGCTCGAGCTTCAGGGCCGCGGAATTGATGCAGTAGCGCAGGCCGGTCGGCCCGGGGCCGTCGGGGAAGACGTGGCCGAGATGGCCGCTGCATTTGGAGCAGAGCACCTCGGTGCGGATCATGCCGTGGCTGGTGTCCCGCTCCTCATCGATGTGGCTCTCGACCGCGGGCTGAGTGAAGCTCGGCCAGCCGCAGCCGGAATCGAACTTGGCATCCGACTCGAACAGCACATTGCCGCAGCCGGCACAGACATAGGTGCCGGCACGGTGGTCGTGCTCATATTCGCCCGAGAAGGGACGCTCAGTCGCCTTCTCGCGCAGCACGGCGTATTGCATCGGCGTCAGCTCACGCCGCCACTGCTCTTCACTCTTGATAACCTTGTCGTCGGTCGCTTTCGTCTTGGTGTCGGGCATGGGTCTCCCGTTGCTTTGGGGATCTCGCGATCAGTTGGTGGCCTTGCCGGCATTCACCAGCGTCGGCTTCTCGATGTAGTTATCCGCGAACAGCTTTTTCAGGTTCTCGACCTTGGGGATGTCGTTATAGACGATGTAGGGCTGGTTCGGGTGCAGCGTCAGATAATCCTGGTGATAGGCCTCCGCCGGATAGAACGCCTCCAGCGCGCCGATCTTGGTCACGATCGGCTTGTTGAACACCTTGGCGCCGTTGAGCTGGGCGATATAGGCCTCCGCGACCTTCTTCTGCTCGTCCGACGTGGTGAAGATGGCCGAGCGATATTGCGGGCCGACGTCGGGACCCTGGCGGTTGAGCTGGGTCGGGTCGTGCACCACCGAGAAGTAGATCTGGAGGATCTTGCCGTAGGAGATCTTCTTCGGGTCGTACTTGATCTCGACCACCTCGGCATGGCCGGAGCGGCCGCTCGACACGGTCTTGTAGTCGGCGGTCGCCTTGGTACCGCCGGCATAGCCGGAGACCGCGTTGACGACGCCTGCGGTGTGCTGGAAGACGCCTTGCACGCCCCAGAAGCAGCCGCCGGCGAGCACGGCGGTCTGGACGCCACTCGCGGGCGCCGCGTCCAATGTAGGGGCTGGGATCACGACCGCCTCCTCCGCGGCCCGCGACGGCATCACGAAAGCCAGCGTCAGGGCGGTGGTTGCGGCGAGCAGGGTGGCGAGGGCGGTTCGGCGCATGGCAATCCTCTTTCGGCAATCCTCGTGCGCGAGGCTGACAGTCTAGGGCGGTCAGGACCGGGCGAACAGCCTGCCCCGGCCGCGTTTTCGCATCATCCGAGATACGGGCCGTACCGCAGATTGTTACGCCGGGGCGGACACGAGACCGTGAGGACGCGGCTGACGCGGCGACGGGCCGGCTTGGCGGGATGCGGAACTCCGCGCTAGATGATTTACTTGGTCGCCGGGAAGGTGCAGCGCTCACGCCAGCGAATTGAACCAGTCGAACGCCGTCGCGTTTCCGTTCAGAACGGCCGCTTCGCCATAGAGGCTCGACAGGAACGTGCCGCGATGGCTTGCGCCATTGACCGCGACGCCCGCGGCGAAATGCCCGCCGGCGGCGATCGCGGGCCGCACCAACCGGGGATGCAGGGCCTCATCCGCCAGCCCGTAGTAAAATCTGATCGGGGAATCGTACTGCCAGTACGTCGCACCATTGCCACCAAGGCGGCGCAGCAATGCGCTGTTAGTCTCGTTAGTGAAGCGATCGAAGAAGCCTTCGACCAGGAAATCGCCGGCGGGCGGAATGCTCTTCGCGATCTCGCCCTCGAGGCTGTAATCGGACCAGTATTTCTCCGCGAAGGCTTGATATTGGGGCTTGACCGCCGTCTTGAACAAGTCGGTCAGCCCGTAGTAGCGGCGATAGCTGCCGAGCAGGACGATCAGGCAGGGTGTGATCCAGGCCGGCGGCATCGGGTAGGAGGTTTCCGAGGCCGGAATATAGGCCGTGGGGTTCGTCCAATAGTGAAAGCTCTCGGCGAGATCATTGAACGGACTCTGTGTGGCGGTCGCCCGCACCTTGATGCCGCGGCGCTGCAGCTCCTGTTTCAGCCACTGCGTGTTCAAGGCGCCTTGCGACCAACCGTTCAGGAACAGGTTAGATGGGCGCAGGCCCAGTGTCCGCAATTCGTGCAACCCTGCCGTCAGGATGTCGAGGCAGCATTGCACCGTCGCGCCCTTCACGGCATAGGCTTCGCTCCGACCGTCGCGATGGAGGCCCTTGCCGATGTAGTCGGCGGCGATGACGGCATAGCCGTTGCCGGCGAAGCGCTGGATGTTGAACAGGGTCTCGAGCGAATCGACATTGTCGCGCAGCTCGTAATTTTCCTCCTTCAGCCGCAGCAGGTTCGATGGGACCTGGTCGAAGGAGAGGATCGTGCCGTGCTGCCATGACAGCAGCGGCAAGGCGCCGCGCGCGCCGGCCGGCACCGCAAGCAGGCCGCTGACCTTGACGCGTTCTCCCGTTTCGGGGATGCGCGTGAAGGTGGCGATGCGCCGCAGCTCCACGTCGTTGCGTGCTGCAAATTTCGGGGAAGGCAGCTGGCAGGATATTGCCTTCGTTGAACACGGTATAAAACTTTGCGGCCAGCGCATTGAGCCGTTCCTTGGACACGCGCACAGGCTGGGCCACATCCGCGCGTCGAACCTGCGCCGTCAACCCAAAAGCATTTTCCGGAATTGCCGTTGACAGCGCGAGGCCCGCTGCCGCGCTCCCGGACTTGAGGAAGCTCCGGCGGCTCACCACAACATCATCGAGCCGGTTACAGAGCTCATCAGGCTTTGTCGCGCGCGAGGTCATGCGTTCCACTCCGAGGCAGATCGCAAGCTGATACAGCACAAAGCCTAGCGGGCAGTGAACGCACCTCGTCGTGGCTGCTCATTGTGTGCGGGTGTGGTCCGGATGAGCGCAGCTACATGCGGCTGGTTCTGTTTCGGATATCGCTACGCTCATCCGCGCTACGGCAGCTTCATACCACCACGCTCAGCCGTTTCGCGGCACGCGTGATGCCGGTATAGAGCCACCGCGCCCGCGAATCCTGGAACGCAAAGCTCTCGTCGAACAGCACGACGTCGTCCCATTGCGAGCCCTGCGATTTGTGCACGGTCAGGACGTAGCCGTAGTCGAACTCGTCATAGGGCTTGCGCTGCTCCCAGGCGATCTGCTCGACGCCGCCCTCGAAGCAATCGGCGCGCACTGAGACCTTGGTCACCTTGTGACCGAAATCCTCATCCGGCGACAACCGCATCGAGAGGATGCGCGATTTCGATCGAGAGGTGTTCCGCGACTTGACGCGCCACAGGCCGCCATTGAACAGGCCCTTCTTGCGGTTGTTGCGCAGGCACACCAGCTTGTCGCCGGCGACCGGGAACTGGTCCTCGATGTTCTGGCGCTGGCGCACCCGCATGTTGTAGGCGCGGCGTGTGTTGTTGCGGCCGACCAGGATCTGGTCGGCGCCCATGACGCGATCGGGGTCGAGCTCCTTGCGCGTGACGACCTCGCTCTCGCCGTAGCGGCCGATGTCGAGCTCGCGTCCCTCGCGCACGTCCATCGACATCCGCACGATCGGATCGTCCTGGGCCTGGCGATGCACCTCGGTCAGCATCGCGTCCGGCTCGGAATTGGTGAAGAAGCCGCCGCCCTGGATCGGCGGCAGCTGCGCGGGATCGCCGAGCACCAGCAGCGGGCAGTCGAACGACATCAGGTCGCGCCCCAATTCGGCATCGACCATCGAGCATTCGTCGATCACGATCAGCTTCGCCTTCGACGCCGGCGCATCGTCCCACAATTCGAAGCTCGGCTGCTCCTCGCCGGATTCGCGGGCGCGGTAGATCAGCGAATGGATGGTGGATGCGCCGTCGCAGCCCTTGTTGCGCATGACGAGGGCCGCCTTGCCGGTGAAGGCGGCGAACTTCACCTCGCCGTCGACGCCCTCGGCGATGTGCCGCGCCAGCGTGGTCTTGCCGGTGCCGGCAAAGCCGAACAGGCGGAACACCGGCGGCGTGCCGCCCCGTCCCGGCTTGGCCTTGAGCCAGTCGCCGACGGCCTTGAGCGCAGCATCCTGATGCGGGGTGAAAGTGGCCATGTCTGTCTTGAGGGAGCGGCGAATGAGGCGATTCGCCTTCCCCCAAAACTAACCATTCGCCCCGCTGGTTCAAGCGCGGGCCCGTCGCATTTGAAGTCCGTTCCCGGCCGCCATCCTTCGAGACGCCCGCCTTTGGCGGGCCCTCAGGATGAGGGCTGAGTGCGCGGCGGCATTTTTGGCGGGCAAGATGCCGTTGAGCCTCATCCTGAGGAGGCTGCGAAGCAGCCGTCTCGAAGGACGAGGCGTTCACTCAGGCGTCGCCAAACCCTACTGCCAGCCGGGAACGCCGCGCATGTCGGGCAGCTGGTGGGCGATGCCCTTGTGGCAGTCGATGCAGGTCTTTTCCTTGGTGAACAGGAAGCGCTGGTGCGCCACCGAGGCCCGCGGCGACTGCTTGGTGATGTCCATGGAATCGGCGCTGTGGCAGTTGCGGCATTCCAGCGAGTCGTTGGCCTTGAAGCGCGCCCATTCGTGCGCGGCGAGCTCGAGCCGGTGATCCTGGAATTTCTCGCGGGTGTCGATCGTGCCGAAGATCTTGCCCCAGACCTCCTTGGAGGCCTGCATCTTTCGCGCGATCTTGTCGGTCCAGTTGTGCGGCACGTGGCAGTCCGGGCAGGTCGCGCGCACGCCGGAGCGGTTGGTGAAGTGGACGGTCGACTTCAGCTCGGCGTAGACATTGTCCTTCATCTCGTGGCAGCCGGTGCAGAACTTCTCGGTGTTGGTGATCTCCAGCGCGGTGTTGAAGCCGCCCCAGAAGATCACTCCGGCGACAAAACCGGCCAGCACCAGGGTGCCGAGCGCGAACACCGAGCTCGGCCGGGTCAGCACCTGCCACAGCTCGAGCAGGAACGCCCGGCTGCGCGCGATGACGCCGCGCTTGGCATTCAGCTCCGCGTTGGGATCGTCGGCAGTCGTCGTCATCTGCGGCCACCCGGGCTTGCGCGTGACAGCAGCGTGTCGATGTCGGTGAAATCGTTGCTGACTGGAGGATTGGCGGTGTTCTGCGGCACGTGGCATTCGGTGCAGAAGAAGCGGCGCGGCGAGACCGAGGCCAGGAACTGGCCGTCGCGATCCATGAAGTGCGTGATCGAGACCATCGGCGCCTGCGACTCCGCCGTGCGCGCCCGTGCATGGCAGGACAGGCATTTGTTGCCGTTGAGGTCGACCTGATAGCCGTCGATATTGTGCGGGATGACGGGCGGCTGCTCCGGATAGTTGCGCACCTCCTTCTCGGAGGTGTTGCGGTTCGGCAGCATCGGCGGCGCCGGGCCCTCGTCGTTGAGCGGGGTCGGGCCGCGCAGGCCGGAGGTCACCGTCTGCGCCGTCAGCGAGCTTGTGCCGGCTGCGATCGCGAAGGCGAGCAGGATGATTGCGGATCGTTTCATCATGACATGTTCACCCGCTCGATGCGCACGGCGCATTTCTTGAAGTCGGTCTGCAGCGAGATCGGATCGGTGGCGTCGAGCGTCACCTTGTTGATCAGCTTGGATTCGTCGAACCACGGCACGAAGACGAGACCGCGCGGCGGCCGGTCGCGGCCGCGCGTCTCGACGCGGGCGCGGATGAAGCCGCGGCGGGAGACCACCTTCACCTCGTCGCCGCGGCGCAGTTTCATGTCCTGCGCATCGTCCGGATGCATGAAGCAGACCGCTTCGGGAAAGGCCTTGAACAGTTCGGGGACGCGGCGCGTCATGGTGCCGGAATGCCAGTGCTCCAGCACGCGGCCGGTCGAGAGCCAGTAGGTATATTCGTTGTCGGGCGATTCCGCCGGCGGCTCGTAAGGCAGCGCGAAGATGCGGGCCTTGCCGTCGGCATGGCCGTAGAACTGCACGTTGGTGCCCTGCTTGACGTAGGGGTCGCTGCCTTCGCGGAAGCGCCACTTGGTCTCCTGGCCGTTGACGACGGGCCAGCGCAGGCCGCGCTCCCGGTGATAGGTGTCGAACGGCGCGAGGTCATGGCCATGGCCGCGGCCGAACTGGGCATATTCCTCGAACAGGCCCTTGTGGACGTAGAAGCCGAACGCCTTGGATTCGTCGTTGGCATAGCCCGGCTCGATATCGGTGACCGGGAATTTGTCGACCTGGCCATTCTTGTAGAGCACGTCGAATAGGGTCTTGCCGCGATATTCCGGCTTCTTGGCGATCAGCTCCGCGGGCCAGACCTCCTCGATTCTAAAGCGCTTGGAGAACTCCATGAGTTGCCAGAGATCCGACTTCGACTCGCCCGGCGCGGGGACGAGCTGGTGCCAGAACTGGGTGCGCCGCTCGGCATTGCCGTAGGCGCCTTCCTTCTCCACCCACATCGCGGTGGGCAGGATCAGATCGGCCGCAAGCGCGGTCACCGACGGATAGGCATCCGAGACCACGATGAAATTGTCGGGGTTCCGGAAGCCTGGATAGATCTCCTCGTTGACATTGGGACCGGCCTGCAGGTTGTTGTTGACCTGCACCCAATAGGCGTTGATCAGTCCGTCCTTCAGCATCCGGCTTTGCAGCACCGCGTGCGCGCCGGGTTTGTCGGGAATGGTGCCCTCGGGCAGCTGCCAGATCTGCTCGGTGTGGTCGCGATGCTTCTTGTTGGTCACCACCATGTCCGCGGGCAGACGGTGCGAGAAGGTGCCGACCTCGCGCGCGGTGCCGCAGGCCGAGGGCTGGCCGGTCAGCGAGAACGGGCTGTTGCCGGGCGCGGAGATCTTTCCGGTCAAAAGGTGGATGTTGTAGACGAGGTTGTTGCACCAGACGCCGCGGGTGTGCTGGTTGAAGCCCATGGTCCAGAACGAGACCACCTTCGTCTTCGGATCGGCGTAGAGCTCGGCGAGCGCCTCGAGACGGTTGAGCGGCACGCCCGACATTTGGGCGGCTTTCTCCAGCGTGTACTCCGACACGAACTTGGCGAATTCGTCATAGCTCATGTCGGTGGCGTCGTTGGGCTTCGCGGCGCCCGTCGCCTTCTTCTGCAGCGGATGCTCGGGCCGCAGGCCGTAGCCGATGTCGGTCTGGCCGCGCTTGAACACGGTATGCGCGGCAACGAAGTCCTTGTTGACGCGACCGGTCTTGATGATGTGGTTGGCGATGGCGTTGAGGATGTACAGGTCGGTGTGCGGCTTGAACACCATGCCGATGTCGGCGAGGTCGAACGAGCGGTGCTCGAAGGTGGAGAGCACGGCGACGCGGACATGCGGTGCGGACAGCCGGCGGTCGGCGATGCGCGTCCACAGGATCGGATGCATCTCCGCCATGTTGGAGCCCCACAGCACGAAGGCGTCGGTCGCCTCGATGTCGTCGTAGCAGCCCGGGGGCTCGTCGATGCCGAAGGTGCGCATCATGCCGGCGACCGCCGAGGCCATGCAGTGCCGGGCGTTTGGGTCGATGTTGTTGGTGCGGAAGCCGGCCTTGAACAGCTTGACGGCGGCATAGCCTTCCCAGATCGTCCACTGGCCGGAGCCGAACATGGCGACGCCGTTGGGCCCGCGCTTCTTGATCGCCTCCTTCCACTTCAGCTCCATGATGTCGAAGGCTTCGGTCCAGCTCACCGGCGTGAACTCGCCGTTCTTGTCGTACTTGCCGCCCGTCTTGCGCAGCATCGGCTGCGTCAGCCGGTCATGGCCGTACATGATCTTGGAGAGGAAGTAGCCCTTGACGCAGTTGAGGCCGCGATTGACCTCGGCCTTGATGTCGCCATGGGTGGCGACGACGCGGTTGTCCTTGGTCGCGACCATCACCGAGCAGCCGGTGCCGCAGAAGCGGCAGGCGGCCTTGTTCCATTTCAATTCGCTCTCCTTCCGCTCAGCGGCGAGGTTGGCGGCGAGCCCCGGTGCCGGCAGGCCGGCGGCGGCCGCGGCGATCGCGGCGGCCTCGAGCTTGAGCATCTGGCGGCGGTCGAGCTTCGGCGATGTCATGATGGCTCTTCCTGACTCAGGCGGTTTCGATGGCGTGGAAGACGAGCGCCGCGGAATAGACGTTCGGCAGCGACTGGATGGTGTTGAGCAGCGTGCCGAGACTGCCGGCATCGGGCGCTTCGGTCACGACCACGAGCTTGCCGCGCGAGTCGCGGCCGTGGATCTCGCAGCCGGGCAGCGCGGTGATCTCGGCTTCGAGCTCGGCAAGGCGCTCGGGCCGCGCCTGCACGATGATGCTGGCGATCTCGGCGCCCGGCGGTGCGATGACGCGGTCCGCGCTGAGCACCCGGCCGGTGATCAAGGCGCGGCGGTTGAGTGTGGCGTGAGCCATGATGCCTGTCTTTCGCTGGTTGCGGATCAGTGCGGGGAGGGCGGCGGGCCGGGAGGGCCGGCGAACATCTGGTAGATCCAGACGCCGAGCCCGTAACTGCCGACGGTCCCGACCGCGAGGACGGGCATCACGATCGCGGTCAGGAACAGGAAGGCGAAAATCTCCATGCGCTTACGGCGCACGCGCGACGTCGTGTCGTCAGGGGCCGACATATTCGGTCTCTTGAAGCTGTGGGGAATCGTGACGGCATCCGGGCCGTCGCCTTGCTGCACTTTAGATACGTTCCACCCGACAACGCGTTGATTTGGATCAATGTCGGTCGGCTGCTTCTCGCTGCCCCGGAGGATGGATCGTCTCCCACATGGCGGAATTGCGCATCCGTAGACAGCGTCGCCTCGCGCATTAAGATGCCGTTAACAACAATAAGCGGGAGAGCGACGCCATGAAGTTCGGCATCTTCTACGAGCTGCAGCTGCCGCGGCCCTGGGCGGCCGGCGACGAACTCGCCCTTTATCAGAATGCGCTCTCGCAGATGGAGCTCGCCGACAGGCTCGGCTACGACCATGCCTGGGTGGTCGAGCATCACTTCCTCGAGGAATATTCGCACTCGCCCTCGCCAGAATCCTTCCTGGCTGCCGCAAGCCAGCGCACCAAGAACATCCGGCTCGGCCACGGCATCCTCCAGCTCACCACCAACCATCCGGCGCGCGTCGCCGAGCGCGTCGCGGTGCTGGATCTGCTTTCGAACGGCCGCTGCGAGTTCGGCATGGGCGAGAGCGCCTCGATCACCGAGCTCGAGCCGTTCGGCCGCGACATGGAGACCAAGAAGGAGATCTTCGAGGAGGCGGTCGCGGCCATCTTCCCGATGTTCAAGGACGCCGGCTCAGAGCATCACGGCAAGTATTTCGACATCCCCTTGCGCAATGTCGTGCCGAAGCCGGTGCAGAAGCCGCACCCGCCGCTGTGGATGGCCTGCTCGCAGCTGCCGACCATCGAGCGCGCCGGCCGCCACGGTTTCGGCGCGCTCGGCTTCCAGTTCGTTAGCGCCGATGCCGCGCATGCCTGGGTGCACGCCTATTACAACGCCATCACCAAGCGGCTGCACAAGCTGGCCGATTACGAGATCAATCCGAACATTGCGCTGGTCTCGTTCTTCATGTGCGCCAAGACCGACGAGGAGGCGCGTGCGCGCGCCGACGGCGCCACCTTCTTCCAGTTCGCGCTGCGCTTCTACGGCGCTTCGCAGAACCGCCAGCGCCCCGCGCCCTACACCGTCAACATGTGGGACGAGTACAACAAGTGGAAGCGCGACAATCCGCAAGCCCAGGAGGCGGCGCTGCGTGGCGGCCTGATCGGCTCACCCGACACGATCCGAAGGAAGCTGAAGCGCTTCCAGTCCTCGCACATCGACCAGGTCATCCTGCTTAACCAGGCCGGCAAGAACAGCCACGAGCATATCTGCGAATCGCTGGAGCTGTTCGGCCGCGAGGTGATGCCGGAGTTCCAGAACGATCCGGCGCAGGCGGCCTGGAAGCAGGGGGTGATGAGCGGCGAGATCGAGCTGGAAGAGATCGATACCGAGGCCTTCACCGATCGCTACGGCAAGCTGGCGATCAACGTGGCCCCCGCGAAGGCGGCGGCGGGGTAGCCTGTAAGCAACGACAGGTCCTGCTTCCTGGCGCTGAAGCCGGTGCGGTGAGCCGCGCATCAGTGCGGCGTTTTGACCCGGAGCAGACCTTTCGAACCCTCTGCATCCAGCAATGGCTGGGCGCTCGACGTCGCTCTCCCTTGCGCTGCTTCACGCATATCGTCGTCCCAGCAAGCGCCCAAGCGGCGCGAGGAACGATTCAACACAGCGTGAGTTCGACCTCAAATCCAAGAAACAAAGCAAGAGGGTAACGCGATGACACGATCCGTGGAGGAGTTGAGACGCGAGTCCGAGCGTAGCCGCGCGGAGCTGGCGGCGACGGTCGGACGGTTGAAGGAGCAGATATCGGACACCGCCGACGACATTCGCCACAAGGTCTCGCCGCAGCACATCAAATCCGAAGTCACCGAATACGTCAGCCACAAGACCCAGAGCTGGGTCGAAGGGCTCAAGCAACAGATCATGGACAACCCGATGGGCGCGGTCGCCGCGGGCGCCGCAGTGGGCGTTCCGTTGCTTCGGTTGGTGCGAGGTACGCCGTTGCCACTTCTCATGATCGGCGCAGGACTCGCCCTGACCTCGAAGACGGTGCGCGATCGTGCTGCAGACGTCACCGGCCCGGTCTTGGACAAAGCCGGGCACATGCTTGAGGAGGTGGCCGAGGGCGCACGGGCGATGCAGGGTGATGCCAAGGAGACGCTGTCCTCCGCGCAAAGCCGAACCGCTGGCATAGCTGGTGACGCGCAGGAGAAGGCCGCCGGCATTGCCGCTGATCTGCGGGAGAGCGCGGCGCGTGCTGCCAGTTTTGCGAGTGAAAAGCTCAAGAGTGGCATGAATGCAACCAGGGATGCCGCCGCGAGCGCGCCTGATCAGGCCCGGCAGACCATTGGCGACAATGCTGCGCTCATCGGCGGCCTGGGCATCGCGATCGGCGCCATCATTGCGGCTGCTCTTCCCGAGACCAAGGTCGAAGCTAAGGTTATGGGCCGGACGAGCGACGGGGTGAAGCAGGCTGCTGCCGCCGCGGCGCAATCCGGGTTCGAGGCCGCGAAAGACGCCACCACGTCGGCGGCCGATGCTGCGGCGCAAAGGGTCGCCGATGCTGATCTCGGCACCCATGCCAGCCGCATGACGCAGAACATGGCGGACACTCTGAAGGAGGCTGCGGACGACGTGGTCAAAGCTGCCTTTAGCCCCTCTCAAACCAACACCTGAAGGAACCCATCATGAGCGATTTGGACCCGCACAACGTGACGCAGTTCGCAAAGAACCAGGACAAGGGCGCCGCGAAGGACATGAAAGAGCAGATCGGCGATGCCGGAGCTGAGATGAAGCAGCGCGCCGGCGATGCGTTCCGGGAATCGGCCGACGTCGCGCGAGACAAATTCGGCGAGGCCGCGGATGCAGCAAAGGGCGTCGCGGACGGAACCATGGACCAGATCCAGAGCCAGGCGCGCGAACAGCAGCGATCGGGCGCCGATTTCGTCGAGCGCCTCGCGGGCAACATCCGCGAGGCCGGCCGGGCTTTCGAGAGCGACGTACCGTTCGCCGCACGCGGCATCGGTTCGGCGGCGGACTATGTCGAGGATGCTGCCCGGAAGATCCGGGACGGAAGTTTCCGAGATCTTGTCGCAGGCGCGACCGATTTCGCCAAACGTCAGCCGGCCGCCTTTCTTGGCATATCGGTGCTGGCTGGCTTCGCGGCCGTTCGCTTCCTGAAGGCATCGGGCGGACAGTCGTCATCCCAAGGGCAGCGCAACACCCCCGGCAGCACGTCGGGGAGCGGGCAAACGTCGGGTGGGACCCCGTTTTCGGCGGGAGAGCAAAGCTGGAATCAGGAGTCCGGGACCCGTAACCCCCATACGCAACAATCCTCATCCTTCCAGGGCAGCACGTTACCATGAGCATCGAGCGCGATATCAAAACCAGCAAAAGCGAGTTCAGGGAAATCTCGACGCTGCTCGGCGATGCCATGTCGCAGTTCGCCAAGCTGTTCCAGAACGAGATCGACCTGGCAAAGGCAGAAGTTGGCGAGAAGCTCCAGAAGATCGGCGGCGCCGTCGGCTTGATCGTAGGCGGCGCCGTTCTGGTGATCCCGGCCATCGTCATGGCCTTATTCGCTCTATCCGCCGCATTGATCTCCGCAGGATGGTCGCAGCCGCTGTCATATCTGACATCGGCAGTCATCGCTGCGGCCGTCGCCGCCGCGCTGGTCGCCATGGGCATGAACCGGCTTGATATGCGTCAGCTGGCTCCCCGCGAAACGATCGGCCAGCTGGAAAAAGACAAGGACACCGTGAAGGGAATGGTGCGATGAGCAGCACAAAGACCGGCTTTATCGACAATCTGGTAACGGCCGCCAGGGACAACCCGCTCGCCGCAGCCCTCATCGGAGGCGGCGCGCTTTGGCTGTTGGCCGGCGACCAGAGGCTGAAGACTGTGCCGCGTTCCGCCGCCGAGGCCGTCGAACCTGTTGCCGATATCGGGACGAGAGGTTTCAGGTCGGCAGCATCCGCGATCAAGCAGACCGTGGCGCCGCCGACCGCCCCCGAAATGGACAACGACGGCTCGCAAGGGTTCGGGGAGACCCTGCGTGGCGCGACCGCCGCCGCTTCCGATACTGTCTCGCAGGCCGCCGAGGGCGTCCGGGATCGTTTCGACGAGGGCGTCGCCTTCGCGCAGGAGCAATTCGGCAAGCTGGGCAATGCGCTTCCGAACAAGGACACCATGACGAGTGCGAAGTCGTCACTGGCGGACATGCTGGAGCGGCAACCGCTCGTGCTGGGGGTCGTGGGCATCGTAATTGGTGCGGCCGTGGCGGGCGCGTTCCGCGCCTCCGAGATCGAGAACCAGTACATCGGAGACGTCAGCGACGACGTGAAGGCCGACCTGAACCGGCGCGCCGGTGCGGTCTCGCAGGCCCTGCGCGAAGCCTCGGACACGGTTGTCTCGGAAATCAGCGATACCGGCGCCGAAATTGTGGACCGGGTCAAGCAGGCCGGGATGGACGCCGCGGCAGCTGCCCGCGCCGAGGTGAAGGCTCCGCAATGAGGCGAGGGAGAGCGGGGTGCGTCGGCCACCCGCCCCGCTCTGGTTGGGTGATCAGGCAGGTGGGTTGTCCTGAAGGCGAACCTAATCCCAGTATGGAATGGCCGGACGGGCGATCATCAGCCAGAAGATCATCAGCACGGCCGCGAAAGCCGGAAAGCCGAAGGCGAACCACGACCAGAAGAGACGGTGATAGCGGGCGGGCAGCTTGCCGTTGCTCGCGACCGCTGCGACGGCGAGATCGCGCATCTGCATCTGCATCCACACCACCGGCAGCCAGAAGGCGCCGGTCACGAGATACAGTGCAATCGACGCCGCCACCCAGCCGTCGCCGAGGGAATAGCCGCTCGACCAGGCGAGCCATGTCCCGGTGATCGGCTGCAGGATCACGGCACTCGCCGTGAACAGGAAGTCGGCCAGCACCACCGTCCGCGCGACGCCCGCGATCTCGCGCGGGTCGCCGCGCAGATGCGCCACCAGCATGAAGAAGGCGATGCCGGCCCCGGTGCCGAGCAGCACGGCAGCGCCGATGATGTGCGCCATCTTCACGAGGAAGTAGAGCATCAGCGATCCTCGCGGATGGCCATGGCGACCAGGTTGAGCATGATCACCGGCCAGATCTTCAGCATCGGTCCCAGCGGATCGGCCCACAGCCGCGGCACCAGCGCCGTGCCGATCACGGCATAGGTCATCGAGATGATCAGTGCTGCCCAGAGTCCGTAGCGGCTCAGAGGCCGCCAGAGAATGGCGATGCCGATGACGATGTCGGCGAGCGCGCCCGCGGTGACGGTGAGCGCCGCGACGTTCCCTTGCAGCCCGCCTTCAAGCAGCAACGACATGCCGATATTCCAGCCCGCGCTCAGCGAGATGATGCCGGTGGCGATCCAGAACGCGCCGAAGACGCCGAAGATCAGCGGCTTGAGCGCATACAGCCGTGCAAACCAGCGTTCCTGCACCGACGCAGGCTCGCGCGCGAGCGCGGCTTCGAGATCGCGCGGTGGAGTGCCGGTCAATCGACGCCAGGGCTCGGGATCGCCGGTCGCACCGCGGCGCATTTCCGCCTGTGCCGTCGTGTTGATGGGCGTTGGCCATCCCAGCATCTGCGCAACGTCGCCCGCACGATAGGCAATTGAAGCCGCCCAGCGCGGCAGCTGCAGGCGATAGGCCGGGCGCCAGCGCAGCCAGGCGCGAAACAGCGCGACCGCATCGCTGAAGGCGATCCGCCGCGGGCCGGCCAGATCGACCGCGACCCGTGAAGGCGCGCCGGGCTGCAGGAAGAACAGCACGGTCTCAATGACGTCGTCGAGATGCACCGGTTGAATCGCCGCCGTGTCGGGCATGACCGGCAGAACCGGCAGCGCCGCCAGCCCGCGCAGGAGCGCGCTGCCACCATAGGCGGGCCGGCCGACCACGACAGAAGGCCGCAGCACCACCCAATCGAGCTCCCGCGCCATCAAGGCGGCTTCGCCCTCGCGCTTGGTGCGGGAAAAATCGCTGAGCGCATCGACATTGCTGCCAATTGCCGAGAACAGGATGACCCTGCGGACCCCGGCGGTCTCGCAGGCCGCATAGAGTGCCGCGCTGCCGGCGACATGAACGCCTTGCATGTCCTGTCCCTGCAGCGCACCTGCTGCATTGATCACGGCATCGACGCCGGCGAGAAGGCCCTTCCATTTCGATGCATCGGTGGTTCGGGCGACGTCGAGCGTGATGTGGCGAGGATCGTGCGCCGCCGCGGGATGACGCGACACCAAGATGCAGTCATGTCCTTCGGCGGACAGCCTGGCGTGAATCGCCGATCCGATAAGTCCTGTAGCCCCGACGAGAAGGATGCGCATCGACTGATCCTTCGATGAGCGGCCTGGGCAACGCCCCGATCAAGCCTTGAAGATACGGACCAATAAAGCGGGGCTGCAATCGTTCCTCGCGGGGGAACTATGGGTTTGGCTGCAGGCAGAGAACCGGACACCCCGCCCCGCGCAGCTCCCTCGAAGTTACTGGCGGATGATCGAAAGGGTACGGAGCGACGCAGCGGCGTGATCCGCGAATGCCCTCACAGCCGGTGCGGTGCGCCGGGAACCGGGAATCACGACTTGAACCGGTACGGCCGGCGGCTCATAGGCCGGAAGAAGACGCACGAGCTTGCCTGACGAAATCTCGGCTTCGACCTGATAGGATAAAAGTCGAGCGATGCCTTGGCCCGATGTCACGGCGGCAATGACCGTGTCGAGATCTGTCGTCATGAGGCGCGGCATCATGCGAACCGTGTGCAGGCGACCTCGATTCTGAAAACGCAGTTCGGTCGGCCCCGCAAATCCGGAAAAGAACACGACATCGTGCTTCGGTATGTCTCGCGGATGTCGAAGCTCAGGTTGCCTGCGCAAGTAGGAAGGGCTGGCCACCAGGACGCGACGGACCGACCCCACTGATCTGACGACGAGGCGCGAGTCGCGCGGCTGACCTATCCTGACCGCAACATCGATGCCTTCACTGATCAGGTCGAGCGATCTTTCGCCCATGACGAGCTCGATACGGATCGCCGGATGAGCGTCAAGGAAGCTCGATACGATCGGAGCGACATGACGGCGTCCGAAGATGGTGGGAGCGGCTATTCGCAGGATACCGTGCAGCGGAGCCCCCTCCGTCTCGACAAGCCTGCTCATGACGGTCGAGTAGCCGTTGAGCAGCTCGCGGGCACGCTCAGCAAAGTGGCGTCCGGCATCCGTCGGTGCAAGACGGCGGGTTGTTCGCTCCACCAATCGTCTTCCGACCCTTTCCTCGAGGGCCGCAAGCGCGCGAGTGACCGCGGGAGGCGAACGCTTCAATCGCTTTGCTGCGCCTACCAGACTTCCAACCTCAACTATCGCGACGAATGTCGCAAGTTCATCGAGCCTGTCCATCGGATCATTCCCATAAATGGAATTGTGACTTTCACCATTAATTCTAGTGCAATTCAGGAGGCCGTAACAGCCTTCAAATGCGGTCGGCAGCGAAGGCGATCATGATCGCGGCAGCGCGAGCGGCCATAAAGGCTGATAACGCAGACGCGGCGCTCGCGTTTTTCAACGAGCATTAGTGCCCCGCCTTTGTTTCGCAACTCGTTTCGAAAGGTGCCCTCATGCCCGCAGCATTGGAATTTCTGTTGTGGTGTGTCGCGCTCGCAACGTGGCTGATGCTTCTCTGCGGGCTCGTGAGTGAGCGCTTGAAGCGGCTCTCAAAGCTTTTCAGTCATCTGCGCGAGATTGCTTTCAGGCACAGGGTGAAGTGACTCGGTGGGGCCATCGGATCAGCCTCATCTGAGAAAATCGCGACGATGCCGTCTCGAAGGGGGAGGCGCAGCGTGAGAACCGCCAATGGTGTCTGCAACAGCCGAGCGGCCCTGGGCGGCGGTGCTCGTGAGCGCTTCCGGTAAGATTCCGTTGCTGCTATCCTCTCGCAAAAGAGCGTCTTGCGGAGGAATACGGTGCGACCCAACGGGACCCTTGATCCGTCGGCCGGCGATGTCACGCCCGCGGTGCTCGCCATCGGCCGCTCCGATTTTCCCGATGTGCTCATCGACACGTTGCGCCGGCAGGCCGATGTCGGCCATTGCATGGTGTTCGCGTTGAGCCGGGCCGGCGCGGCAAGCTGCCTGCTCGATGCCGGCAACATCCCAATCGGCGGCGATCTCGGCGCCGCCTATGCCGGCCATTTTCACGAAACGGATCCGAACCGCGATGCGCTGTTCGAAGGCGAGGGCGGCGCGCCGATCATGCTGCCTCGCTTTGCGCCGCGCATGTATGGTGCGCGCTACCGCAAGATCTTCTTCCAGGATTCTGGCATCGTCGACAAATGTGCGACCGCGATCTGGACCGGTGACACCTGCTTCTACGTCAACTTCTATCGGATCGCCGCGCAGGGCCGCTTCAGCGCCGTGCAACGCGAGCGGCTCGGGGCGATCGCACCGGCGATCGCAGCCAGCGTCGCGCGCCATTTCCAGGAGAAGCCGCCGTCCGATCTTGCGTCCCTGTTCGCGACGCGCAAGCCGCTCTCCGCGCTCACCCCGCGCGAGCAGGAGGTCTGCCGCCATATCCTCGCAGGCTTCAGCTCGGAGGCGATCTCGCAAGGACTCGGCATCAGCCTGCATTCGACCCTGACCTACCGCAAGCGCGCCTATGAGCGGCTCGGCATCTCCTCGCAGAGCGAATTATTCGGAATTGTGCTGCGCCTGCTGACGGGTCCGCGCGGCCTGAACTAGGGGCTCCAAGTCCGCGATGTCTGTGTCCATCCAACTTTAGCATTTGGTTGGATGTGTAGTTGAAGCATTTGGCCTATCATCCGATGCGGTTGCGGCACGTAGGGCCGATCCGAGGATGAGAACATGCCAGACTGGCTTCTTGCACCTATCTGCCTGGTCGCCTTGCTGGGAGTCATTGGCTACGCCTTTTACCAGGGCATGAGGGTCCCGCCGGATCGAAACAATACGAACTTTGGACCCGGCCAGAATGATGGTTGGTCCGGCGGCTCTGACGGCCATTCCGGAAGTTAGCAACGTCGGCGCGGCCGAACGTCCGACGAACCCGAGCTAACCCGACGATCGCTTCTCGACAGCCGCCGCGATCTTCTCCAGGGCGGCGTTTGTGTGCCGCAAGTCGACCAGCTGCTGTTCGCACATCTCGATGATCGTTCGTCCAGATCGCCATCCGAACGCCCGTGCGCCCCCTCGGCAACAAAGCCAGACCAGCGCTGCCAGAAAGACGATGGTGGCGAGCCAGGATAGTGCCTGCCCCTGATCGACGTCCGCGAAGGCGCGGCGGAAGTTACCCTTGAGCAGGTACGCAATGGCGCGGCCGCTGCGGGCAGAGTATTCGCGAGCATATTCGGGATCAAGTGCGATCACCCGGTTGTAGTCGGCAATGGCACGGTCATAATCGCCTTTGGCAAAGTAGGCGCTGCCTCGGGCCATGATGGCGAAACCATCGTTCGCATTCAGCTGGATGCTGGCGGTGAAGTCTGCGATGGCGCGATCGTTGTCCCCTTTCCCGTGATAGGCATGGCCGCGCTCGCCGTATCCGACCCGCTTTCCATAGTCCGATAGACCGGCTTCGAAGGCCTGATTGACGTCGGCTATCGCCCGGTCGTAGTCGCGCCGTTGATTGTAGATGTGCGACCGGTTCAGCAGTGAACCGCCAGACTTCGGGTTGGCTCGGATCGCAGCGGTGAAGTCCGCCAAGGCGCGGTCGTCGCGATCGGAGAAGCTTGTCCATGACCAGGAATAGCCGCGCGCATGATACAAATTGGCCAGGTCCTGGTCGTTGTAGTCTCCGCTTTGGATCGCGCGTGTGCAGGCGGCGATGGTCTCGGCAGAGGCCGCCTTCGATCCTTCCAGACAAGCCTGTCGATCGTCGGCAGTCGCTGGCCGGCTGACGACGGCGACTGCGAGGGCAACCAGCCAGATCCGCGCGGAAAATCCTGAGCGCATACTGCTGCTCACTGCACTGTACCGGCGTTTGAGCTAACCCGGAGACGGCTTTTCCAGAGCCGTCGCGATCCTCTCCAGCAATGCATTGGTTCGCCTGTTTTCGGCGACCTGCTGCTCGTAGAGATCGACCCAACTCGTTCTGGATGATGAACGCCGGCTAAAACGCGCGTACCACAGCCAGAAGCCCATCAGCGCCAGGAATGGCAACCAGGACACGATCAGGCTGAACGCCCAGGATGAACCATCGCTTCCGCCTCGTGCGTTGACGAACGTAAACAAGACAACGAGAGCTCCGACGAGACTGACCCACAAGGCAATCAAAAGAAGTCGAGATCGAAGCTTGGTCATTTCAGTCACGGCAGTTCCCTTTGGTCGGCTAGCGAGGCCGATACTATCATGGGTTGATTTCTCTTTCATGCTCTCGCGCACGCGATCGTTGCAACGTGGTTAGCCGTTTCTTTGCTGGACGTCTTGGCCATCATGACGTCCACCGTCACGAGGGCACACCGTGAAATTCGTTGCAATTGTCCGGATTGAGCCGGAAGCCGTCGTTGACTTTCGCTCAGGACGTTCGCGCGGGGTCTCTCAGCGGAAATTAACGTTGCGTCGCCAACATGCTAGACATGCATTCCAAACGGCGTCGTCAAGTGCCCTATCTGGTTCACACCAACAGAGAGCTCGGCCTGATGCTCCGGGGCACCAAGCCGCTCGCATATTTCATGGATATCGTCGGCGAGGAGCCGGACGTTTGTATTCGGTATTGGCGCATGTTCGACCGGCATGTCGCTGAAGGCCGCCTGACGAAGCGCGAGCTCATCGAGCCATGTCCTGGGGCGCCGCAGCTCGAATATCGGATGCTGTTCTACACATTGCCCGGTCACGAGTGGCGGATCGACGCCATGCTTGCGCTGCTGAACGAGCCCGGAGCGTGGTCCGATGATCGCGAACGGCGCTTCGGCGAATTGCTCGGTTACGAGACCTGGCAGATCGACCATTGGCTGACGCATGGTCGCTCGCCGACCGACGCTTAGCTTGCTGTCCCCATCAATGCCCGCAGTTGCCGCACACTGGCAACCCTGCAGCGCTCGAGGAGCGGCTTGCTATGCGGAAAGTCGGGAACGATAGGGCGCGGTGAGCAGCAGCATGAACAGCGCTCTCTCGGCCTGGTACTTTGCTGCGGGTCGACTGGCTTCCCGGCCCTGCATCACCACCGCCCCTTGAACGGTGCAGACGCTCCAGTTCCATGTCCTGCGCCTGCGCTGCGCCAGGGTCACTTCGAAAATCGGAAATTCCGGTCCCGCCATCGCCGCCGCTTCTCGCCAGACGTCCAATTTGGGCGGAGTTGAACCCGGAGCGCCGGCCCGTGTCTTCACCCATTTGGGTGAAGCGAAGCTTGCCCCTGCCGGGGCAGGCCACCGGACAAGTCCAGCGTCAATCTCTCAGCGGCAATTTGGGGATCGCACCGAAGAGGGCGGCTGCGCTCTTCTGGTTCCGCGTTCCCGTCTTGGCGAGGACGGCCTTGACCTGCGTGCGGATGGTTTCGCGGCTGAGGCCGTGATGAGCGGCGATGTCGCCGATCGTCTGTCCTTGCGCAATTCCGCGCGCAACGCGCGCCTCGCTGGGGGTGAGGTCGAACAGGCCGCGAATAAGGGCGAGGCTCGGGGCCTGGGAGGCGGTGACCGGCGTCGCGATGAGGAGGCCAACCGCCCCATCGAAGAGATCGCGGGCCTCGCCCGGCATCGAAACCAGATGAAGCACCACCCGATCGAGATCGCCGGCGCGACGCGCGGCGAAGGAGCACACGGCCTTTTCCGGCGCATCGAGTTGGGCGAGGCCGGCGCGCAGCAGGGTGTCGGCGGCGCGGTCCTTGATCGCAATCCGGTCCTTCGGCAACCATTGCAGAAGGTCGGTCATGGCTTCGATCAAGGCGTTGGCGGCCAGAACCCGCCCGGAGCGCGTGATCGCGAGGGCCGGCAAGCCGACCAGCGACAGCGCCTCGGTTGCCGCCCGCATCCGGGTGAGGCGCCAGCGTGTCGACAGCAAAGCCGCCCGCGCGAGATGGGGGCGAAAGCGGT
This sequence comes from Bradyrhizobium sp. NBAIM18, assembly GCF_020193825.1. Lineage (NCBI taxonomy): Bacteria > Pseudomonadati > Pseudomonadota > Alphaproteobacteria > Hyphomicrobiales > Nitrobacteraceae > Bradyrhizobium > Bradyrhizobium sp. NBAIM18. Next base: position 28,335 of record NZ_JADYVO010000033.1, read on the forward strand.
CGAGAAAATCGAGGTCCTGCCGCGAAAAGGCAGGGCGGCCGGCCAGTCTTTCCATGTGGAAGACGATGATCTCACCGGACGGGCTGCGGACCGCCGTCGCACAAGCGTGCTCGAAGCCCCACTTCTTATTCCATTCCACCCGATAGGGATCGCGCTCCCATTCCTCCAGCGAAAATGCCTCGTGCTCGCCGACGAAGCCGGGGTGATCGAGCGCCAGGAGTCGCGGGGTCGTCTCCGTCCGGCTGGAGAGGTCGCCACGCAGGAACGCCGAGAAAGCCTCGCGGATCGACGGCGACGTCACGACACCATTCCAGACACCGGACCATTGATCGGAGTCCGAGGTGATCATGACCATGCCATGCGCGCCCGCGGCATGAGCGATGTTCTCCAGGACGTCCGGCCAGAGCTCCGGAACGGTCGCTGCCTCGTGGATGCGGTCCACGATCTGCTCGAAATCGATGCCCGTCATTGCTGCGCTGGACCCATCAGATTCGACCGATCTTTCAGACGCGCGGCGTGCTTCTGCAGCAGCCTTCGTGCTTCGCCCGCCCAAGGCCCTTGATACCAATCCGCTTCGGCGGAACCAATTGCTACTATTTCCCAAGCTGGCCCGGATGGACGCCTAGCAGAAATCATGTCCATATATCAACTATTTGAGAGGTCTGAGGTTGTCCTGGTACGGGTGATCGCCGGTCGCCGGCCGGCCGTTCCGCGGGTAGAGGAGGCAAGCATGACTCTCATATGGCTTGGAGTGCTCCTTGTTTTCGGTGGCCTATTCCAAATGGCGTTTCAGCCCATTTGGCGGGGTCGATTCAGCGGTGGGAAGTGGCTTCGCTCCGGGCGTGACACGCTGGAGCCTGAAAGGCCCGGTAGCGGCTTTGGCGTCAAATCGAACTGGCCTGGACTTGTGATGGTCGCGCTTGGCGGCGCTTTCTTGCTGGCCGGAGCTGCCATCTGAGTTGAAAGCAGACAAAGGCAGCTTTTGGCCCGCATGTCCCAATCCACGGGGACAGACGGCGGCAACTGAAAGGCGCTAGCCTCGGCATCGAGGAGACGACAAGGGAGCGAAGCTTGAGCACCGCGCCGCGCATCGAGATCGACCCGGCTGCCTTCTGGGCCGACCCCTATCCGATGCTCGCCAAGATGCGGAAGGAGGCGCCGATCGCCTTCGTGCCGCAGCTCGGCTCGACGCTGCTGACGAGCCGCGACGACATCTCGATCTCGGAGAAGCAGATCGACGTGTTCTCCTCGCACCAGCCCGCCGGCCTGATGAACCGGCTGATGGGCCACAACATGATGCGCAAGGACGGCGAGGCGCATCTCGTCGAGCGCCGCGCCATGTTTCCGACGGTCTCGCCGAAGACGGTGAAGAGCTACTGGACCGCCCAGTTCCAGGCCCATGCAGATCGCATCATCGCCTCGCTCGAGCCGGGCCGGATCGATCTCATGCGCGACTTCGCGCTGCCGTTCTCCGGCGAATGCCTGAAGTCGATCACCGGCCTTACCAATATCGGCTTTCAGGACATGGACGCGTGGTCGCAAGGCATGATCGAAGGGATCGCCAATTATGCCGGCGATCCTGAGGTCGAGGCGCGCTGTCATGCGGCAACCGTGGGCATCGACGCCGCGATCGACGACATCCTGCCGGTGATGCGCAAGCATCCCGACCAGAGCATTTTGGGCGTGCTGCTCGCCTCGGACATGCCGATGGAGAGCGTGCGCGCCAACGTCAAGCTCGCCATTTCCGGCGGCCAGAACGAGCCGCGCAAGGCGATCGCCGGCACGGTCTGGGCGCTGCTGACCCATCCCGGCCAGCTCGATCTGGTCCTGCGCGGCGAGGTGTCGTGGCTGCAGGCCTTCGAGGAATATGCCCGCTGGATCTCGCCGATCGGCATGTCGCCGCGCCGCATCGCAAAACCCTGGACCATTCGCGATGTGGCGTTCGAGCTCGACGAGCGCGTGTTCCTGATGTTCGGCTCCGCCAACCGCGACGAAAAGCATTTCGATCGCGCCGATCAGTTCGACGTGCGGCGCGACACCTCCAAGAGCGTCGCCTTCGGCGCCGGCCCGCATTTCTGCGCCGGCGCCTTCGCCTCGCGCGCCATGATCGCCGACGTCGCGCTGCCGACCTTGTTCGCGCGCGCCTCGCGCATCGAGCTCGCCGGGGACGAAGAGGTGCGGATCGGCGGCTGGGCCTTTCGCGGGCTGCAGAATCTGCCGGTGAGGTGGGAGCAATAGGCCGGTGGTGCTTGTGGCACGTCGCCCGTCACACGTTCGGTGTCATCGCCCGGCTTGACCGGGCGATCCAGTACTCCGAGACAGTTGTGGTTGAATCGCCGGGCCGCGGCGTACTGGATTCCCCGCCTTCGCGGGGAATGACGGCGAGAGGGTGGAGGGAGCTCCGCGCCTCAGCACCCACTACGCAATCATGCCATTCTGCCTCTGTTTTGCCCGACGAGTCAAACGCACTTCGGATAATACGTAAGTCATTGTTTTCGCACGCCCGGCTACTGTGCATGGGGTTGTTTTGCGACTTTTTACGTTCCGCCGGTCCGGGCCCGACCCAATCCGTGCAGCTCTCACATTCGCGTGCAGAAAAATTCCATCCTCATTCGCTTCGCCGCTTGAAAGATTAATCACGCGCGCGGCATGCAGCGCAGTGCTCGCATCGCTATTTTCCCGGACATCTCGACACTTCCGATGACGCGCACCATCATTCCGCAAACGTGAATGATGACAGCCGCACGCGGCCGGGAGTGTGGAATGCAGCGTCGGGACTTTCTGAAACTTTCGGTTGGAACTGCGGCCGCTGCTGCGTTCGCATCGCCTGCGATCGCGCAAGGCGCGGTGAAGGAAATTCGCATCGGCTACCAGAAGTCCGGCGTGCTGGTCATCGCGCGCCAGCAGGCTGCCCTGGAAAAACATTTCGCAGCCTCAGGCATCGAGGTGAAATGGATCGAGTTCTCCTCGGGCCCGCCGATGATGGAGGCGATGAACGTCGGCAGCGTCGATTTCGGCGCGGTCGGCGATTCCCCGCCTGTGTTTGCCCAGGCCGCGGGCGCGGCGATCGTCTACGCCGCCGGTCAGCCCATCACCAACGGCCAGGGCATCCTGGTGCCCAGGGAGTCGCCGATCCGCGACATCGCCGATCTCAAGGGCAAGCGCATCGGCTTCACCAAGGGCTCCAGCGCCCACAACGTCGTGGTGCAGACGCTGGAGAAGGCCGGCCTCACCTATGCCGATATCGCGCCGGTCTACCTGACGCCGCCGGACGCCGGCCCCGCCTTCGCCAATGGGAGCATCGAAGCCTGGGCGGTCTGGGATCCCTATTTTGCGATCGGCGAGTCCAAGCAGAACGGCCGCATCCTGATCAATGCGCGCGAGGTCACCAAGACCAATTCCTTCTACATCGCCAACCGCGAATTCGCGAAGAACAATGGGGCGATCCTGCAGCAGATCGTCGACGTGACGACCGCGGCCGGCCAATGGGCCGAGCAGCACCGCGACGAGGTCGCCAGATCGCTCGCCGCGATCACCGGCGTCCCGCTTGATATCCAGACCGTCGCCGCCAATCGCGCGAACTTCGTGGTCGGCCCCGTCACCGACGAGATCGCCGCGACCCAGCAGGGCGTCGCCGACCGCTTCTACAAGCTCGGCCTGATCCCGAAGCCGATCGTCATTCGCGACATCGTCTGGCGCAACCCGGCAGCCTGACCGTGCCGACAACTCTTCCCGTTCAAAAAGGTCTGAACATGAAGCGCATCGTTCAACGCATGATCGCAGCCATCGTGCTGTCGATCGGCATCGTCGCGGCCGCCGTCGGCACGACTTACGGCTAGGGGCACATCGATGAGCCAATCCAACGCCAACATCCTCTGGTTCCTGCCGACCCACGGCGACGGCCGCTATCTCGGCACCGGCATCGGCGGCCGCGAGGTCAACTTCAACTATCTGCGCCAGATCGCGCAGGCGGCCGATCAGCTCGGCTACTTTGGCGTGCTGCTGCCGACCGGACGGTCCTGCGAGGATTCCTGGATCGTCGCCTCCTCAGTCGCGCCGTTCACGGAGCGGCTGCGCTATCTCGTCGCCGTTCGTCCCGGCCTGCAATCGCCGAGCGTGGCCGCGCGCATGACCGCGACGCTCGATCGCATCTCGAACGGCCGGCTCCTCGTCAACGTCGTCACCGGCGGCGATCCCGTCGAGAACAAGGGCGACGGCATCTTCCTCAGCCATGACGAGCGCTACGAGGTCACCCGCGAGTTCCTCAACGTCTACAGCGACCTGCTCGCCGGCAAGACGGTGAACGTCGAGGGCAAGCACATCCGCATCGAGGGCGGCAAGCTGCTGTTTCCCCCCGTCCAGTCGCCGCGCCCGCCGCTCTATTTCGGCGGCTCCTCCGATGCCGGCATCGACGTCGCCGTCGACACCGTCGACAAATATCTCACCTGGGGCGAGCCGCCGGCGCTCGTCGCCGAGAAGATCGCGAAGGTGAGGGACGTTGCCGCGGCCCGTGGCCGAAAACTCTCCTTCGGCATCCGTCTTCACGTCATCGTCCGCGAGACCAATGAAGAAGCCTGGCACGCCGCGAACAAGCTGATCAAGCATGTCAGCGACGACACCATCGCGCTGGCGCAGAAGAACTTTGCCCGTATGGATTCCGTCGGCCAGCAGCGCATGGCGCAGCTCCACGGCGGCAAGCGTGACAAGCTCGAGATCGCGCCGAACCTGTGGGCCGGTGTCGGCCTCGTCCGCGGCGGCGCCGGCACGGCGCTGGTCGGCGACGCCCAGACGGTGGCGGCACGTATCAAGGAGTATCAGGATCTCGGCATCGATACCTTCATCATGTCGGGCTATCCGCATCTGGAGGAAGCCTATCGCTTCGCCGAGCTGGTGTTCCCGCTGCTAGCGTTGGAACAGCCTTCCAACGTGACCAAGCTGCATTTCAACGGCGGTCCGTTCGGCGAGACGGTCGGCAGCGATTTCCGTCCGCAACATCGGGTGTCGCAATCATGAGCATGATCGACAGCATTTCGCTTCCGCGCAGCATCCGCCTGCCGCGCATCGACGGCCTGATCCAGTGGATCGTGCCGCTCGCCATCATCGCGGTCTGGCAAGTCGCGAGCGTCACCGGCTTCGTGCCGACGCGGGTACTGCCGGCGCCGAGCGACGTCGTGCTCGCCGGCTGGAAGCTGCTGATGTCCGGCGAGCTCATCCGCAACATCTGGGTGTCGTTCTGGCGCGCCTCGATCGGCTTTTTGATCGGCGGCAGCATCGGCTTCGCCTTCGGCCTCGCCAACGGCCTGTCGCAGCTCTCGGCCAGGCTCACCGACACCACGCTGCAGATGGTGCGCAACGTGCCGCATCTGGCGCTGATCCCGCTGGTCATCCTCTGGTTCGGCATCGACGAGAGCGCAAAGCTGTTCCTGGTGGCGCTCGGGGTGTTCTTCCCGATCTATCTCAACACGCTGCACGGCATCCGCACCGTCGATCCGCAGCTGATCGAGATGGGCCGCATCTACGGCATGACCGATGGCGAGTTGTTCCGCCGCGTCATCTTCCCGGGCGCGCTGCCTTCGATCTTCGTCGGCATCCGCTTTGCGCTCGGCATCATGTGGCTGACGCTGATCGTCGCCGAGACGATCGCGGCCTCTTCCGGCCTCGGCTACATGGCGATGCAGGCGCGTGAGTTCATGCTGATCGACGTCGTCGTGCTCTCGATCCTGATCTATGCCCTGCTCGGCAAAGTCGCCGACAGCGCCTCCCGCGTGCTGGAGCGTCTCACGCTCTCCTGGCACCCCGCCTTCCAGAAACGTTGAGCAAGGATACTGGGAATCACATGCAGACAGCGCTTCGTACCTCCCTTCCTGAGACCGAGCTCGCCGGCCGCGCCAATTTCGCCCCTCACGCCCGCGTGGTGCGGGAGGAGCGGCCGGTTCAGGCCAGCGGCCTGCCGCTCAGCATCCGGGGCCTGCGAAAATCCTTCGGTGACAACGAGGTGCTGCGCGGCATCGACCTGCACATTCCCGCCGGCCAGTTCGTTGCGGTCGTCGGCAAGAGCGGATGCGGCAAGAGCACCCTGCTGCGTCTGATTGCGGGCCTCGACAAGATCGATGCCGGCAGCATCAGCTTCGGTCAGGACATCCAGCCCGAGGACATCCGCGTGATGTTCCAGGAGCCCCGTCTGCTGCCCTGGGCCCGCGTGCTCGCCAATGTCGAGGTTGGCCTCGGCCGCGATCGCGCGTCCAGCGATGCGCATGCCCGCGCCGAGAAGGCGTTGATCGAGGTCGGCCTCGCCGACAAGCGCGACCAATGGCCCTCGGTGCTCTCAGGGGGCCAGAAGCAGCGGGTCGCGCTCGGCCGTGCGCTGGTCTCGCGCCCGCGCGTGCTCGCATTCGACGAGCCGCTCGGCGCGCTGGATGCGCTGACCCGCATCTCGATGCAGCGCCTGCTGGAGCGAGTCTGGCGCGACCAGGGCTTTACCGCGATCCTGGTGACCCACGACGTCTCCGAAGCCGTGGCGCTGGCAGATCGCGTGCTGCTGATCGATGAGGGCCGCATCGCCCATGACGTCACGGTTAACGCCGCCCGGCCGCGCCAGCGCGGCTCGGCCGAGCTGGCCGGCCTCGAAGGCTCCATCCTGAGCCACCTGTTGTCGGCGGACGATCGTACCTAGATACAGGGAACCCCGCTTGTGGGGAGCAACGCCATGAATGTAGTGCCCCGCGATCTCATGACCGAAATCCCCGTCTCGTCCGCCGATTTCCGCGGCGCCATGCGCCATCTCACCGGCGGCGTCAGCGTCATCACCGCCGGGCGGGGCAAGGACATCACGGGCATGACCGTGACTTCGGTGACCTCGCTGTCGGTCGAGCCGCCGACGCTGCTGGTCAGCATCAACCGCGACGCCTCGTCGTTTCCGCTGATCCGCCGCATTGGCGCTTTCGGCGTGAATATCCTCAATGCCGACCAGCTCGGGGTCGCCGAACGCTTTGCCGGCAAGGGCGGGCTGAAGGGTGCGGATCGGTTTGCCGGCAGCCAATGGGTGACGGCGGTTTCGGGTGTTCCGCTGCTGGTCGGCGCGCTCTCGGCCTTCGATTGCGAAGTCGAGGAGATCGTCGAGCGCCACTCGCACGGCATCGTCATCGGCCGTGTCAGGGACATCAGGAGCTCGACCCGCACCGCCGCACTGGCCTATTGGCACGGGCAGTACGTGGCGGTCGACCAGGACGAAGACGCCGCCCGGCTCGCCGATGTCAGTCTTCCCGCGCGCGGCCGGCGCGGCATTTGATCGCCGACGGCAGCCTCGCGCAAGGCTGGCCTTTTCCGCCTCATCGCTCTAGAAGCGCTCCTCGGCTGTCCCGCCTGACGCATGGAGCGGAACGATGAAGCGCGTGGCTACCTTGATCTTCTACGCCGTCGGTGCGCTCGCGATCGCCTATCTCGCGCTCTACGCCTATGCGATGTTCTCTGGCTCTCCGATCGTGCCGGGCGATCCCATCCACATCTTCCGCAAGCCGGACGCGCCGAGTTATTCGTAGAACTTGGTCGGTCTCGTAGGGTGGGCAAAAGGCGCCCTTGCGCCGTGCCCACCATCTCTCCAAGGCAGCAACCGGAACGGTGGGCACGCTTCGCTTTGCCCACCCTACGCACCTCCGTTCACCCCCGCAGAATCGCCAGCGCCAGCGCCTGCGCGCGCGGCACGATGCTGTCGATCTCCAGATATTCCTCCGGCGTGTGGGCGAGGCCGCCGACCGGGCCGAGGCCGCAGATGGTCGGTGTGCCCACGGCGGCCGTGAAGCCGGAATCGGCGCAGCCGCCGGAGAACTCGCCCTGCAGCGTGGTGAGGCCCACCTGCCTTGCGGCCGCCTGATAGCCTTCGAACAGCGCCTTCGAGTCCGCGCTCTGCACCACCGGCACGAACTCGCCCTTGATCGACAGCGTCGCGCTGGTGCCCGGCACGTAGGAGGTCGCGACGATCTTTTCGATCGCACCCATGATCCACGCGCGATCGGCCGGATCGACATAGCGCAGGTCGATCTGCCCTTCCGCGTAAGGCGCCGTCGTGTTGACGGACTGCCCGCCCGAGACGAGGCCCACATTGAGCGTGATGCCCTTGTCGAGGTCGGTGAGCGCGTGGATCTGGACGATCTTGTGCGCGAGCTCGCCGATGGCGCTGACGCCGGCGGCGAAGTTGGCGCCGGAATGCGCGGCCTTGCCGGTGATGGCCATGTGCATGAAAATGCCGCCCTTGCGCCCGGTGACGACGTTTCCCGTGGGCCGGCCCGGCTCGGAATTGAACACCGCGCGGGCTGCGCGTCCCTCGCGCTCGATCACCGGGCGCGAGGAGGGTGAGCCGATCTCCTCGTCGGAGGTGATCAGCACCTTGATCGGATGCGGTGCGCCGCCGAACTTGTGGAAGGCGGTGGCCACGAACACGTTCATGACGAGGCCGGACTTCATGTCGGCGACACCGGGTCCATAGGCGCGGCCATCCCGGATCGTGAACGGCCGCCGCCCGGCCTCGCCCTTGCCGAACACGGTGTCGCGATGCCCCATCAACAGCACCGGCTTCTCGTTGCTGCCGGGCTTTGCCACCTCGGCATGGATCGCGTCGCCGAACGTGCCGTGGCTTTCGCGCCGGAACGGAATGCCGTGCTCGGCAAAATGCCGCTCGAACCGCGCACCGACGGCATCGACGCCTTCCTTGTCGTAGGAGCCGGAATCGATGTTCACGACGTCGCGGAGCAGGTCGATCATCGCCTGCTTCTGCGACGCCAGCCAATCCGTGATTTGAGCTTCAGACATGTGGTCCCTCGCGTGGTTTTCGGGCGGGGTTATAGGGCGTGCCGCGCGGATGGCATAGTCACGTGGCGCGGTTTGGTCATGCGAAGGATGCTCTTGAGGTTCGTCATTGCGAGCGCAGCGAGGCAATCCGGTCTGTCGCCGCCGAGGGATTCTGGATTGCTTCGCTGCGCTCGCAATGACGGGGTGGCGGCCTGCGCCAAACGAAAAATGCCCGGACTTGGCCCGGGCATTCGCGTCCGCTCGATGGTCGCGGGCGTCTACGCCCCCATCATCGGCATCCGCGGATATTCCCCGGGCGTGCCTGCGGGCGGGATCGGGATGCCGCCGTCGGCATATTCGTTGAGCTTGTTGCGCAGCGTGCGGATCGAGATGCCGAGGATGTTGGCGGCGTGGGTGCGGTTGCCGAGGCAGTGCTTCAGCGTCTCCAGGATGAGATCGCGTTCGACGTCGGCCACGGTGCGCCCCACCAGCGCGCGCGTCACCTGCTCGGCGGCCATGGTGGCATGCGCCACGGCCGGGGCGGTCTTGGCGAGGTCGAGGCGGTCGCCGTCGGGCGTGATGATGGCGTCGGGCCCGATCTCGTCGCCCTGGGCCATCAGCACCGCGCGGTGCATGGTGTTTTCGAGCTCGCGGACGTTGCCCTGCCAGCGGTTGGCGGAGAGCACGCGGCGCGCCTCGGCCGAGAGCGGACGCAGCGGCACGCCGTTGGCGTCGGCATATTTCTTCACGAAGTGCTGGGCGAGCTCCAGGATGTCGGCGGGACGCTCGCGCAGCGGCGGGATCTTCAAATTCACGACGTTGAGGCGGAACAGCAAGTCCTCGCGGAACGTGCCCTCACGCACGGCTTCGGCGAGATTGCGGTTCGAGGTCGCGATGATGCGGATGTCGACCGGAACCGGCTTGGTGCCGCCGACGCGGTCGATCACGCGCTCCTGGATGGCGCGCAGCAGTTTCGATTGCAGGCGGACGTCCATCTCCGAGATTTCGTCGAGCAGCAGCGTGCCGCCGGTCGCCTCCTCGAACTTGCCGATGCGGCGGGCGACCGCGCCGGTGAAGGCGCCCTTCTCGTGGCCGAACAGCTCGGATTCCAGCAGGTGCTCCGGGATGGCGGCGCAGTTGATCGAGATGAACGGGCGCTTGGCGCGGGCCGAGCGGGAGTGGACGTAGCGCGCCAGCACTTCCTTGCCCGTGCCGGATTCGCCGGTGATCATCACCGAGGCGTCCGAGCCGGCGATCTGCTGGGCGAGCTTGATCACCTTTGCCATCGCATCGTCACGATAGACCAGCTCGCGGGAATCGTTGGCGACAGCAGCCAGCACCGCGGCGATCAGCTGCGGATCCGGCGGCAGCGGGATGTATTCCTTGGCCCCGGCATGGATCGCGGCGACCGCGGCGCGGGCGTCGTTGGTGATGCCGCAGGCGACGATCGGGGCGTGGATGTGCTCGGCTTCCAGCCGCAGCACGAGGTCGCGGATGTCGAGCGCGACGTCGACCAGCAGGAGGTCTGCGCCCTTGCCCCCGCGCAGCACGCGCATCGCCTGCTCGTGATCCTCGGCATGGGTCACGGTGGCGCCGTTCTCCATCGCGATCTTGGTGGCGGTGGTGAGCTGGCCCTTCAATGTGCCAACGATGAGAAGCCGCATGTCAGTCTCCTGTCCGTCTGCTCGCGCCGTCGCGCGTCATGTCCTTGCGTGTCAGCCGCGTTCGGCCTTGATGATTTCCGTCATGGTCACGCCGAGCTTGTCCTCGACCAGGACGACCTCGCCGCGGGCGACCAGCTTGTTGTTGACGTAGATGTCGATGGCCTCGCCGACGCGCCGGTCGAGCTCGAGCACGGTGCCCGGTCCGAGCTTCAGGAGCTCGCCGACGTCCATCTTGGAGCGGCCGAGCACGGCCGAGACCTGCACCGGCACGTCGAATACCGCCTCGAGGTCGGCGGCGGCACGCGCCGCATATTCGTCCTCGTTGTAGCCGACGTCGGTGCCGGCAGGCGGCATCGGGCCGTTGAGATCGGGCAGCGGGACCTGTCCGTCGGTGTCGCTCATGGTTTAGCTCCCCCTGCGGGACGCGATATAGCGTCCGACCATTTCGTCGATCTTGGCCGCGATGGCGCCGCGCTCCAGCACGACGCCGCCATCGGCCCATTCGATCCGGCAGTCACCGGTGGCAATTTCCGGCTCGGCCAGGATCACCAGCCGGCCCTCGAAGCCGCTCTGCTTGGCGAGCCGCTCGATCTTCTCGCGCGCGCTGTCGTAGAGCGCATCGTTGATGCGGACGACGAGATGCGGCGTCGCGACCAGATGCGAGAAGCAGTCCTTGACCAGCGCGATGACCTCGCCGAGCGGCTCGGCGGCGACGAGGTCGGCACACAACTTGCGAGCCACCGCGATTGCGACCTCGACCGCCTCGGTCTCCATCCTGGTCTCGATGTTGCCGATGCCGGCGGCGACGCCGCGGATGGCGATGTTGATCTCCTCCATCGCGAGCGCGACGCGGCGGTCGCTCTCGGCCTTGGCCTCGCGTTGGCCGGCGGCAAAGCCGTCCTGATAGGCGCGCGCCTCGGCTTCCGCGACCTTCTGCGCGATCTCTGCCGCGGTCGCGGCCTTCTCGCGCGTCGCGCGCTCGGGCGCCGCGAAGTCGGTATCGAACAGGAATTTTGCCGGAGCGGCCATCAGTACACCAGCTCGTCGTCGGCGCGGTTCTTGGTCAGCATGATCTCACCCTTGGCGGCGAGGTCCTTGGCGAGATTGACCAGCAGCGCCTGGGCCTCGTCGACGTCGCGCAGGCGCACCGGGCCCATCGCCGCCATGTCGTCCTGGAGCATCTTGGCCGCGCGCGAGGACATGTTGCCGAAGAAGAAGTTGCGGACGTCCTCGTTGGCGCTCTTGAGCGCGACGCCGAGCTTGTCCTTGTCGACGTTGCGCATCAAGGTCTGGGCGGAGCCGGAATCGAGCTTCACCAGGTCGTCGAAGGTGAACATCAGCGCCTTGATGCGCTCGGCGGATTCGCGGTTGTCCTCTTCCAGAGAGGTGATGAAGCGGGTTTCGGTCTGGCGGTCGAAATTGTTGAAGATTTCCGCCATCACCTCGTGGGCGTCGCGGCGGCGGGTCTGCGACAGGTTGGACATGAACTCGACGCGCAGCGTCTTCTCCACGCTCTCGATCACCTCCTTCTGCACCGCCTCCATCTTCAGCATGCGGTTGATGACGTCGAGCGCGAGCTCTTCGGGCAGGATGCCGAGCACGCGGGCGGCGTGCTCGGGCTTCAGCTTCGACAGCACCACGGCGATGGTCTGCGGATATTCGTTCTTGAGGTAGTTGGCGAGCACCTCTTCCTGCACGTTGGAGAGCTTCTCCCACATGTTGCGCCCGGCGGGACCGCGGATCTCGTCCATGATGCCGTTGACGCGTTCCGGCGGCAGGTATTGCTGGAGCAGCCGCTCGGTGGCGTCGAAATTGCCCATCAGCGCGCCCGAGGCCGACATGCGCGAGACGAATTCGAGCAGCATGTCCTCGACGGTGTCGACTTCGACGGTGCCGAGCGTCGACATCTCCAGCGAGAGCTGGCGCACCTCGTCGTCGTCGAGCAGGCCCCAGATCTTGCCGCCGTATTGCTCGCCGAGCGCCAGCATCAGGATCGCGGCACGCTTCGGCCCGGGCAGCTGCTCGAGGCCCTTGCCGTCGGCGGCGCGATTGCCGGCGCGCTGACCCAGCGTGGAGATCACGCTGGTGATGTCGTTCGAGTTGGCGTTTTGCAGATTAGCGGCCATGTCAGATCACTTCTTGATGCACTTGGCTTTGGTTATTTCGTCGGCTCAGTCAGCCACTGGCGGATGATTGCGACGGTTTCGTTGGGATTGCGTTCGGCGAGTTCGCCGACGCGGTGCACGGACTGGGCGTGGACCTGGCCCTGAATGGTGGCGACGTCGATGGCGCTGGTGCCGCCGCTCGGCAGCAGCGGCTGGCCGGCCGGCGCGGCCTCTTCCGAGGCGGCTGGGCCCGTCAGCACGCCGGAGATGGCGGCGGCGACCTCGTCGGAGGCGAGAATGCGCTTGACCAGCGGGCGGATCACCAGGAACAGCACGACGAGGCCGAGCAGCATCATCACGCCGAGCTCGACGAAGTACATGACGTCGTCCTTGGTGAACTGCAGCATGCCGAGGAGGCCGCCAGGTTCGCCGATCGGGGCGGTGGAGGGCGCGTCGGCGAAGCGCAGATTGACGACCTCGACCTGGTCGCCGCGCTTCTGGTCGAAGCCGATCGCCGAGCGCACCAGCGTGGCGATGCGGTCGAGCTGCTCCTTGGTGCGGTCCTGGTAGGCCAGCTCGCCCTTGTCGTTCTTGCTGTAGATGCCGTCGACCAGCACCGCGACCGAGATGCGGTTGACCCGGCCGGCCTCGGTCACCTCGGTCTTGGTGGTGCGGGAGATCTCGTAATTGTTGGTCTCCTCGGTCTTCTTGCTCTGGTCCTTGGGCGCGACGCCGTTGTTCTGCTGGTTGCCGGGCAGCTCGTTGTTGACGGTGACCTGGCCGTTGTTGTCGGCGGTCATGCTCTGCTCTTCGCGGGTCTGGCTCGAGCGCAACACGCGGCCTTCGGGGTCGAACTTGTCCGAGGTCTGGGTGACCTTGTTGAAGTCGAAATCGGCGGAGAGCTGCACGCGGGCGCGGCCCGAGCCCACCACGGAGGAGACGATGTCCTCGACCTGCTTGCGCATCCGCTTCTCGAAGGCGATGCGGCGTTCCTCGCCGACCGCCTGTTCCGGATCGGTCTGGGCTCCGTCGGCGAGCAGCTGGCCGGCCTCGTCGACGATCGAGACCCGCTGCGGTTTGAGGCCGTTGACGGCGGAGGCGACGAGGTGGCGGATGGCGCGGATCTGCTGGGCTTCCAGCGCGCCGCGGACGCGCACCACGATCGAGGCCGAGGGCTCCGGCGCCTCGCGGGCGAACAGCGGCCGCTCGGGCAGCACCAGATGGACGCGGGCGGCCTGGATGCGGTCGATGGCCCGGATGGTGCGGGCGAGCTCGCCCTCGAGCGCGCGCAGATGATTGATGTTCTGGACGAAGGAGGTGGTGCCGAGCGCGTCCGACTTGTCGAACACCTCGTAGCCGACGCCGCCGCCCTTGGGCAGGCCGCCCTCGGCGAGCTTCATCCGCAGCCGCGTGACCTTGTCCTTGGGCACCATGATGATGGAGCCCTCATTGCGGATCTCGAACTGGATGCCCTGGCGTTCCAGGTCCTTGATGATGCTGGAGGAGTCTTCGACGGACAGGTCCGTGAACAGCGTCGTCATCTGCGGCGTGGTGACACGCATGATGACGAAGGCAAAGAAGCCGATGAGCGCGGCGGTGACCGCGATCATCGCCCCGAACCGGGCGGCACCGATACTTTTTAAGAAGTCCGCAAGACCTTGCAAGCAACCGCCCCGACCAATCCGACCCGCAACCGAGCGGTCGACTGGGCAATTATTGCCTAGGTGATGGTTTCGATATGGTTAACGAAGGTTAAGAGGTCGGACAAAAGTGCATCATGAAAAAAATCGGCCTCGCAGAGCGAGGCCGATTTTCGTCAATAACCGCAGAATTCCGGATCGCCTACTGGCGATATTGCTGGATGCGGGTGGTGCGAAGACCCGCCAGACCGTGCTGGTCGATGGAAAACTGCCAGGAGAGGAATTCGTCGACCGTCAGGGTATAACGGCTGCAGGCCTCCTCGAGGGAGAGAAGTCCGCCACGGACAGCGGCGACGACTTCGGCCTTGCGGCGGATGACCCAGCGTTTGGTGCCGGGTGCAGGCAGATCCGCGATCGTCAACGGACTGCCGTCCGGCCCGATGACGTATTTTACCCTCGGGCGATGGGGTTCTGTCATGGCGTACTCACAAACTCTCAACCACTGAACTCACGCCCGTAACCGTACCCCCCGCGGCTTAAAAATCCGCTAAGCCTAAGGGTTCAATACAATTCTCGTTGAATCTTGCGGGAACGCGGCCGACTCGGCGGGCGGGAGAGGCAATCTCGGCCGGCCGAGCGGGGCAGAAGGTAAATACTTTACTAACAAACGAGGCCTGCCGTGGTGTCGCGGAGGCCCAACCGTCGTCCCGGGGCGCGCGTAGCGCGAGCCCGGGACCCATAACCCCAGGGAGCAGTTTGACGACGACTCGGGGTTACGACCTAATGCGAAAACGACTTCCTGGGGTTATGGATCCCCGCCTTCGCGGGGATGACATCTCGTATGTGGTTCGCTTGCCCGCCCTCAATAGCTCGTCGCAATGATGCTCTTCACCTGGCTCAGCGTGTAGCTGGCGCCGTCGATGGTGAGCAGCGGCGGCGACTGGGTCAGATCGACCGACGACACCACGCCCTGCACCTGGGCGGCGATGCCGACATTGTTGTTCGCGACGTCCTTGCCCGTGGCCGAGATCGTGTACTTGCCGTCGGGCCATTGCGTCCCGTCATTGCCCATGCCGTTCCAGGTGAAGGGAATGTCGTTGCCGGCGGCGGCGGTATATTTGCCGTTGAACACGGTCTGGCCGCTGGAATTGGCGATCGAGATCTCGACGGTGGAGTCGGTCGGCACGTTGAGATGCCAGACAGCCGACGAGTTCTTCATCGTCGCGGTAGAGCCGTCGACCAGCGCGGTCTTGCCGACGAAGCCCAGCGCCTGGGTCGCCTGCGTGGTCTGCTGCAGGGTGACGAGCTGGGCCAGCGATTCGTTGGTCTTGAGCTGCTGCTCGACGCCGGCGAACTGCACCAGCTGCTGGGTGAACTGGTTGGTGTCGAGCGGATCGAGCGGGTTCTGGTTCTGCAGCTGCGTCGTCAGCAGGGTCAGGAAGGTCTGGAAATTGCCGGCGAGCGTCGACCCCGTGGTCGAGCTCATCGACGAACTCGACGAGGATTTCGGCAGGTCGGTCGTCCCGGAGACGACCGGGGGCGAAGTGGCGGCATTCGTGGTGGTCATTGCCTGATACTCCTCACACTCTGATGTCGACGCCGCTGCTCGATCCGAGCATGCGGCCATAGCCGCGCCCGATGGGCGCCGTGGAAACGCTGTCGTCCTCGCTGATGATCAGGCGGCGGGCATTGCCACCATTGTCGTTGTTCTGGCCTGAGTGCTGGCCGGATGAATTCTGGTCGCGCAGGCTGAAGGACAGACCGTTGCTGCCGGTCTTGAAGCCGGCATCGTCGAGCGCGCGCTGCAATTGCGGCGCGTCCTGACGCAGCATCTGCAGCGTCTCCGGCTTCTCGACGGTGAGATGCGAGGTGACGTTGCCGGCGCGGTCGACGTTGATGCGCACGTCGATGCGGCCGAGCTCGGCCGGATCGAGGCTGATGTCGAACCGCGACTTGCCGGAGCGAATGGCGGCTGCGATCTCGATCGGGATGCCGCTGATCGGCACAGCCGTAGTGTGGGTCGCCGCGGTCGCGGTGAGCGTCGCGGTTGATGCTGTCGCGGCCGAGGTCGTATTGGTCAGCGGCGCCTGCACGGCGGAGGCGGCCTGCGCGCTGGCTTCGGTCGGAGCGAGTGTGGCTTGCGGGCCGGCATGCGCCGGCGCGGCCGACGTGCCCTGGGCCGGATCGGCGGCGCGGTCGGCGGGGCCCGCCTTGGCATCGGTCGCGACGTGATCGGCCTGCGGCTTCAAGCCTTGCGCATGGGCGGCGTTGGCGGCCGGTGCGTGCGCAGCGACGTTCGCCTTGCCGGTGTCCTGGCCGATATTGGAGACGTCGCCCTTAGCCTGCGCCGTGGCGGCATCCTTGAACGCGGTCTTGGGCGTGCCCTGGCTGACCGCGGCGATCAGTCCGCCACCAGCTTTTGCATCGGTCGAGGCGGTCTCGGTCGTGCCGGCGGCGGCCTCGCCGAGCGTCGTCGTGGTCTCGGCATCGACCTCGGCGCCTGCGGCCTTGGCGCTCGCCGTGGCAGTATCGGTCTTGGTGCCGGCGATCTGGGCCGCGATGGAGGCGCTGGCGGCAAGACCTGCCGCGGCGATCGCGAGTGGCGCGGCGGCATCGCCAGCCTGGTTCGCAGCTGCATTCGGGTCGACCGGGACGACGGGCGCGGCAACGATGATGCCGGGGTCGGGCAGGGCGGTCTGCGTCGTCGCGGACGGCGCAGCGGCAGCCGCCTCGACGGCGGCGGTGAGGACCTCGGTGCCATCAGTCGCGTCGCTCTCGGGCTCGTCGGATTTGTCGGCCGATTTGGCCTCCGCCATCTCGGACTTGTCCTTGACCTTGCCGGCGTCCTTGGCCGGATCGCTGGACGCCTCGCCCCTGTCATTCTCCGCCGGCGCAGACGGGGCGGTGTCGTCGCTTGCCTTGCTCTGCGAAGCCTGGTCCGTGGACGAGGTGTCGCGCGACGGCCGCTCGGCCGCCGGAGAGGACGAGGTCTGCTCGCTCCGGCGCGGCGGGCTGTCCTGCGCCGGCGCGTTTTTGTCGATCCCTTGCGTGTTGCTGTCGACCAGCGAGCCGAAAGCCTCGCTCGCGGGCGTGTCCTTCGGGGCTTGCGACGGGGCAGGCTTCTGCTGCGCGCTCTGGATTTGCACGCTTGCCACGACATCTGACATCCGACCGACCACAGGCAACCCCTTGCAAGCAACTTCGCATCAAGAGGGAGCAAGGAGCGGGCCAGCGTCCCGACTCGAAGATTTCAGCAACATAATCAATACTTTGGCGACGTGGGTGCATTGCCGGCCAGCCGGCTCCGACCCCGCCATTTCTGCCGCCCCGGCAAGAATTGCCCTAAGCGGGGGGCTCGCGTGATTGCTTCACCGGAATGCCGCCTATATTAAAGAGGCTACTCTCAGCCGCTTTCGACTTGGGCAGTCGTGCTCTTCGGGAACCAAGGTTCCGGGGAATCGCCGCCGTCCCCCGAGAAAGCAAATCGCGGATTCGCGCGTCGCCGCCGTCACAACGCTCTAGGGCCCATGCTCAACAGTCTGGATCTCGAAGGCCGTCCCGAGGACACCAGGGTCGTCGTTGCCATGTCGGGCGGCGTCGATTCCTCGACGACGGCTGCGCTCTTGAAGGCTGAGGGCTACGACGTCGTCGGCATCACGCTGCAGCTCTACGACCATGGCGCGGCCACCCACCGCAAGGGCGCCTGCTGCGCCGGCCAGGACATCCACGACGCCCGCGACGTCGCGGCCAAGCTCGGCATTCCCCATTACGTGCTCGACTACGAGGACCGCTTCCGCGAGTCCGTCATCGACAATTTCGCCGACTCTTACGCGCTCGGCGAGACGCCGGTGCCCTGCATCGAGTGCAACCGCAGCGTCAAATTCCGCGACCTCTTGAAGACCGCCCGCGAGCTCGGCGCCCAGGCGCTCGCCACCGGCCATTACGTCGCCTCGCGCCGCCGGGGCGACGGCTCGCGCGCGCTGGTCTGCGCCGCCGACGCCGATCGCGACCAGAGCTATTTCCTTTTCGCGACCACGCAGGAACAGCTCGACTTCCTGCGCTTTCCGCTCGGCGACATGACCAAGCCCGAGACGCGCGAGCTCGCGCGTCGCTTTGGCCTCGCGGTCGCCGACAAGCACGACAGCCAGGACATCTGCTTCGTGCCGACCGGCCGCTACACCGACATCATCACGCGCCTGCGCCCCAATGCGATGGACCCCGGCGACATCGTCGATCTCGAGGGCCGCGTGCTCGGCCGGCACAACGGCATCGCCAATTTCACCGTCGGCCAGCGCCGCGGCCTCGGCATCGCAGCCCATGCGCCGCTGTTCGTGGTGCGGCTGGACGCCGCGACCCGCCGCGTCGTGGTCGGCCCGCGCGATGCGCTGAAGATGCACCGCATCAGCTTGCGCGACGTCAACTGGATCGGCGACGGCGACATCGACCGCGCCATCGGAAGCGGCCTCGAAATGTTCGTGCGCGTGCGCTCGACCCGCAGTCCGCAAGCAGCCTGGCTGCGCGGCAGCCACGGCCGTTACGAGGTCGAGCTCGTCGCGGGCGAAGAGGGCGTTTCGCCCGGACAGGCCTGCGTGTTCTACGACGCAGCCGGCGGCCAGGCCCGCGTGCTCGGCGGCGGCTTCATCCAAAGCGCTGCAGCCAAGGCCGGCGCGGGCACATCGCGCCCGCTCGCGGAAGCCGTGCGCGGCTGAGGGAATGACGACATCAAACACAACTCATTGGGCTGGGTTCACCTCTCCTGTTGGGGAGAGGTGAAGTAAGGGCAGGGGGCATGGCAGCAGACATCTCGCGGGCCGGGGTCGAGAAGGCCTATGGCCGCTGGGCGCCGGTCTATGATCTCGTGTTCGGCAAGGTGTTCGACGCCGGCCGGCAGTCGACCATCGCGGAGGCGGACCGCATCGGCGGCCGTGTCCTCGACGTCGGCGTCGGCACCGGTCTTTCGCTCTCCGAATACGCGCGCACCACCAAGGTCTGCGGCGTTGACATCTCCGAGCCGATGCTGCGCAAGGCGCAGGCGCGTGTCCGGAGCTTACGTCTCTCCAATGTCGAAGTGCTCTCGGTGATGGATGCGAAGAACCTCGCCTTCCCCGATGATTTCTTCGACGCGGTGGTGGCGCAATATGTCATCACCGCCGTGCCCGATCCCGAAGGCACGCTCGACGAGTTCATGCGCGTGCTCAAGTCCGGCGGCGAGCTGATCCTGGTCAATCACATCGGTGCCGAGAGCGGCCCGCGAAAACTGTTCGAGCTCGCCTTCGCGCCCATCGCCCGCCGCCTCGGCTGGCGCCCGGAATTCCCCTGGGCCCGGCTCGAGGGCTGGGCCACAAGGCACGGCGGCGTCGCGCTCACCGAGCGCCGCCCCATGCCGCCGATGGGTCATTTCTCCCTGATTCGCTACCGCAAATCGTGATTGCCACCTGCGGGAACAGGGGGCCTCGCGCGCGCGTTTCCTTCCCATGCGCACGACAAACCTCATTTTTGCGGGCCTCCTGATCGCCGCCTCAGGCAGCGCAATCGCGCAGGCCC
>NZ_JADYVO010000034.1:0-44499 GCF_020193825.1 Bradyrhizobium sp. NBAIM18
ACCCCGATTTATGCGACCTCCGCCCCCAGCAAAACCCCTTATCCTGAGCCTTCGATGCACATTCTCCTGCTCGGTTCCGGCGGCCGCGAACATGCCCTGGCGTGGAAGATCGCAGCCTCTCCCCTGGTGACCAAATTCTGGTGCGCGCCCGGCAATGCCGGCATCGCCAGGGAGGCGGAATGCGTGGCGCTCGATGTCGCCGACCATGGCGCCGTGATCGAGTTCTGCAAAAAGAACGCGGTCGAGCTCGTGGTGGTCGGGCCGGAGACGCCGCTGGCGGCCGGCATCGTCGATGATCTCACCAAAGCCGGCATCAAGGCGTTCGGGCCGAGCAAGGTGGCGGCGCAGCTCGAAAGCTCCAAGGGGTTTACCAAGGCGCTGTGCACCGAGTTCGGCATTCCGACCGGCGCCTACAAGCGATTCACCAATGCCGATGAGGCGCGCGCCTATGTGCAGAGCCAGGGCGCGCCGATCGTGGTCAAGGCCGACGGCCTTGCCGCCGGCAAGGGCGTCGTCGTTGCGAAAACCGTGCGCGAGGCCGAGGACGCCATCGCCATGATGTTCGAGGGCGCCTTCGGCGAGGCCGGCGCCGAGGTCGTGATCGAGGAGTTTCTGCCGGGCCGCGAGATCAGCTTCTTTGCGCTGTGCGACGGCGACAAGGCGATCCCGTTGGCCTCCGCCCAGGACCACAAGCGCGTGTTCGACCACGACGTCGGCCCGAACACCGGCGGCATGGGCGCCTATTCGCCGACGCCGCTGGTCACGCCCGCCATCCACGACGCGATCATGGCGAAGATCATCCTGCCGACGGTGGCGGGCATGAAGCAGCGCGGCACGCCGTTCCGCGGCGTGCTCTATGCCGGCATCATGCTGACGACGCAGGGGCCAAAACTGTTCGAGTTCAACGTGCGCTTCGGCGATCCCGAGTGCCAGGTCTTGATGCTGCGCATGATGAGCGACATCGTGCCGGCGCTGCTCGCCGCCTGCGACGGGGAGTTGAAGCACTTCGACCTGCGCTGGCACAAGGAATCGGCGCTCACCGTGGTGATGGCGGCGAAGGGCTATCCCGGCGACTACCAGAAGGGCACGCGGATCGGCGGGTTAGATGAGGCCGCCAAGGTCGATACCGTCGAGATCTTCCACGCCGGCACGGTGGCCAAGGACGGCGCGATCCTCGCCAATGGCGGCCGCGTGCTCAATGTCTGCGCGCTGGGGACGACCGTGACGGAAGCGCAGCGCCGCGCCTATCAGGCCGTCGACCGCATCGACTGGCCTGATGGCTTCTGCCGCCGCGACATCGGCTGGCAGGCGGTGGAGGCGGAAAAGGCGCAAAATTAGCGCGTCATTCCGGACGGTGCTCCCAAAAGCGCGGATCCGGAATCGCGACGTTGGCGTCACCGCGCCGCCACATCTACAATCCAGAATGTGCAATCAGCAGTTGGGGTTAGTTGCCCCGACCATAATACCGGTACTGTGCATGGGGTTGTTTTCGACGTTTTGTTTGTCGAGCGGCCCCGCGACCGACCTATAAGGATGCAACAAGATGTCCGATCTCGCCGACCTCTATCCGGGCTTTGCCGCCGAATGGATCGATACCTCGTTCGGCCGCGTCTTCGCCCGCGTCGGCGGCAAGGGCCCGCCGCTGCTGCTCCTGCACGGCTTCTCCGAGACCCACGTGATGTGGCACCAGGTGGCGCCTGAGCTGGCCGAGCACTTCACGCTGATCATCGCCGACCTGCCGGGCTACGGCTGGTCCGACATGCCCGCGAGCGATGCGCTGCACATCCCCTACTCTAAGCGCGCCATGGCGAAAGCCATGGTCGAGGTCATGGAGCGCCTTGGCCACGTGCATTTCGCGCTCGCCGGCCACGACCGCGGCGGCCGCGTGTCGTACCGGCTCGCGCTCGACCATCCCGGCCGGCTGTCGAAGCTCGCCGTGCTCGATATCCTGCCGACCTATAATTACTGGGAGCGGATGAACCGCGCCTATGCCTTGAAGATCTATCACTGGACCTTCCTGGCGCAGCCCTATCCGCTGCCGGAGACGCTGATCGCAGGCCAAGGCGAGTTCTTCCTGCGCTTCAAGATGGCGAGCCAGACCAAGTCGAAGACGCTGGAGGCGATCGACCCGCGCGCGCTCGAGCACTACCTCGCCCCGTTCCGCGATCCCGCCCGCATCCACGCGATGTGCGAGGATTACCGCGCCGGCGCCTATTTCGACTACGACCTCGACAAGGCCGATTTCGAGGCCGGCAAGAAGATCACCATTCCGATGCTGGCGCTGTGGGGCAACGCCGGCATCGCCCAGGCCGCCGCGACGCCGCTGGACACGTGGACACAATGGGCCACGAACGTCGACGGCATGCCGGTGGATTCGGGGCACTTTCTGACGGAGGAGAATCCGGATGTGACCGCGAGGGCGTTGCGCGAGTTCTTCTTGGCCTAGGCATCGCCGTCCGCCACACCCTCAACTGTCATCGTCCGCGAAGGCGGACGATCCAGTACTCCGTGACGGCAGTGATAGAACCGACAAGCCGCGGCGTACTGGATGCCCCGCCTTCGCGGGGCATGACAGCAGAGTGCGTGGCACCTAGCGCCGCTCCCGAAAGAACTCCTTGAGCAGCCGCGCCGCCTCGCTCTCGCCGACGCCGGAATAGACGTCCGGCGCGTGGTGACAGGTCGGCGAGGCAAAGAACCGCACGCCCGAGTCCACCGCGCCGCCCTTGGGATCGGCCGCGCCGTAATAGAGCCGCCTCACCCTTGCAAACGAGATCGCGCCCGCACACATGGTGCAGGGCTCCAGCGTCACGTAGAGGTCGCAGTCGACCAGGCGCTCGCTGCCGATCTTCGCGGCGGCCGCGCGCAGCGCGATGATCTCGGCATGGGCGGTCGGATCATGGTCGGTCAGCGTCCGGTTGGCGCCGGTGGCGATGACCTCGGAAGCGCGGACCACCACGCACCCGATCGGAACTTCGCCCGCTTTTCCGGCATTTTCGGCCGCCAGAAGCGCCAAATCCATGAAAGAAGGGGCTTTCATGCCTCGTATCATCGCCAGAAACCTGCTACTAGCTCCGCCTTCAGCAAGAGTGGATACCGATTTTGCCTGAGCATGCGGCTCGCAACGAGCGCGCACAATGCTCGCGCCACCCCTTAAGTGAGATTAGTCATGCCTCGCGACAGCGACAAAGACAACGATTCCCGCGGCCGGCGAGGCCCGGCCAAGGGCCGTAGCGGCAAGCCGCGCGGGCCTGAGAAGAAATTCGCCAAGCGCGGCTTCGAGGGCAAGGGTGGGGGTAAGGGCGCGCGCGACAGCCGTCCGCCGCGTGGCGACCGCGACAGCCGTCCATTCCGCCGCCGCGAGGAGGGCGACGCACCGCGCCGCGATTTCAGCGACCGTCCCCGCTTCAAGCGCGACGACCGCGGCAGCGAGGGGCGCGGCGAGCGCAGCTTCAAGCCGCGCGGCGATCGCCCGTCATTTGGCCGCGACGATCGTCCGCCGCGCAGGGACCGCGACGATGCACGCTCGGCCGGCCGCTCCAGCGACAGGAAGTTCGGCGACAAGAAACCCTACGCGCCGCGCGGCGACCGTCCAGAGCGCAAGTTCGACGGCGAACGGAAATTTTCGCGGGGCGGGCCGGATCGCCAACGCGACCGTGGGGATCGCCAACGCGACCGAGGGGATCGCGGGCCGCGCGAGGATCGTGGCGAACGCAGCTTCAAGCCGCGCGGAGACCGCCCGAATTTCGATCGCGGTGATCGCGCACCGCGCGGGGATCGCCCGCGCAAGAGCTTCGACAAGGATTTCGGCGGCCGCGATCGCGGCGACGAGAAGCCCTGGCGTCAGCGCGACGATCGCCGTGAGGGCGGTCGCGGTGAGGACCGTCCGCGTTTCTCTCGTTCGCGCGACGACCGCGCATCCGGTGACCGCCCGTTCCGCGAGCGGCCGAAATTCGATCGGCCCCGTGACCGCGACAGCGAACGCGGTGACCGTCCGAAGTTCGATCGCCCACGCCAGCGTCCCGAAGGCCGCATGGACTGGCAGGAGCATCCGCGCAACGAGGGCCGCTTCCGCGATCGTCCGCGCCGCGACAACGAGGACGACAGCAGGATTTTCGAGAAGCGCCCGGCCTTCGGCGGCCGCGGCGCCTATCGCGAGCGCGATCGTGATTTCGAGGGCCGGCCGCGCCGCGACGAGGCGCCGAAGCCGAAGAAGGCCGGTGAGCGCATCGCCAAGGTGGTGGCCCGCGCCGGTCTCGCCTCGCGCCGCGACGCCGAGGAGATGGTCACGCAGGGCCGCGTCACCGTGAATGGCCGCGTGATCAACTCGCCGGCGCTCGACGTCACCAAGAACGACGTGGTCATGGTCGACGGCAAGCCGTTGCCGGAGCGCGAGCGCACGCGGCTGTTCCTCTACCACAAGCCGCGCGGGCTGATGACGACGCATGACGACCCCGAGGGCCGTCCGACCGTGTTCGACAATCTGCCCGAAGGCCTGCCGCGCCTGATCAGCGTCGGCCGGCTCGACTTCAACACCGAGGGGCTCTTGCTGCTCACGAACGACGGCGGCCTCGCGCGCACGCTCGAGCTGCCCGACACCGGCTGGCTGCGCCGCTACCGCGTCCGCGCCCATGGCGACGTCACCCAGGCGCAGCTCGACGAGCTCAAGAACGGCATCGAGATCGAGGGCGTCAAGTATGGTCCGATCGAGGCCACGCTGGAACGCGACCAGGGCGCCAATGTCTGGCTGGTGTTCGCGATCCGCGAGGGCAAGAACCGCGAGGTGCGCAATGTCTGCGCCCATCTCGGCCTCGAGGTGAACCGGCTGATCCGCGTCTCCTACGGCCCGTTCCAGCTCGGCGAGATTCCGGAAGGCCAGGTCGAGGAGATCCGCGCGCGCGTGCTGCGCGAGCAGCTCGGCGACAAGGTGATCGAGAAGTCGGGCGCGCAGTTCGACGCGCCCTCGAAATCATCTTCGCGCGCCGACGACGCAGCGAGCGAGAAGAAGCCCGCCAGCAAGCGCGCCGTCATCAACGACCGCAAGGGCCGCCGTGTGCTGGTGCAGCGCACCGGCAGCGAGGAGGCGCGCGAGCGCAACGAGATGGAGGCGAGCGGCTACGGCCCGCCGCGCCGTCCCAAGCGCGGCTATCACGGCAAGCGCGACCTGACGCCGCGGGACGGCGAGTAGGTCCAAATGGGTAGAACGAGCCTGGCACTGCGCAAGCGGTCGTCATGGCCGGGCTTGACCCGGCCATCCACGTCTTGCTTGCGCCTACGGCTGAAGAACGTGGATGCCCGGGACAAGCCCGGGCATGACGGAGTGGTGTGATGCGCGTCGTCGGCGGTCGTTTGAAGGGGCGCAATCTCGCCTCACCGTCTTCGCGTGACATCCGCCCGACGGCGGACCGGTTGCGCGAGTCCGTGTTCAACATCCTCGTGCACGCTTACGACAATCCGATCCAGGACGCGCGCGTGCTCGATCTCTTCGCCGGTACCGGCGCACTCGGCATCGAGGCGTCGTCACGCGGGGCGAAGTTCACGCTGTTCGTCGACAATGGCGCGGAGGCGCGCGCGCTACTGCGCAGCAATGTCGAGGCGCTCGGCCTCGGCGGCATCACCAAGGTCTACCGCCGCGATGCGACGGACCTCGGCCCCGCGCATCCCGTCGAGCCGTTCTCGCTGGTGTTCCTCGATCCGCCCTATGGCAAGGGCTTTGCCGAGAAGGCGCTCGCGAGCCTTCGCGACGGCGGCTGGCTCACGCCCGGCGCGCTGCTCGTGGTGGAAGAGGCGAAGGCCGCGCAGTTCGTGACGCCACAAGGTTTTGAGGAGCTGGAGCGGCGGGCCTATGACGACACGGAGTTTGTGTTTCTGCGTAGGGCGGATTAGCGAAGCGTAATCCGCCACTGTCTCTCACGGCGAAAGCAGAAGAGGTGGATTACGCCTTCGGCTAATCCGCCCTACGGCACCGTCACCGCCGCCCGAACAGCTTCTCCACGTCGCTCAGCTTCAGCTCGACATAGGTCGGCCGGCCGTGATTGCACTGGCCGGAGTTCGGGGTCTCCTCCATCTCGCGCAGCAGCGCGTTCATCTCCTCCGGGCGCAGCCGGCGGCCGGCGCGAACCGAGCCGTGGCAGGCCATGGTCGCGGCGACGTGCATCAGGCGGCGTTCGAGCGGCAGCGCCTCGTCCCATTCGGCCATGTGCTCGGAAAGATCGCGCAACAGGCCGCCGGCATTGGTCTTGCCGAGCAGCGACGGCGTCTCGCGCACCGCGACCGCGCCCGGGCCGAAGGATTCGATGGCGAGGCCGAACGACGCCAGCTCCTCGCTGCGTTCGAGCAAGCGCTCCACAGTGGCCTCATCCATCTCGACGATCTCAGGGATCAGCAGGATCTGCCGCTGCACGCCGTTGGCAGCGAGTGAGGCCTTCAGCCGCTCGTAGACGATGCGCTCATGCGCGGCGTGCTGGTCGACGATGATCAGGCCGTCGCGGGTCTGCGAGACAATGTAGGTCTCGTGGATCTGCGTGCGCGCCGCGCCGAGCGGGCGATCGACGAGATCGACGGCGGGTTGGCTCTCGATCCGCACGTCAGCACTGGGCGCGCCGACGTCGAACGCAGCCTGCGCGCGCTCGGCGAAGGCGGGCGCGGCGGCGCCTTCGAACGACGGCATCGGCGCCACCGGGGCGGCTGGCGAGGCGCGCCAGTCCCAGCTTGCCGGACGTGGCGGCATGAAGGCGGGCCGGAACGAGGACAGCGCGCTCTCGCCGCTATTGGCGGCGGTGCGGCGGCCCTCGCGCGCCAGCGCTTCCTTCAAGCCATGCACGATCAGCGCGCGGACGAGGCCGGCGTTGCGGAAGCGCACCTCGGTCTTGGCCGGGTGCACGTTGGCATCGACCTCGCGCGGATCGAGCGTAACGAACAGCGCCAGCACCGGATGGCGGTCGCGCGGCAGGTAGTCGGAATAGGCCGCGCGCACGGCGCCGAGCATGAGCTTGTCGCGCACCGGCCGGCCGTTGACGAAGAGATATTGGCCGAGCGCGTTGGCTTTTGTGAGCGCAGGCGCTGCGGCATAGCCGGCGACCACGACGCCCTCGCGCTCGGCATGGACCTCGACGGCGTGGCTGCGGAATTCGGCGCCGAGGATGTCGCCGAGCCGGGTCAGCCGTCCGGCCGCGCCGGGCAGCGCGGCGGTCCAGGTCACCGGCGCGCGTTCCTCACCGGCGAGCGTGAAGGCGATGTCGGGCCGCGCCATCGCGAGGCGCCGTACCACTTCGCGGATGGCTTCCGCCTCGGTGCGGTCGGTCTTCAGAAACTTGAGCCGCGCCGGCGTCGCGTAGAAGAGGTCGCCAACCTCGACGCGCGTGCCATGCGCCAGCGCCGCCGGCATGATCCCGGACTTCTCGCCGCCCTCGACCGACAACGCCCAGGCGTGCGGCTCGCTGGCGTGCCGTGTGGTGATGGAGAGGCGCGCCACCGAGCCGATTGAGGGCAGGGCCTCGCCGCGAAACCCGAGGGTGCGGATCTGCAGCAGGTCCTCGTCGTCGAGCTTGGAGGTGGCATGGCGCTCGACGGCGAGCGCAAGGTCTTTTGCGGTCATGCCGCTGCCGTCGTCGGTGATGCCGATTCGCCGCCGCCCGCCGCCGTCGGTGAAGACGTCGATGCGGCTCGCGCCGGCATCGATAGCGTTCTCGACCAGCTCCTTGACCACGCTCGCCGGACGTTCGACCACCTCGCCGGCGGCGATGCGGTTGACGACCTGTTCTGGCAGCTGGCGGACGGGCATGAGGCTCACTCGGCGATTATTCTCAAGTCTAATGCCGCGCAGCGACAAATGCATGGGTCAGGTCGAGCTTCCCACACCCGAAATGGGGGACATTTTCGGCGCGCGTCGTCCGTCGGGAATGCTTGGCATGTTCCGCGCCGCCGCATATGAGGAGCACAATTCCGCGAAAGCGCCGCGAAAACCCTAAACGATCACCACACGACGCGGCTTGCATCACACCGCGCCGTTCGAACTCTCTTCGCGATGAACCGGTCCGGTGCAGGCGAACGGTGCAGAAGGCAGCCGAACGGTTCATCGCGACATTCCAGGAGAAATGGATGAAGTTGGTGAAGACCTCCGCGATCGCTTGCGCTCTCGCGGCCCTCGTTGCAACGCCCGTTCTCGCCCAAGGCACCTCGTCTGGGACGAGGCCTGGCGGCACCGTACAAAGCAAGCCCATGCAAGGCGGCGCGTCAGGCAGCGAGGATGAGGATCTCGGTGCACAACAGGGCGCAGCCGGCGAGAAGGTCGGCATGAAGTCGGGCAAAGGCACGAAGGGGGCCGTCGGGACCACCGGCAGCGCGACGCGCAAGGGCACCGCAGACGATGCGGCGACCGGCGGTGCTGCGGCCGGCAAGCGCTACTGACGCCAGCTTGCAAGCGGCAAACCTCCGGCCGCTCGCGCGACCGGAGGTTTTTTCGCATCAATCGTCGAAGCTCCGGCCGCGGCCGGCCTTGATGTCGCTGCGGCGTTTCTTGCCCTCGAGGCGGCGCTGCTTGGAGGCGAAGGTCGGCCGCGTCGCACGGCGAGGCGTCGGCCGGACCATGGCCTCCTTGAGCATCTCGACGAGACGGTCGATGGCATCCTGACGGTTGCGCTCCTGGGTACGGAAGCGCTGGGCGTGGATCACGATCACGCCGTCCTTGGTCATGCGCTGGCCGGCAATGCGGGCAAGGCGCAGCGCCGCGTCCTCGGGCAAGGTCAGCTTGCGCGTGTCGAAGCGCAGCTGCGCGGAGGTCGCGACCTTGTTGACGTTCTGCCCGCCCGGGCCGGAGGCGCGGACAAAGCCGATCTCGATGTCGTCCTCGTCGATGACGAGATCGCGGGATATCCGCAGCATGCTGGCACCATTCGTGATGTCAGGACATACCGCGGACATCCGTCGTCAGCAATGGCGCTGCCGTGAAACGCAAATGACCGGGATGGCCCCGGCCATTCAGGAAACGTCGAGAAAAGAGATCAGTTCGACTTCGTCGCCGGTGCAGCCGCCGGTTGCGCGGCGGCCTGCGGGGCCCGGCCGACGACGACGGTCAGCAGCCCCTGGCCCCAGAGCCGCTTGGCGGCCGCCTTGGCATCGTCCAGCGTCACGGCGTCGACGATGGCGTTGCGCTTCTCGATATAGTCGATCGGCAGCTTGTCCTGCTGATATTGCAGCAGCGCCTGTGCCAGCTTGGACGAGGTGTCGAGCGCCAGCATCTGCGAGCCCTTGAGATAGGACTTGGCCTCATCGAGCTCCTTCTGCGTCGGGCCCTCCTCGGCGATGCGGCGCACCTCCTGTTCGATGGCCTCGATGGTGTCGCCGGCGCGGTCGGCGCGGGTGCCGGTATTGCCGATGAAAATCGCCGAGTGCTGCATCCAGAGCAGCGACTCGTACACCGAATAGGCCAGTCCGCGCTTCTCGCGCACCTCGCGATAGAGCCGGGACGATAGGCCGCCGCCGCCGAGGATGTGGTTGACGACGTAGGCCGCCATGAAGCTCGGATCACTCCGCTTCACGCCGGGTCCGCCGAAGGTGATCACCGTCTGCGGCACGTCGAGGGTCACGAAGGCGCGTTGCGGCGGCTTTGCAGCCTCGACGTCGGGGACCGGCGTCAGATTGGCCTTGGCCGGCAGGCTGCCGAAGGTGTGGTCGAGCAGCTTTCCGAGCGTAGCCGGATCGACGTCGCCGACGACCGCAATCTTGAGGCCATCCCTGGCAAGGACGCGGCCGACATAATTCCTCAGGTCGGCAATTGTGATGGTCGGCACGCTGTCGAGGTTGCCGTTGCTCTGCCGGCTGTAGGGGTGATCGCCGAACGCGAGCTCCAGAAACTTGCGGCTCGCCAGCGAGGTCGGATTGGTGGTCTCGCGGCGCAGGCCCGAGATGACCTGCGAGCGGATGCGTTCGACGTCGGCCGTGTCGAAATGCGGCGAGGTCAGCGCCATCCTGAGCAGGTCGAAGGCTTCGTCCTTGTTGTCGCGCAGCATGCGAAGGCTGCCCCGGAGGGTGTCGCGGGTGGCGTTGAAGGACAGCTCGATGGCGCGGCGGTCGAGCCGTTCATGGAACGTCTTGGAATCGAGATCGCCTGAGCCTTCGTCGAGGAGAGAGCCGACCAGATTGGCAACGCCCGGCTTGTCCTTGGGGTCCTCCGCCGAGCCCCCGGCGAAGGAATATTCCATGGCAATCAGCGGCACGGTTGCGTCCTGCACGAACCAGGCTTCGATGCCGCCCGGCGAGATCAGGTGCTGGATCTTTGCGGCGGCCTGCGACGGCGAGGCGGCAGAGAATGCGAGGACGGCGCCGGCGGCAACGGAGAATGCAAGGCGGCGAAGGAAGGAATAGGTCACGAGCGCTTCTCCTCGCGCTTGGCGGTTGCAGTGTCCTTGATCAGGTAGCCCGTCACCGAGCGCTTCTTCTCGAGCCATTTCTGGGCGACGGCGCGAACCTGCTCGGCGGTGACGGCGCGGATGCGATCGGGCCAGCTCCTGATGTCCTCGATCGACAGGCCCGTGGTCAGCGCGCCGCCGTACCAGCGCGCCAGCACAGCCTGGTTGTCCTGGGCGTAGATCGCTTCGGCAATGAGCTGGGTTTTGACCCGCTCCAGATCCTCGGCGCGGATCGGGTTCTGTGCGACGTTGGCGAGGACCCCGTCGACCGCCTGCTCGACCTCCGAAAAACTGACGCCGGGTTTCGGTGCAGCCGAGATCGCGAATTGGGTCGGGTCGAGCGAGATGCTCGAATAGCTGGCGCTGGCGGAGACCGCGAGCGGCTTGTCGACCACGAGGGCACGGTAGAGATAGGAATTGCTGCCGCTGCCGATCAGCTGCGCCAGCACATCGAGGGCCGCGCTCTCGCCGGCCGCGGCCGTGGTCGCGGAGGGCACGAGATAATAGCGCCGCATGTTCGGCTGCTCGACGCGCGGGTCGGCCAGCGTGACGGTGCGTGGAGCGGCGGGCTCCGGCTCCTGCGGACGAACGCGCCGCGCCGGGATCGCGGGCTGCGCGGGGATCGAGCCGAAATTGCGCTCGACCAGCGGGCGGATTTCGGCGGCGTCGACGTCGCCGGCGATCACCAGGATCGCGTTGTTCGGCGCATAGAAGCGGCGATAGAAGGCAAGCGCATCCTCGCGATCGAGCTTCTCGATCTCCTGATGCCAGCCGATCACCGGCCGCCCGTAGGGATGGTTGAGATAGAGCGCGGCCATGATCTGCTCGTTCAACCGCGCATCCGGATTGTTGGCGACGCGCATGTTGTACTCTTCGAGCACGACGTCGCGCTCGGGCAGCACGTTCTCGTCCTTAAGGACGAGGCCCGTCATGCGGTCGGCCTCGAACTCCATCATGGTCGGCAGCTGCTCTTTCGGCACGCGCTGATAGTAGTTGGTGTAGTCGACCGAGGTCGAAGCGTTCTCGTTGCCGCCGACACGCAGCACGGTCTGGGAGAATTCGCCTGCCGGATGCTTCGCGGTGCCCTTGAACATCAGGTGCTCGAGGAAATGGGCGAGGCCGGACTTGCCGGGCGTCTC
Source organism: Bradyrhizobium sp. NBAIM18 (assembly GCF_020193825.1). Taxonomy (NCBI): domain Bacteria; kingdom Pseudomonadati; phylum Pseudomonadota; class Alphaproteobacteria; order Hyphomicrobiales; family Nitrobacteraceae; genus Bradyrhizobium; species Bradyrhizobium sp. NBAIM18. The sequence continues at coordinate 11,546 of NZ_JADYVO010000034.1, forward strand.
GTCGGCCGAGCCGACCTTGTACCAGATCATCTCGGTGACAACGGGGGTGCGGCGGTCCGGGATCACCACGACCTGCATGCCGTTGGCGAGCGTGAAGCTGGCGGGCGGAGCCGATGTCACCGTGGTCTGGGCAAGGGCGGCGCCGGCCGAAAGGACACTCGTCGAAAGCAGCGCGGCAAGGAGGCAGGCAGCCGATCGGTAAGAGGACATCATGATCCCTGGTTGTGAGGTGCCGAGCCCGGATCTCCGGCTCGGAGGGCACGGCAGGCTACACCGTGCGGCTGAGGCTTCGCGTCACGAAGCAGAGAACTCAACGCTTAGGCAAGTTACTGATAAGCAATTTTGAATGAGGTGGGCGGACATGCACCGCCCGACCCTCGCTTCGCGTGGGTCAGAATGTCGCGACGGGACAGGAACGCTATTGTTCCTTCTCCTTGCCGGATCGGACGTCGAAATAGGTCCGCTTCGAATTATCCGGGCCGGCGCCGTAGGCGTAGTTCGGCGACGGCGTCTGGTATCCCGGCGGCGGCTCCACCAGCGATTGGCGTGGCGGTTCCGACGTAAACTGCTTGGACTCGGGCCCGTTCCCTTTGAACAGTTTCCACAGCCCGCCGGTATATCCGAGTTCGGCAGGGCTCATCGTCGGATTGGCGGTGTTGCTGCCTGGCTGGACCGGATCATTGCCGGTCTTTTCGGCGGCGGCCGTCCTATGGGCGTTCAACTCGGCGGGCGACAGCGGCTGGGCGTTCTTCCAGTACTCCGTTGCCTTGTTACCGGACTTCTTCCGCTGGGCGATGGCCTCCTTGCGGCGCTTCTCGTCGGGGTCCTTCGGCCAGTTCGGCGCAGCCGCAGCCTCGGCTGCGGCAGGCGGTGGCAGGTCGAGCCTGGGCGGCACGACCAGCGGCGAACGCTCGCGGTATTCGATGCCGGGTTTTTCCATGCTCCTGGCGCCAAGGCCGGTCATCAGGTTGTCGATGAGCTTCTCTTCGAAGGTCATGTCGTCGTCGTCGTCATCGTCGGCAGCACGGGCGGCGCCGGTCGACACGACGAGGCCGATGCCGAGCGCGACGGCGGCCAATTTCAGTGCCCGCCAGCCCCCCGATTGGGAGCCCCGAACCATCGAACCGCTGGTTTTCGAGCTGCGCATCACCGTACCTGTTTCATATTGTAGCAGATTGCCGCCCACACGCGGCTTGACCCTTGCAAAAGCCGGGTTCCAGCTGCCGGTCCGTATCGGCCGGGATCAGGGCGCTTTTGCGGCGGGTACCCCCAGGAAGGAATCATACAATAGCGCTGCCACCCCAGCAACGATGGCCACGTCTGCGAGGTTAAACACATACCAATTATAGGTATTTCCGGCGATCTCGATGTGGAACAGGGCGAAATCCACCACCGCGCCATAGGCTAGGCGGTCGATGCCGTTGCCGATGGCGCCGCCGATGATCAGGCCGAGCGCGACGGTCGCGAGCATGGTGTGCGAGCGGGCCATCCAGATCGCCAGCGCAACCACCGCGATCGCCTTGACGGCCATCAGTGCGAACTGCGCGGCCTGGCTGTCGTTCTGGAGCCAGCCGAAGCTGATGCCGATATTCCAGGCCAGCACCAGGTCGAAGAACGGCGTCACCCGCACCGCGCCGCGACGGGCGAGGTCGAACACGTTCAACAGCCAGAGCTTCGAGGCCTGGTCGGCCACGAGCGTGACCATGGCCGCGAGGATGCCGGCGCGGAGCGGGGTCATGGCCGACCGATCAGATGCTCACCCCCAGCGCCTTCCATTCGCGCAGCGCCTTGGCGTCGCGCGGGGTGACGTCGGGGTATTCGGCGTCTTCGCCGACCATCGGCGAGATTTTCCAGGAGCGGGCGCATTTGGTGCCGACCGCCTTCTCCACCACGACTGCAACGCCGGGCACGGCATCGAGGCGGAACGCCGAGGCCGGCGCCTCGCCCTCCCGCACCTCGTAGTTCGAGGTGATGCAGACTTCAGCCAGATCGATGTCGAACAAGGTCGCCAGCATGCCGCGATCGGCGACATAGATCACCGGCGATGCCTCGAGCGAGGAGCCGATGTTCTTGGCGGCGCGTTCCAGCTCGAGTGCGCCGGTGACGACGCGACGCACGTTGCGGATCGTCTCCCATTTCGCGGCGAGCTTGTCGTCGCGCAAGGCTTCGAGATCGCTCGGGAACAGCGTCAGGTGCACGGACGGTTCGGCGTCGGGCCGGTACATGCGCCACGCCTCCTCCGCAGTGAAGCTGAGGATCGGGGCCAGCCATTTCAGGATCGAAGCGCACAACAGATCGATGGTCGTCAGCGCCGCCTTGCGTGTCAGTGACGAGGGCGGATCGCAATACAGCGTATCCTTGCGGATGTCGAAGTAGAATGCGGAGAGCTCGCTGTTCAGGAAGGCCGACAGGATCGCGACCACGGTCTTGTAGTCGAACTCCCGGTAGGCCTTGCCGATCGCGGCGGCGCGACCTGAGAGCTCGTGCAGCATCAAGCGCTCGAGCTCGGGCATCTCGGCCGGCGCGATTGCATCGGCCGGCCTGTAATGATGCAGCGTGCCCAGCATCCAGCGCACCGTGTTGCGCAGCTTGCGATAGGTCTCGACGGTGTTCTTCAGGATCTCGGGGCCGATGCGCTGGTCGTCGGTATAGTCGCTCGACGCGACCCAGAGCCTTAAGATGTCGGCGCCAGATTCCTTGATGACGGCCTGCGGCTCGATGGTGTTGCCGAGCGACTTCGACATCTTGCGGCCGTCCTCGGCCTGGGTGAAGCCGTGCGTCAGCACGATGTCGTACGGCGCGCGGCCACGCGTGCCGCAGCTTTCCAGCAGCGAGGAGTGGAACCAGCCGCGATGCTGGTCCGAGCCTTCCAGATACATCACCGTGTCGGCGCCGCCGTCGACCTTGCGCTTGATGCCGGCGAGCCCGGGAAACTGCACGGGATCTTCGAGCACGAAAGCGTGGGTCGAGCCGGAATCGAACCAGACGTCGAGAATGTCGTCGACCTTCTGCCAGTCTTCGTTCGCGCGGGGCCCGAGGAAGCGCTCGCGCGCGCCCGTCGCGTACCAGGCGTCGGCGCCTTCCTTCTCGAAGGCGTCGCCGATGCGCGCATTGACGGCCTCGTCCTGGAGGATCTCGGCGGAGCCGTCACCCTTCTCGCGCACGAACACGGCGATCGGCACGCCCCAGGCGCGCTGGCGCGAGATCACCCAGTCCGGGCGTGCCTCGATCATGCCGTTGATGCGGTTCTCGCCGGACGGCGGCACCCATTGCGTCACCGAGATCGCCTGCAGCGCGCGGGCGCGCAGCGTGTCGCCGCTCTTCGTCTTGCCGCCCACCGCGATGTCTTTATCCATCGCGATGAACCATTGCGGTGTGTTGCGGAAGATCACCGGCTTCTTGGAGCGCCAGGAGTGCGGATATTGATGCTTGAGCCGGCCGCGGGCGAGCAGCATGCCTTTCTCGACGAGCGCCTTGATCACGGCCTCGTTGGCATCGCCCTTCTCGCCCTTGTCGGTGATGACGCGCTTGCCGGCAAAGCCCGGCGCATGATCGGTGTAGGCGCCGTTCTCGTCGACAGTGTAGGGGATCGCGGTGTTGATGCCGCGCGCGGCGAGATCGCGCGCCTCTGCCATCCAGACATCGAAGTCCTCGCGGCCATGGCCGGGCGCCGTGTGCACGAAGCCGGTGCCGGTGTCGTCGGTGACATGGTCGCCAGGCAGCAGCGGCACGATGAAGTCGTAGCCACCGCCGACGCCCTTGAGCGGATGGGCACACTCGATCGCGTCCATGGTGTCGCCGGGGACGTCGCGGACCTTCTCATAAGCCGTCACGCGCGCCTGCTTGAAGACGTCTTGCGCGAGCGCGTCGGCGAGGATGAGGAGGTCGCCGTTCCTGGCCCAATTGTCGGCGGGGGCGTCCGTCACCTTGTAGAGGCCATAGGCGATCTTCGGCGAGAACGAGATGGCGCGGTTGCCTGGCAGCGTCCAGGGCGTGGTGGTCCAGATCACGACGCTCGCCGAGGCGAGCGCACCGTGCGCGGGCGAGGTCACCGGGAATTTCACCCAGACCGTATCGGACGTGTGGTCCTCGTACTCCACCTCGGCTTCGGCCAGCGCGGTCTTCTCGACCACGCTCCACATCACCGGCTTGGAGCCGCGATAGAGCGTGCCGTTGGCGGCGAACTTCATCAGCTCGCGCGCGATCTGGGCTTCGGCCGGATAGCTCATGGTGGCGTAGGGATGGTCCCAATCGCCGATCACGCCGAGGCGCTTGAACTCCTCGCGCTGCACGCCGAGCCAGTGCGTGGCATAGGCGCGGCACTCCTTGCGGAAATCGATCATCGCGGCGCTGTCGCGGAAGTCGGGCTTCTGCTTGCCCTTCTTGCGATAATGCTCCTCCTCGACCTTCCACTCGATCGGCAGGCCGTGGCAGTCCCAGCCCGGCACGTAGTTGGAATCGAAGCCGAGCATCTGCTGGCTCTTGGTGACGAGATCCTTCAGGATCTTGTTCAGCGCCGTGCCGATATGGATGTTGCCGTTGGCGTAGGGCGGACCGTCATGCAGCACGAACTTGGCGCGGCCCTTCGCACTCTGGCGCAGCTTCTCGTACAGGCCGATCTCGTACCAGCGCTTCAGGATCTCCGGCTCGCGCTGCGGCAGGCCGGCGCGCATCGGGAATTCGGTCTGCGGCAGGAACAGGGTCTGCGAATAGTCTTTGGCTTCAGACTTTTGGGACTTTTGCGGCTTTTCGGACATGAGGCTGACTGGCTCGGAAGGGCGCGGGAACGGATGGCGATGCGGAATCGCGGGTGAAACGACGAAATCCCGGTCTTGCGCCGAGCCTTCAGGCTCAGGCGGAAGCCGGGCCGCTAATCCCTATGATGCGCCGCGCAAACATGGGCTCTCCATAGCAGGGGGGCGGAGGAAGCGCAAAGGTCCGGGTGGCCCGGCTTCGCCTCTCAATCGATCACGCCCAGGCGCGGAAACGCGTCCGGGGCGGCGGCGAGCATGGCGCGGGCGCGGGCGGAATCGTCGTCCATCTGGTGGATCAGGGCCTCTAGACCATCGAATTTCAGCTCCTCGCGGATGAAGCCGATGAAGGCGCAGTCGAGCGCCTGCCCGTAGAGGTCGCCCTTGAAGTCGAACAGGAAGATTTCGAGCAGCGGGGCGCCATTGTCGAAGGTCGGGCGACGGCCGAAGCTGGCCACGCCGTCTAGACGCACTTGAGCCTTTCCCTGGCCGCGGCCGACCCGGACCGCGTAGATGCCGTGCTTGAGGCCGCAATTGGCGTCCAGGCGGATGTTGGCGGTGGGATAGCCGAGGTCGCGGCCGCGCTTTTCGCCGTGGATGACCTCGCCGGTGATGAACCAGGGCGCGCCCAGCATGGTCGTGGCCTCGTCGAGCTGGCCCTCGGCGAGAGCGATCCGGATCGCGCTGGAGGAGACCGGCCGCTCGTCGATATCGACATGCGGCTGGACGTCAACCTCGATGCCCAGCCGGGGCGCCTCGTTGACCAGGAGGCTGGGCGAGCCGACGCGACCCTTGCCGAAATGGAAGTCGTAGCCGACCGCGATGCCGCTGACGCCGAGACGCCCGATCAGGTCATGGTGAATGAAATCTTGCGCGCTGGTTCCGGCACGGGCCTTGTCGAAGGTCATGACCACGGCGCCGGCAAGCCCGGTACCGGCCAGAAGCCGCAGCTTGGCCCGCTCGTCCGTCAGGCGGAATTGCGGGGTGTTGGGGCTGAAGAACCGTCGCGGATGCGGCTCGAAGGTCAAGGCCAGCGCAGGCCGGCCATGCGCCCTGCCCATCTCCAGGGCAGCCGCGATGACGGCGCGATGGCCGAGATGCACGCCGTCGAAATTGCCCATGGCAACCACGGCGCCCCTCGGAATCGCGGAATCCGGCGTTGTATCGCGGATGACGGTAAAAGGCGGAGCCATCAGGGGAATTCTCGAACCGGGCAGGACCGGCCCGGACCGTGGCGCGACCGGCACCGCGAAGTCAAGCGGCGGGGCGGGCAGACATTGAGCACGATTTCAAGCCTTCGGAGCTGACCGCAGTTAACGCGCTGTTTAAGCCCTTGATGCTAGTCCTTGAGGCGTGGAACTGCCGGGCGCCGGCCTGGCAGGTCCGATCGTAATATTCCTGGGTTTGCGTTGGGGGAGTCGAGATGGCGGTTGATTTGTCGATGCCGGTTCTGGTGGTGGATGACTACAGCACCATGATCCGTATCATCCGGAATCTGCTGAAGCAGCTTGGCTTCGAGAACATCGATGATGCCAGCGACGGTTCGGCAGCGCTGAACAAGATGCGCGGCAAGAAGTACGGGCTCGTGATCTCCGACTGGAACATGGAGCCGATGACGGGCTACGACCTCTTGCGCGAAGTCCGCGCGGATCCGAACCTCGCCACCACGCCCTTCATCATGATCACCGCGGAATCGAAGACCGAGAACGTGATCGCGGCCAAGAAGGCCGGCGTGAACAACTACATCGTCAAGCCGTTCAACGCGGCGACGCTGAAGACCAAGATCGAGGCGGTCTTCCCGGACATGGCGAGCGCGTAAGGGCGCTCTTCGCCGGACAACAATTTTCCGTTTGGAACGTCATGCCCGGGCTTGTCCCGGGCATCCACGTTCTTGGAGAGCTGAGGAAAGGCCTGGATGGCCGGGTCATAGGCGAGCGCAAGCGACGCCGTCCTTCGGACGGCTATGCCCGGCCATGACGGTGTGCGGGCCTCGAGAGTCGCCTAAGCCGACGCCCTTTCAAGCCGCAGCCGTCACCACTTCAATTCGCGCATCAGCGCCTTCGGCGGGTGGCCGAACAGCTCCATGACCGAATTCGGGTCGAGCTGGTCGAGGCCCTCGAACTCCTCGGCATGGATGCCGCGGGTGACGAACAGGCAGTCGATGCCGAATTCGCGGGCGCCGGTTAAATCGGTGCGCACGGAATCGCCGATCGCCAGCACCTTTTTCCGGTCGATCTGGTAGCCTTGGCGTTCGCCGGCAAGCGCCATGGCGCGCTCGTAGATCGGCCGGTGCGGCTTGCCGTAGAAGATCACCTCGCCGCCGAGCTCGCGGTAGAGCTCGGCGATGGCGCCGGCGCAGTAGATCAACCGGTCGCCGCGTTCCACCACGATGTCGGGGTTGGCGCAGACCAGCGTCAGCTTGCGCTCGCGCGCCTGCAGCATCATGCCGCGATAGTCTTCCGCCGTCTCGGTCTCGTCGTCGTAGAGGCCGGTGCAGACGATGTAATCGGCTTGCTCCAGCGGCGCGGTCACCGCATCGAGGCCGCGATAGATCGAGTTGTCGCGCTCGGGGCCGAGCCAGAACATCTTGCGGCCAGGATGCTCGGCGACGTAGAGCCGGGTCAGGTCGCCTGAAGATACGATCGCGTCATAGGTCTCGTCGGGGACGCCGAGCTTGCGCAATTGCCGCTGCACGGAGTCCGCCGGGCGCGGCGCGTTGGTGATCAGGATTACCGTACCGCCGCGGCTGCGATAGGTGTGCAGCGCCTCGCAGGCTTCGGGGAAGGATTCCAGCCCGTTATGGACCACGCCCCAGATATCGCTGAGCACGACCTCCACGCCGCCCACGAGCTCGCGCAGGCCTTCGGCAAAATGCAGCGCGGTCATGACGTGCGCGGCCGATCAGATGCGGCGCGCGAGCGCTGCGTTGCCGGTGATGCGCTGGGGCGGAGGCGCCGAAGAGGTCGCGCCTGAGCTGGGTGTGGCGGAGCCATTGGATCCCTGAATGTCCTTCGCCTGGTTCGGCGAGGCCCCGCCGGTAGCAGATGCCCCCTCCGGCCGCAATGGCCGGGGCGGCGCGAACAGGAAGCCCTGTCCAAACCGCACGTCATAGTCGAGCAGGTCGACCACGGCGCGCTCGCCTTCGATCCGTTCGGCGATCAGATCGATGCCGAAGCGGCCGAGCAGGTCGGAGAGGTCGGACGGGTGGATGTCGGAGGCGGAGGCCTGCTTGGGATCGAGCAGCAGCGCGGCCGGCACCTTGATGAAGCGAACCCCGCGATCGGCCAGCTCGCGCGGCTCGATGCGCAAATCCGTGACATGGTCGATCGAGAAACGGAAACCGCGCTGGGCAAGCGCCGCGAGGTTCTCGGTCTCGGCGGGGCCGAGATTGCGGAACGTCGACTGCTTGAACTCCAGCACCAGCGAGGGCGCCAGCGCGCGGTTGGCTTCCAGGAAATCGAGACATTGCGCGAAGGTGGTGGAATTGCCCAGCGTGGACGCCGCGACGTTGCAGAACACGCCGACGTCCTTGTTGCGCACCATCAGACGCCGCAGCACCTGCACGCATCGCAGCATCACCATGTTGTCGATGCGCCCGATCAGGCCCGAGGCTTCCGCGATGCTGATGAACTCCTCGGCGGCGATCAGCTGGTCGCGCTCGTCGCGCAGGCGCGTCACCGCCTCGTAGAACCGCACCTTGCGCTGCGGCAGCGTGACCATCGGCTGCAGGAAGATATCGATGCGGTTCTCGTCGACCGCATTGCGCAGCGTCGCCAGCAATTGGGTCTGGTTGCGCCCATTGGCGGTCTGAACCGGGGGGGCAGCCTGGATCTGCACCGTCGGCGGCGCCGGCCGTGGCGGGGGCTGCGGAAGCGGAGGAGCGAGCGGCTTCTCCTCGAAGGGGGCAGCCAGATCGATCGGCGTTTCCGGCTCGGGCCTTGAGACCGGGGCGGGTGCGGGGGCCGGCGCGTTGCCGGCGAGCAGATCCTCATGGACCGCCACGGTGGTGGCGAGCTGCCTGACCAATCCGCCGAGTTCGTTGATCTCGCCGATGACCGACTGGATGCGGTCGGAATTGGTCGAATTGGACGCGGCGATGCGGCTCTCGACCGCAGCCAGCCGGCGGCCGAACTCGGCCACCTGGCGGGCGAGGTCGGCGGTGCCGCGCGAGAGATCGGCGATCTGGCCGCCGACGTCGCTGCGGTCGCGCAGCCGCATCGACACCGCGTTGTAGAGGATCAGGAAGGTCAGCGCGGTCAGCGCCACGATCGCCGATTCCGTTCCGCTGATGCCGGCGACCGAATAGAGCACGAGCCCGAGCGAGGCCGCGACCAGGACCATGCAGATGGCGATGAAGATCGTCGAAATGCGAATCATGCCGCGCGTTATGCCTTCAAGAGCTGACTGCCTCACCCGGGGAAAACACGGGTCGCTCGACCTCGTCACGCCTCATGCTCCCCCAAGCTTCGATCAGCCTAACATCATTGTTGATTCGAGGGGATAGGACTGTGTCGGAGCCTATTCAGGCCCGCGCGCCCAAAGCGTTTCGTCACACGTCTGCCGGCTCAGGTGCGGAAATCAAGACGCTCTCAGCGGAAAATCATGCCGCCCTCAAGGCCAGCGCGCCGCATGCGCCCTATCGTCCCGGCGTTTTCAACCACAGGAGATTGCCATGTCGACATCCGCCGCCCTCAAGCCAGCCGCCCTCGAACCCGATCTTGCCGCCGTCAAGCAGCGCCAGCACGGCGCCTGGTCGTCCGGCGATTATGCCGTGGTCGGCACCACCTTGCAGATCGTCGGGGAACAGCTCTGCGAGGCCATCGACCTGCGCGCCGGCAGCAAGGTGCTGGACGTCGCTGCCGGCAACGGCAATGCGACGCTGGCGGCGGCGCGGCGCTGGTGTGACGTCACATCCACCGACTACGTGCCGGCGCTGCTCAAGCGCGGGCGCGAGCGCGCCATGGCCGAACACCTCGCCATCGAGTTCCGCGAGGCGGATGCCGAGGCGCTGCCGTTTGCGGATGCCGCCTTCGACGTCGTGCTCTCGACTTTCGGCGTGATGTTCACACCGGATCAGGACAAGGCCGCTTCCGAGCTCGCGCGGGTCTGCAGATCCGGCGGCAAGATCGGCCTTGCCAACTGGACGCCGCAAGGCTTCATCGGCCAGCTGTTCAAGACCATCGGCAAGCATTTGCCGCCCCCGGCGGGCGTGAAATCGCCGGCCATGTGGGGCACGACGGCACGGCTCGAGGAGATGTTCGGCGGCGTGGCCGCGGAGATCGCCGCCGAGCCGCGCATGTTCGTGTTCCGCTATCGCTCGCCGGACCACTGGCTCGACATCTTCAAGACCTACTACGGTCCCACGCTGAAGGCGTTTGCCGCGCTCGACGCAAGCGGCCAGGCCGCGCTGACGCGCGATCTCCTGACGCTGCTCGAAGAGTTCAACCACGCCGATGACGGCACGATCGTGGTGCACAGCGAATATCTGGAAGCGGTGATCACCAAGCGCTGATAGCGCCCGAGATGCGGTCGGGCCAGCTTCGGCCCGACCGCATGCGATCAAAATGGCGCGGTGGCGCCGACGGTGTCGGCGGAGACGGCGTCCCGGGTGCCGAGCGGCTTCGCCCGCCCGGTGGTGGTGTCGCGCAGCGTCTGCCGCTCGATCTCCGAATTCAGCTCGGCGCCGAACATGATGACGATCGCCGACATCCACATCCACGTCATCAGGCCGATTGCAGCGCCCAGCGAGCCGTAGGTCGCGTTGTAATTGGCGAACTCCGAGAGATACCAGGATAGCAGGGCAGAGCCCGCGATCCAGAGGATCGCGGCAATCACGGCGCCGAGGCTCAGCCATTGCCAGCGCGGCGCATCGCGGCTGGGCGCGAAGCGATAGAGGATGGCGAGTGCGACCAGCAGGATGATGAACAGCAGCGGCCATCGTGCCAGCGCCACGATCAGCTTGCTTTCGGGAGCCATGCCGAGATGGTTGAGCGCAAGCGGGAAGGCGACGACGGCTCCCACCATCAACAGCAGCGCCACGATGCCGCCGACGGTGAAGGCCAGCGAGACCATGTTCAGCCGGATGAAGCTGCGCTTCTCGCGTTCCTCATAGGCGACGTTGAGGGCGTCGAAGATCGCCTTGACGCCGGCATTGGCGCTCCAGATCGCAAGCAGCAGGCCGACCAGGAAGGTAAGGCCGAGCGTCGCATTGCCGTTCGACACCACGCGCGCGACCTGGTCCTCGACGATCTGGAACGAGCCCTCCGGCAGCATGGTGGCAAGCGTGTGCAGATTGGCGCTGATGGTGGCGGGGTCGGCGAACAGGGCATAGGAGGAGACGAGCGCGGTGACTGCGGGGAAGAGCGCGAGCAGTCCGAAGAAGACGACACCGCCCGCCGTCGCGAGCAGGCGATCCTCGTCGATGCGTTGATAGGTCCGCCAGAAAATGTCCTTCCAGCCAGCCCAAGGGATCTCGAACGGGCTTTTCGCCCGGCGGCCGCGGCCCGGCTGCATCGCCGCACCGGCCGGGTGCGTTTCCGGGGAATTCGCTTCGCCCTTGCGGTGGTGTTGCGGAGGCCCGGGCCTCGCCAGGCCGGAATCCTGAAAGTAGCGCTCCGCGGTCAGCACGAACACGGCCGTCGCCGCCACCAGCAGCCAGGAATCGATCTGTTCGGGGCGCCGCGCCAGCATCACGCCTCCAGACTATGCCTGTTGCGTCGCCGCCGGGCGGCCGTCAGCCCGACCAGGCCGACCGCCGCGAGCATCAGGCCGAGCTGCACGGGACGGTTGGCGCGAGCCGGCCAGGTCTTGATGCCACCGCGCTCGCCCGGTGCGAGCGGCGCGAGGGGAATCGTCGTTGCGACCTCCTTCACCGCCTCCTTGACCGTTCCACGCGGGATCCGGGGCGTGGCGATCGCCACGCGCAGACGGCTCGCGAGCGGCACGACCGGCTTGGCCTTGCGTTTCATCTGGGCCATGGCCACCCCGGCACAGACCGCAGCCAGCACCAGCAGCACTGCGGCGACGGCGCCAAATCCCCAGAACTGCCCGTAGGTGATCCCGACCCAACGGTACAAGGCGATCAGGCCGACGAAAAATGCCGCGACAACGAACAGGCCGGCGACAGCGAACAGCCCGCCGGCCACCGCGTAGGATGTCACCTTGCCTGTGGCCTGGCTGGTCTGGTCACGCAGATAGGATTGAGCAGCGCGTTTGACGTGATTGAGCTTGAGCGCCATCCCGGCGCGCAGCAATTCGCCCGATGGCGCGAGCATGCGGACATCCTCCCAAGACGAGAAAATTCATCGGGGGATGAACGTGGCGATATTTGACTTGTTCCGACGGAGCGTGATCGGCCGCGATGAATCAGCCGAGATCGGCGGCCGCGATCCAGAACACCTCGCCCTCGGAATCTTCGGTGTCCAGCCAGAGCAGCGGCAGTTCCGGAAAGGCCTCGTCGACCAGCTCGCGGCCGCGGCCGATCTCGCAAATCAGCCCGCCATCTGGGGTCAGGTGATCGGGCGCATCGCGCAGGATCCGGCGCACCACGTCGAGACCGTCGGCGCCACCATCGAAGGCGAGCTTCGGCTCGGCCCGGCACTCCGGCGGCAATGCCGCCATGCCCTCGGCGTCGACGTAGGGCGGGTTGGTGATGATCAGGTCGTATCTGTTGCCGCCGAGCGGGGCGAACAGATCGCCGCGATACAGGCTGATGCGGTCCTCGAGCCCGTATTCGCCGACATTGCGCGCAGCGACCTCGAGCGCGCCTTTGGAGATGTCGACGGCGTCGATGGCGGCGTTCGGGAAATGATGCGCGGCGAGGATCGCGAGGCATCCCGAGCCCGTGCAGAGATCGAGCACGCGCTCGACCGCCGTCGGGTCGTCGATCAGCGATCCGGCCTCGCCGTCGGCGCCGAAATGCGACTCCAGGAGCTCGCCGATGAAGGAGCGCGGAACGATGACGCGCTCGTCGACATAGAAGGGCAGGCCGCGCATGTAGATCTTGTTGACGAGATAGGCGGCCGGTTTGCGCGTCGTGACGCGCTGATGGATGAGGTCAAGGAGGGTCTTGCCTTCCGCGGCGCTGACGCGCGCGTTGGCGAAGATCTCGAACTGGTCGGGATTGAGATGCAGCGCCTCGCAGACCAGGAACGCGGCTTCCGCGACGGGATCGGTCGTGCCATGAGCAAAGGAAAGCTTGGCCTCGACGAAGCGGCTCACGGCATAGCGGACGAAGTCGAGCAGCGTGAGAAGCTCGCCGGGTCCCACCTTCGCGAGGTCAGGCGCGGCGCGGCCGCGCGCGGTCTTTTTCGTTGGCTTGGCCATCAGGATTTGGTCCAGCGTGCGGCGGCTTCGTCGTCACGGGCATGGGCCTCGACCCAGCCGGTGCCGGTGGCGCTCTCTTCCTTCTTCCAGAACGGCGCGCTGGTCTTGAGATAGTCCATCAGGAACTCGGCGGCTTGGAACGCCGCCTGTCGGTGCTGCGAGGCGGTCACCACCAGCACGATGTTTTGGCCCGGCATCAAGCGGCCGACGCGGTGGATCACCGTGATGCCGTTGAGCGGCCAGCGCGAGACGGCCTCGTCGGCGTGGCGCCTGATCTCTTCCTCCGCCATGCCGGGGTAATGTTCGAGCGTCAGCGCGGCGACCTTGGCGCTGTCATCGTCGGTGCGGCAGATGCCGGAAAATGTCACCACAGCGCCGATATCGGTCCGGCTGCTCGTCAGGACCGAGATCTCGCGCGCGATGTCGAAATCGTCTTCCTGGATACGGATGGTGAGGGGGCAGGTCATGAGGCTAGCCGCCGGTCATGGGCGGGAAGAACGCGATCTCGCGGGCGCCTGCGATGGCGGCGTCCTGCTTGACGTGAGCGCGGTCGATCGCGGCGCGGATCACCTTCGGCTTCTCGAACGCGTACGCATAGGCTTCGCTTTGGCTGGAGAGCCAGGCGATCAGCTCCTCGATGGTGCGCACGCTCGCGGGAGGCTCGATCGTCTCTTCGGCCTTGCCGACGCGCTCGCGTACCCAGGCGAAATACTTCACCTTCATCCCTCGTCCTCCTTAATGAGGTGATGGATGCCGGCGCGGAAATAGTCGTAGCCGGTGTACATGGTGAGGATCGCCGAAGCCCACAGCAGTGCGAGCCCAATCATCGAGACCACCGGCACCACCTGATCGCCGGCTGGGCCGGCGATCAGGAAGCCGATCGCAACCAGCTGGACCGTGGTTTTCCACTTCGCAAGCTTGGTCACGGGCACGCTGACACGGAGCGCAGCCAGATATTCGCGCAGGCCCGAGACCAGGATCTCGCGGCACAGGATCACGATGGCGGCCCATAGCGACCAGCCGTGAATGATGCCGTCCGCGGCCAGCATCAACAGGCAGGAGGCGACTAGCAGCTTGTCGGCGATCGGATCGAGCATGCGGCCGAAAGCCGATTGCTGATTCCAGATCCGCGCGTAATAGCCATCGAGGTAATCCGTCACCCCTGCGGCGATGAAAATGGCGACCGCGAGCCAGCGCAGCCAGAGCGGCTGATCCAGAATCGACTGCGCATAGATGCATCCGACCACGACCGGGATCGCGGCGATCCGGCCATAGGTCAGGATGTTGGGGAGGGACATCGCGCGGCTGGTCGTCCCTCGTGTGGTGGCGATGTTCATCCGTCCTACCAATACCGCTGCTGCCTGAACGTCAACCGTCCCGCGCCCCAAATGAGGTGCGGACACGACGATCATATGACTGCGGTCCCCCTTTAGTTCATCCCGGCTGGGGATGGAAATACTCGAAAATCCTGCGCGCACTCTCGGCGCTCACCCCCGGAACCTTGCCGAGATCGGCAATCGAGGCCCGTTCGATCTCCTTCAGGGTTCCGAAATGGTGCAGCAAGGCACGTTTGCGTGACGGGCCAATGCCCGGAATCTCCTGCAAACCAGCCTCGCGGATGTCCTTCTTGCGCAGCTTGCGGTGCGAGCCGATGACGAAGCGATGGGCTTCGTCACGCAGCCGCTGGATGAAATAGAGCACGGGATCACGTGGCTCCAGCTTGATCGCCTCGCGCTCCGGCATGAACAGGGTCTCGCGGCCGGCATCCCGGTCCGGTCCCTTGGCGACTGACATCAGCGACACCTGGGTCAGGCCGAGATTGGCGAAGATCTCGCGCACGGCGTTGAGCTGGCCGCGTCCGCCGTCGATGATCACGAGGTCGGGCCATTGCGGGAAATCGTCGTCCTTGGCCTTGGCGGCATCCTCGGGTGGATTGATCAGGCGCTTGAAGCGGCGCTCCAGCACTTCGCGCATCATGGCGAAGTCGTCGCCGGGCGTGATCCCTTCCGACTTGATGTTGAACTTGCGGTACTGGTTCTTCACGAAGCCATCTGGGCCCGCGACGATCATAGCGCCGACCGCATTGGTGCCCTGGATGTGGCTGTTGTCGTAGACCTCGATGCGCTTGGGCACGTGCGGCAGGCTCAGCGTCGCGGCCATGGCCTCGAGGAGCCGGCTTTGCGTCGCGGTGTCCGCGAGCTTGCGGCCGAGCGCCTCGCGCGCATTGGTCAGCGCGTGGGTGACCAGCTCCTTCTTCTCGCCGCGCTTGGGCGCGGTGACCTCGACCTTGTGGCCAGCCTTGATCGACAGCGCGTTGGCGAGCAGCTCGCTCTCCTCGATATCGTGCGAGAGCAGGATGTTCCTCGGCGGCGGCTTGTCGTCGTAGAACTGCGCCAGGAAGGACCCCAGCACCTCCTCCGGCGTAAAGCTCTTCTCCGCGCGCGGAAAATAGGCGCGGTTGCCCCAGTTCTGTCCGGTGCGAAAGAAGAACACCTCGACGCAGGAGAAGCCGCCCTCCTGGTGGATGGCGAACACGTCGGCTTCCTCCACCGTGCGCGGATTGATGCCCTGCTGCGACTGGATCGCCGACAGCGCGGCGAGGCGGTCGCGGTACAGTGCGGCGCGCTCGAATTCGAGCTCGCTCGAGGCCTTCTCCATCTCGCCGGCGAGCTCCTGCTTCACCGCATGGCTCTTGCCGGAGAGGAAATCGCTCGCCTCGCGCACCAGCGTCGAATAGCCGCCGAAATCGATCTCCCGGGTGCAGGGTCCGGCGCAGCGGCGGATTTGGTGGAGCAGGCAGGGCCGGGTGCGGCTCTCGAAGAAGGAATCAGTGCAGGAGCGGATCAAGAACGCGCGCTGCAGCGCCGTGATGGTGCGGTTGACCGCGCCGGCGGAGGCAAACGGGCCGAAATAGCGCCCGGGCCGGGTCTGCGCACCGCGATGTTTCAGGATCTGCGGCGCCCAATGGTCGCCGGTGATCAGGATGTAGGGGAACGACTTGTCGTCGCGAAGCTGCACGTTGAAGCGCGGCCGCAGCTGCTTGATCAGGTTGGCTTCCAGCAGCAGCGCCTCGGTCTCGGTCGTGGTCGAGACGATCTCCACGGTGACGGTGGCCGCGATCATGCGCAGGATGCGGGCCGGCAGCGGCGCACTCTGGCGCGCATAACTGGACAGGCGCTTTTTGACGTTCTTGGCCTTGCCGACATAGAGCACGTCGGCGTTCGCATTGAGCATACGATAGACGCCAGGCGAGGTCGGTGCGAGGCGAACCGCGCGCTCGATCGCCTCGTGACCGGTCGCGAGCGGGCCTTCGCCGACGGCGCCGCTCTCTTCCAGGATGTCCGGCAGCAGGGCATCGTCCTCGTCATCACCCCCTGCCGCCGCGGGATCTACGTCCGGCCCGGCCAGCCGCTCGGGCGGCGTGTCGCTCGCAGCAGCCGGCGGCGCCTTTCGCGCGCGGTCGTCCGGATTGTCGGGGGAATCGTGAACCATGGGACGAATTTAGGCGCTGGGGGGACTGATTTGAAGTTCCGGCCATGCGGCACGCACAGAGGTTGGCGGGCAGCTCCCGGTAACGCTTCCTTAAGTCTGTTAAGCGGGCGGTAACCCGGCTTAACAGCCCTTTAACTTAAAACTCTCGATAAATCCTACGCGAAAAGCTCTTGGTTCCGTAACCATCCGGTTTTGCTCGCGCGGCGGCGCGGGCATCGCTCGGGTTGCGATAGTTGCGTTGGAGTGAGTGATGAAGAGGCTCGTAGTGGGCGCAGCCGCGTTGGTTGCAGCTGGCTGGACAGCTTCGGCAGGGGCCGCCGATCTCAGTTACGGGCAGCGTGCGCCCTACACCGTCAATCAGCCGCTCAATGCCTATAGCTGGGCGGGTCCCTATCTCGGCGGCAACATCGGCTATGAATGGGGCTCGGTCGACAACAACCCCACCAAGCCGTCCGGCTTCGTCGGCGGTGTGCAGGCCGGCTACAATTTCCAGAACGGCCCGTGGGTGTTCGGCGTCGAGGGCGACATCCAGGCTGCCGGCGCCGACGACACTTTTGCGCCGTGGAAATTCTCCAATCCGTGGTTCGGCACCCTGCGCGGCCGCGCCGGCTATGCGTTCAACAACGTGCTGTTCTACGGCACCGCCGGTCTCGCCTTCGGCGAGCTGCGCGCGCAAACCTTCGGCTGGACGGAGTCGCACACCAGCGCCGGCTGGACCATCGGTGCCGGTGCGGAAGTCGGCCTCGCGCCGAACTGGAGCGCCAAGCTCGAATATCTCTACATCGATCTGTCGACCAGCCAGTTCGCAATCACGGGCGTGTCAAACGGCTATAGCGCCAACGTTGTGCGCGCAGGCGTGAACTATCGCTTCTGACATCCAAAGAAGAAAATACCGGACCAGCCTCCCGGCCGCTCGCGGCCGGGATTTTTTTTGTGCCAGGCTCGCTAGGAGAGGATCACCAGATTGACCGCCTTCGGTCCCTTCCCCTTCTTGTCCGGTTCGACTTCGAAAGTAATACGCTGTCCTTCGGCAAGGTCCTTCAGTCCCGCCCGCTCCACAGCGGTGATGTGAACGAAGACATCGCGACCGCCGTCGTCAGGCTTGATGAAGCCGTAGCCGCGCTCGCCGTTGAAGAACTTGACCGTTCCCGTCATGGCCATCGGGAAACTCCCCCTCATTGCTCCTCCGTCGCGACGCAGACTCACGTCGCGACATGACCGGGCCTTACGGAGCCCGGGAGCTGGCCATCCTTGGACGGACCTGATCGGTCCGGCGGGATCTTTCTTAGGGCCTTCACTCCGCCGCAACCATTCGCGGAAGCGGAACGTAAAGCCAGTCACGGAAATAGCATAATACGGTTCTTTGCAGATTGACTACCGGTCCTGCATATTTTTCCCAAGAATGCCGGAGTGTTACGGCTTGGCGCCAATGCTTGGCGCTAAGGCTTGGGCACCTCCAGTCGGAATCTGGCAGCCCCGCCCTGGCCGAGCGGTATTTCCAGCTCCGGCAGAATGGTCTTGAGCTCGCCGTGCAGCGTGTAGGGCGGGTTGACGATCAGGAGACCGGTGGATGTGAGGGCGGCGCTGTCGGCTTGCGGCGCGGCGCTGAATTCGAGGCGCAGGCATTTTCCAGGCGGCTTTGCTGCAGCTGCGAGCCGCGCCACGGTTTGCGCCAGCGTGTCGGTGGCGCGCCGGTTCTTGGCGGGATACCAGATTACGTAGATACCGGTCGGCCATTTCGCGAACGCCGCCGAGAAGGCTTCGCCAAGCCGCTCGAACTCGTCCCTGGCCTCGAAGGGCGGATCGATCAGCACGAGGCCACGCCGCTCCTTCGGCGGCACGAAGGCCGGCAGCGCCACCCAGCCGTCGAGATCGACCACGCGGGCCTGCTCGTCGCGGCGCAGCGCATCGATCAGCGCTTTCCGTGCCTTCGGCTCGAGCTCGCAGGCGACGAGCCGGTCCTGCGGCCGGAGCAGGCCGCGCGCGATCAACGGCGAGCCCGGATAGGCCTTGAGCTCCCCCTTCGGATTGAAGGCGCGGACGATGTCGAGATAAGGCTTCGTCAGCGCCGCGCTCTTGTTCGACAGACGGGCCTGCAGCAGCCGCGCAATGCCGGTCAGCCATTCGCCGCCGCGGCGCGCCTCGTCGCTGTCGAGATCGTAGAGGCCGGCGCCGGCATGGGTGTCGATGACGCGGAACGCTGCCGGCTTGTCCTGCAGATAAGTGAGGATGCGCGCCAGCACGATGTGCTTGATGACATCGGCGAAGCTGCCGGCGTGGAAGGCGTGGCGGTAGTTCATGGCGGAGAGGACTACGTTGTCTGGCGCGATCCTAACCCCTGTCATTGCGCGCGCAGCGAAGCAATCCAGAAATGCGTCCGCGGAGGCACTCCGGATTGCTTCGCTGCGCTCGCAATGACTGAGCTACCCGCCCCTGATCGGCGGCATCGTCACCTGGTCGCGGCGGCAGGCGCGGTGCTCGATCTCGTCGCAGGCGCGGAATTGCAGGTCCTTGCTGAGGCAGATGCGGACCTCGGACAGCCGTGTCCTGTTGCAGGTGACCGAGACGGCGGCATTGCTGAGACCCGGATTGGCCTTGATGAAGGCTTCCTCGACCTCCGCCGGCGCGACGGTCTTGGCCTGCGCCAGATCGAGATATTCGGCCGGAATCTTGATCGCAGCGCGCGCCTTGCGGATCATCTCAAAATAGCCGCGGCCCTCCAGCCCGGAGCAGGTGCCGTGCTTGTCCCATTCGTTGAAGATCAGGCCCGGCGCCGGCATCAAATCGAGCATCGAGGAAACGATATTGCGGTTCAGCCGCGGCGCCGGCCGTTGGCAATATTCGGGGAAGCCGTTTTCATATTGCGGCCACAGCCCATGCACCACGAAGGCGTAGGGCCGTCCGCCGCATTGCATCTGGGACCGGCCGCCGCGTTCGGCTGCTTCCTCGCAGAACGAGGGCGACCACGATAGCGCCAGCACATAGAAATCGAACTCGCCGGGTGCGTTCTGCCGCTTGTCCTGCGCCTTCGCACCGCCGGCGAGGCTCGCCAGCCCCGCAGCGAGGATCAGCGAGATCATCAAACGGGACAACGAACGCAATCTGGAGTAAAACATGGCGACGCCCCTCAACTAGACTGTGCACACAGCCTAGCAGGCGATGGGAACATTTCAAGAACAAAATTGGAGCTGTCGTCGGCCGGCTGATCAGCCCAGCCAGCCGCTGCTGGAATCAGGGCTTGGCGGCGCGGCACGCCGGGTTATAGGCCCAGTTGCGATCCACCCCGACGACGCACCATTCGACGCCGTTGCCGTAGGAGGCGAAGCCGCCATCCTCGATGATCGAGAAATGCACCTTGCGCGGCTTGCCGTCATTGAGCATGGCCTCGCCGGTGCAATAGCGGCGCGGAATGTTGTCGGACTGCCAGGGCCGGAACGCGGTTTCGCGAACGGCGGAGAAGCCGGTGATCTGCAACGAAGAATTCCAGAACTTGGATTCCTTTTCGGCGAATTCGTGCACGATCCTCGGCAGAGCCCAGTCGCAAGGGGCGACGGCGCCGTCATAGCGCGGCCCGCTCAGCCAGAAATTCAGCTCCAGCGGATTGGCGGCCCTGGCCTCGCCGAGTGACAATGCTCCGAACATGAGGCCGAGCACGGCGGCGAAACGGAGCGATTTCTCGAAGGGGGCGCGCATGATCAATCCGGGCAGCTAAGGTCTTGCGAAGGCCGGACGGTGCCGCGAAGGTTGGGGGAGGTCAAGTGCAGCGCGGCAACACTTCGCAAGGACTTGACCAAGTGTCGCGGCCAACAGGGGTTCGGTTCTTTTCACGTGCGTCGCGGCACCGTAAACTGGCGCCAGCCAATTGGAGTGACGGGAATGCGAATCATTGCGGCCGCGGGCCTTCTTGCCAGCCTGGTTGTCTCAGGCATGATGGCGAGCCAGTCGGCGCGCGCCGATTACGTGCCGCCGTTCAAGGGCAACGACACCGGCGGCATCATCGCCTATTCGATGGCGACCCGGGTCGATGCGCGCCAGGTCGCGGTCGATCATTGCGCCCGCTACGGCAAGGTGGCGAAATTCCTGGCCGTGCAGGGCTATGAGGGCGGCTACATCTCGTTCTCGTGCCGCTGGGTGCCTTATGGCGCCGCCGACCGGCCGATCCGCACGCTGTACTGAGCGCTGTCGGAAGGCCGTACTTCTCTATAGCCGGGAGCTTCCCTCATGACGCGCAAACTTGCTTTGCTCGGCTCAATGCTTTGCCTCGCATTGTCGGCAGGCAATGCCCGCGCCGACGACCTGCCGCTGCGCAAGGCAGGTCTTTGGGAGATGAAGCTGGTCACATCAGGCTCGCCCGTGCCCGAGATGATCATGCAGCACTGCACCGACGAGACCGTCGACAAGGAGATGAGCAACAACGTCTCCCCGATGGCCAAGCAGGTCTGCGCCAAGCAGGAGATCAAGAAGACGGCGACCGGCTATGTCAGCGATTCCGAGTGCAGCGTCGCCGGCGTCAGCACCACCTCGCATGCCGAGATCACCGGCGACTTCAACTCGGCCTACACGGTGAAGACCACTTCGCACGCAAAAGGCGGCATTGCTGGTGCGGCAGGGCGCGACAGCACCACGACGCTGCAAGCCAAGTGGCTCGGGGCCTGCAAGCCGGATCAGAAGCCCGGCGACATCGTCATGCCCGGCGGCTTCAAGATGAACACGCGCGACATGGACAAGCTGAAGGCGCTGTTGCCGAAGTAGGTGTGCTCTTTCCCTCTCTCCTTGTTGTGGGAGAGAGTGGCTCGCCGCGTTAGCGGCGAGACCGCACCTACACCGGGATCCTCACGCTCGCCCTCAATCCCCCCATCGGGCTGTCGCCCAGCGTGATGTCGCCGCCGTGCGAGCGGGCGATGTCGCGGGCGATCGCGAGGCCAAGGCCGGTGCCGCCTTCATCCTGGTTGCGGGCGTTGTCCAGCCGCAGAAACGGCTTGAACACCTCGTCGCGCAGGTGCGCGGGAATGCCCGGGCCGTCGTCATCGACGGTGACGGTCAAATAACGGTGATCGCGCTGGCCGGTGATGGCGATGTTCTTGCCGTAGCGCGCTGCGTTGGTGACGAGGTTGGCGAGGCAGCGCTTGAACGAGGCCGGCTTCACCGTCACCACGGGCAGGCCGTTGAACGCGACGGTCGCGGTATGGCCGTGGCGTTCGGCATCGCTGCGCAGCTCTTCGAGTGCCTGCGCCATGTCGGTCGGCTGCGACTGTTCGCCGGAATCGCCGCGCGCAAACGCGAGGTAATCCTCCAGCATCATCGACATCTCGTCGACGTCCTTGCGCATGCCCTCGAGCTCGGGACTGTCGCCGATCAGTGCCAGCTCGAGCTTGAAACGGGTCAGGATGGTGCGCAGATCGTGGCTGACGCCGGCGAGCATCGCGGTGCGCTGCTCCATCGTGCGCTCGATGCGCGATTTCATCTCCAGGAAGGCGACGGCCGCGCGCCGCACCTCGCGCGCGCCGCGGGGGCGGAAATTCGGGGCCTCGCGGCCCTTGCCGAAACTCTCGGCGGCGTCGGCGAGGCGCAGGATCGGCTTGATCTGGTTGCGCAGGAACAGCACCGCGACGATCAAGAGGATCGAGGATGTGCCGACCATCCAGAACAGGAAGATCTCCGAGTTCGAGGCATAGGCGGCGCTGCGCTGCGCGAACACGCGCATCACGGCGTCGTCGAGCTGGATGCGGATCTCGACCAGGTTGGAGCGGCCGACCGTGTCGATCCAGAACGAGCGGCCGATCTGGCGGCCGAGCTGCACCGACAGCGTCTGGTCGAGCAGCGAGAAGAACGGCTTTGGTCCCGGCGGCGGCATGTCGCCGGCAGGCAGGAAATCGACCACGAGGCCGAGCCGCTGCTGCGCGATGCGGCGGATCTCGTTGCGGTCCTTATCTTGCGGATAGCCCTTGTAGACGTCGATCAGTGCGGCGATGTCCTGAACCACTGCGGCCGACAATCGGCGCGTCACCGTGTTCCAGTGCCGCTCCATGAACACGAAGGCGACGACCGATTGCAGGATCACCATCGGCACGATCATGATGAGGAGCGCGCGGGCGTAGAGGCCGGTCGGCATCCAGCCCTTGAACGCGTTGCCCATCCAGCCGTTGGCGGCCGAGACGCGGCCGGCGGCGCTCTTCAGCAGCGTCAGGCCGGTATCGATCGTGCTCATCTGGCGCGCTTCACTGCGGTTCAGGGCGAGGCCACCAGGCGGTAGCCGATGCCGCGCACCGCCTGCAGGAACAGCGGATTGGCGGGATCGGTCTCGATCTTGCGCCGGAGGCGGTTGATCTGCACGTCGACGGCGCGCTCGTTGACGCTGCCATTGCCGGTCAGCGCGCTGCGCGGCACGGTCTCGCCCGGCGTCTCCGCGAGAATCCTCAGCATCTCGCGCTCGCGGTCGGTGAGGTGGATGACCTCCTCGCCCTGGCGCAATTCGCCGCGTTCGAGATGGTAGACATAGGGGCCGAAGGCGATCTTCTCGATCGTCGTGGCCTGCGGCGGCGGCGCGGCGCGCTTGAGGATGTTGTTGATGCGCAGCGCCAGCTCGCGCGGCTCGAACGGTTTTGCGACGTAATCGTCGGCGCCGATCTGCAGGCCCTCGATGCGGGCTTCCGCCTCGTGGCGCGCCGTCAGCATCACGATCGGCACCGACGACGAGGTGCGGATGAAGCGGGCGAGGTCGAAGCCGGTCTCGCCGGGCATCATGACGTCGAGGATCAGGAGATCGAAATGCAGGCCCATCAGCTTCGAGCGCGCATCACCGGCGCTCGCCGCGGTGGTGACGCGGTAGCCTTCACTTGCAAGAAAGCGCGAGAGCAGGTCGCGGATGCGGCGGTCATCGTCGACCAGCAAGAGATGCGGGGCATCGTCGGCCGGTTGCACCGGCGGGCGCGCGAGCGTGGCTGCGAGCGGCACGGTCACTCCTTGGCGTCTTGTTTGACGGAAGCGAAGATCGTCTCCA
The DNA here is from genome assembly GCF_020193825.1 of Bradyrhizobium sp. NBAIM18. Lineage (NCBI taxonomy): Bacteria > Pseudomonadati > Pseudomonadota > Alphaproteobacteria > Hyphomicrobiales > Nitrobacteraceae > Bradyrhizobium > Bradyrhizobium sp. NBAIM18. Next base: position 35,114 of record NZ_JADYVO010000034.1, read on the forward strand.
GCACCTTGTCCGGATCGTCGCGGTCGATCATCGCGCGCAGGAAGCGCTTGACCGTCTCGGCGTCCTGCGGACCCATCTCCGCGAGCGCCCTGGTGATCCGCGTGGTCTGCAGCCCGGCGAGCTTCTGCACCAGCGCCTCGCCCTTCGGCGTCGCGTAGAGCAGGCGCTGGCGACGATCATTGTCGCCGGTCTTCTGCACGATATAACCCTCGTCCAGGAGCTGCTTCAGCACCCGGCCGAGCGACTGTTTGGTGATGCGCAGGACGTCGAGCAGGTCGGCGACCTTGAGCCCGGGATAGCGGTAGACGAAATGCATGACCCGGTGATGGGCCCGGCCGAAGCCGAACGCCTCCAGCTCCTGGTCGGGGTCGCCGACGAAATCGCGATAGGCGAAGAACAGCAGCTCGATGATATCCCAGCGCAAATTGCCTCCATCGCCTGCGGCCGGCCGGGGCGCGGCAGCGTCTTGAGAAGGAGTCGCGAAATTTATGTCAGGCATATTGACGTATCTTGGGTTCAATGTTACAAAACGATCGACCCGGACGAAATTTTAGATCGTTTCGCGCCGGGTGGCATCGGAGCAGGACGGCCGGAGAGAGCCGGACAGGCGGCGACGGCCGAAGCAGATCTACCGTGCGATTGTCGAGCGGCATTTCGGCAAAACATACTGGACTTCCGCCTTCCGCAAAAGCATGTCCTGCCCGACATGGTGGCCGCGGAAACCGGCCGTAACATGGCTGGCGGCGGTCCGGCCAGAAACCAATCAAGCCAGCCGGGCCCGAACGGGCAGGGCGGGCGCGAGCAACAGCGCCGCCACCGGCAGCGGGAGGCAAGGACATGAGCATGACATTCGACATCCAGCCCGCATCCAATCCGACGCCTGAGAAGGATCGTGTCGCCAAGCTGGTGGATCCCGGCTTCGGACGGGTCTTCACCGATCACATGGCAATCGTCCGCTACAACCAGGCCAAGGGCGGCTGGTACGAGGCGAAGATCGAGGCGCGCGCCAACTTCCAGCTCGATCCCGCCGGCGCGGTCCTGCACTACGCCCAGGAGATCTTCGAAGGCCTGAAGGCCTACAAGCGCGACGACGGCGGGGTGAACCTGTTCCGTCCCGACGCCAATGCGCGCCGCTTCAAGGACTCGGCCGATCGCATGGCGATGGCGCAGCTGCCCGAAGACGTCTTCATCGAGGCGGTCGAGCAGGTCGTGCGCATCGACCGCGCCTGGATGCCGGGCGGCGAGGGCAGCCTTTACCTGCGCCCGTTCATGATCGCGAGCGAGACCTTCCTCGGCGTCAAGCCGTCGTCCGAATACATCTTTGCGGTGATCGCCTCGCCGGTCGGCTCCTACTTCAAGGGCGGGCCCGCGCCGGTCTCGATCTGGGTGTCGGAGAACTACACGCGCGCCGCGATCGGCGGCACCGGCGCGGTCAAATGCGGCGGCAATTATGCCGCGAGCCTGCGCGCCCAGGCCGAAGCGATCCAGCACGGCTGCGACCAGGTCGTCTTTCTTGATGCAGTCGAGCGCCGCTACATCGAGGAGCTCGGCGGCATGAACGTGTTCTTCGTGTTCGACGACGGCTCGCTGTCGACGCCGCCGCTCGGCACCATCCTGCCCGGCATCACCCGCGACTCCATCATCACGCTCGCCCGCGACGCCGGCAAGACGGTGCGCGAAGAACCCTATACGCTCGAGCAGTGGCGCAAGGACGCGGCCTCAGGCAGGCTGAAGGAAGCGTTCGCCTGCGGCACCGCCGCCGTGATCTCGCCGATCGGCAAGGTGCGCTCGGTCAGCGGCGATTTCGAGATCTCGGGCGGCGCCGCCGGCCCGGTTGCCATGGGCCTGCGCAAGCAGCTCGTCGACATCCAGTACGGCCGCACCAACGATCCGCACAACTGGATCCGCAAGGTGTTTTGATCTCTTCACCCTCCAGGGGAGGGTAAAAAGCGCAACGTTTGTGGCTTATTGCGCACTGAACGTGCTGCTGCCGACATGCGACAAAGCCAGGACACAACAAGCGTCCTGGACATCGCGATCATGGCAATGAAACTCTCCCGACCCATGAAATGGGTCGTTCTCGCCGCCATCACCGGCGTTTGCGTTTTTGGCATCCTGACCATCGGTCCGACCCAGGAGGTCGCAGCGCAAGACCGCTCGCCGATCGTCGACGTGCGCACCGGCGATCCCGAGATGAATGCGGCTATCGAGCGGGGCCGCGCTACGCTCCCGACCTTCTGGGCCTCCTACGCATCGCCGAAGCCGTCGGAAACCGGGCACGCCTTGAAGGTGCGCTTCTCGACCCGCAAGGGCGGCGAGCACATCTGGGTTGGCGAGGTGAAGAAGCAGCCTGACGGGACCTTGACCGGCGTCTTCGCCAACGAGCCGCGCGATCTGCCGGGCAAGCGAGCCGGCGATAAGGTCAAGTTCGCGGAGGCCGACATCTCGGACTGGATGTTCATGCGCAACGGCAAGATCGTCGGCGGCGAGACCATCAAGCCGACGCTGAAATCGCTGCCGAAGGCCGACGCGGACGCGCTCCGGGCGCGACTGGAGCAGCCGTAGGGCAGTTGCCGCCCCGCGCCGCGGCTGGTAAACGCCCGCATGGCCGAAAAACCCAAAAAACCCCAGAAACTGAAGGCGCGCCTGCCGCGCGGGCTCGAGGATCGCGACCCTGCCGCGATCCGGGCGACGCGCGAGATGGTCGAGAAGATCCGCGCCGTCTACGAGCTCTACGGTTTCGAGCCGGTGGAGACGCCGGCGATGGAATACACCGACGCGCTCGGCAAATTCCTGCCGGATCAGGATCGTCCGAACGAGGGCGTGTTCTCGTTCCAGGACGACGACGAGCAATGGATCAGCCTGCGCTACGATCTGACCGCGCCGCTGGCCCGCTACGTCGGCGAGCGCTACGGCACCGACGGGCTGGTTCTGCCCTATCGCAGCTATCGGGTCGGCTACGTCTTCCGCAACGAGAAGCCCGGCCCCGGCCGCTTCCGCCAGTTCATGCAGTTCGATGCCGACACGGTCGGCTCGGCGACGCCGGCGGCGGACGCCGAGATCTGCATGATGGCGGCGGACACGATGGAGGCGCTCGGGATCGCGCGCGGCCAGTACCTGGTGAAGGTGAACAATCGCAAGGTGCTCGACGGCGTTCTGGAAGCCATTGGCCTCGCGGGTGAGGAAAATGCGGCGCGCCGACTGACCGTGTTGCGTGCGATCGACAAGCTCGACAAGTTTTCCGCGGATGAAGTGCGCAAGCTGCTCGGTCCCGGACGCTGGGATGGCGGCGAGGAAGGCAAGGGCGACTTCACCAAAGGCGCCAATTTGAGCGCGGCGGAAGCCGATGTTGTTCTCGCCATCACCAAGCCGCGCGAGGATTGGAAAGAAGCAATTGCCGCGGCAGAAACCTATCTCACCAAGAGCGAAGTCGGTCAGGCCGGCGTCAGCGAGCTGGAAGAGATTGCAAAACTGGTCACGGCCTCGGGCTATGGTGCGGATCGTATCAAGATCGATCCCTCGGTCGTGCGCGGCCTCGAATATTACACCGGTCCCGTCTACGAGGTCGAACTCCTGCTCGATACCAAGGACGAGAAGGGCCGCCCGGTGCGCTTCGGCTCGGTCGGTGGCGGCGGGCGTTATGACGGCCTCGTCTCGCGCTTCCGCGGCGAGCCGGTGCCGGCAACCGGCTTCTCGATTGGCGTATCGCGGTTGCAGGCGGCGCTGACGCTGCTCGGCAAGCTCGACACGCGGCCCGAATTCGGCCCGGTAGTCGTCACCGTGTTCGACCGCGACCGCGTCGCCGACTACCAGAAGATGGTGGCGAGCTTGCGCAGCGCCGGAATCCGCGCCGAGCTCTATCTCGGTAATCCCAAGAACATGGGCAACCAGCTCAAATATGCCGATCGCCGCAACTCACCTTGCGTCATCATCCAGGGCTCGGATGAAAAGGTGCGCGGCGAAGTGCAGGTCAAGGACCTGATCGAGGGCGCCAAGGCGGCCGCCGCGATCGCCTCCAACCAGGAATGGCGCGAGACCCGGCCGGCGCAGTTCTCGTGCAGCGAAGCCGATCTCGTCGCAAAAGTGCGCGAGGTCCTGGGCCGCCATGACGTGAAGTGGGGCTAGCTATTCGCAGGCCGCGTCATGCCCGGGCTTGTCCCGGGCATCCACGTCTTGTTTGATAGAGAAGAACGTGGATGGCCGGGACAAGCCCGGCCATGACGACAGCAGCAGGGCAGCAGGGAGAGAAGAATGCCTGAGATCACCATCAGCATGGCCGAGGGCCGTACCGACGAGCAGAAGGCCGGCATGATGCGCGACATCACCCAGGCGCTGGTGAAGAATCTCGGCGTCGATGCCGATGCCGTCGTCATCCAGATCAACGAAGCTCCGCTCCGCCACAAGATGAAGGGCGGCAAGACCTTCGTGGAGCGTGCGGCGGCGGCGAAGAAATAGCCAGCGCGGTTGCGGCAAACGCCGCTATCGTCCCGGACAAGCGTCAGCGCAGATCCGGGACCCATAACCACAGGAGGTGGTTGTGGGTGAAGCGGTCACTCCGAGTCCCCGCAACCACGACGTCCTGTGGTTATGGGTCCCGAATCGGCGCGCGCTTAAGGCGCGCTTGTCCGGGACGACACTGAGTGTAAGGGGTCCATGGACGCACGCGACTTCATCACAACAGGCATGAGCGCCGAGCGCACGCTGGTGGTCCCGGTGGAGCGCACCGTCGGGCATTTCGTATCAGGCATGCCTTTTGTCTATGCGACGCCGATGATGATCCTGGAGATGGAGATGGCATCGGGCGATGCGATCCGCTCAGCGCTTCAGCCGGGCTGGGTCACTGTCGGCACCGAGGTCGACATCCGCCATCTTGCCGCCGCGCTCGTCGGCGCGACCGTGCGGACCACCGCAAAGGTGGTCGCGGTCGAGCGCCGCGTCATTCGCTTCGAGGTTGAGGCATTCGAGGGCCCGCGCAAGCTCGGCGAAGGCCGCCACGCCCGCGGGCTCGTCAATGTCGAGATGTTCAACAAGCGGCTCGGGGCTTAACGCGGCCGTGGACTTCGCCTAATCCACCTTCCGCGCTTTTGGAGACGAATACGACGTTTCCTGCTCCCTGCGGAGACGCACGGCAGGCAGCCTCTCGTCAATCGCCACATCCGCCCAGGTGATGCAGGCGTCTTTGGCTACCGCCTTGGTCAATCGCACATTGTGCGCAAGCCCGAGTGGCAGATAGCGCTTTTCAAGGGAGGTGCTGGCGGGCGTCAGTTTGCCGAAGACGGTGTAGCCGCCTTCTCCGTCGAGCATGTCTCCCTCGCGCAAGTCCTTCTTGGCTGTGGCAGCAACATCGGCGTTGAACGTCGTGGCGACGCCTGTCGCCTCATTGCGCAGAGCGATCGAGGCAACTGAAATTCCAAGCTCCAGCCCTATGAGATGCCACTTCTTGTAGGAGCTCATGTAACGACCGCTCGGATCGGTGACGACGCTGTATTCCTGGAAACAGTTGCGGATGTAATCGCTGTCGCCTTCGAAACAGACCCACACGCCCTTGCGGATGTCGTTGGGGATGGGTCTGCCTTCGGCCGTCAGGCAGGATACGACCTCGACCTGGCCCTTGGATTCCAGGATGCCGCCCTCCGAACGGGGGCGCATCAGCGTGGGGATGTCGTCGACCGATCCCGGTGGGAATGCAAGGCCATGCGAGGGCGCCTCCAGGCCGGTTGCGTTCGCGATCGCGGCAGATTCAATCGCAGGCTTGGAGCCGTCGAGGAACGCGTTGAACATTTTTGGATTCATGCCCCCGCGCGCAGCTTGCTCTGCAGACAATCCCCAGTGATCCCAGACCGTTTCGGGCGTCGATTCCCGGTAATGCGGCAGCCATTTGTGGCCGCGGCCCGCTGCCACGACGGGAAAACCGCAGGCCCTCGCCCAATCTACGAGGTCGCAAGCGAGAGCCGGCTGATCGCCATAGGCCAGGCTGTAGATCACGCCGGCCTGCCTGGCTCTCTGCGCGAGGATCGGTCCGCAGAAGGCGTCGGCTTCGACGGTCACGTTGATGACGGCCTTGCCTGCAGAAAAGGCGCCGAGGCAGTGCTCGACCGCCGCGACAGGATTGCCGGTGCACTCTGCGATCACCTCGATGCCTTCGCACTTCACAAGCGCTTCCCAGTCGTCGGTCAGGAAGGTCGTGCCGTACTTGAGAGCATCCCCGAGTGAGGTCGCGGCGAACTGCTCCGGGCGCCACCCCACCCGGTACAGGTTTTCGCGGGCACGCGATGGGGACAGGTCAGCAATTCCAACGAGATGGACGCCCGGCGTACGCAGGACTTGATGGAGATACATTGCGCCGAACTTGCCCGCCCCGATCAGTCCGATTTTGATGGGGCGCCGCTCGGCCTGTCGTTCGAGAAGTTTCGCGTAGAGGTTCACGATTGCTCTCCCTATCGGCAACGACCGGGATCGCCGCGCATTCGGCCGCCGAAGCGCTCTGATCCGTCTACTTCGCCAATTCCTTCGACCGCTGCGTGGCCGCCGCGATGGCGCGGACCATGAGATCGCGCAGGCCCGCCTCGCCCATCAGCACACTGAGCGCTGCGGCCGTGGTGCCGCCGGGCGAGGTGACGTTCTGGCGCAGCGCGCTGGACGGCAGCTCCGACTGGTGCAGCAGCTCGCCGGAGCCGGCGACGGTCTCGCGGGCGAGCTTGGTCGCCAGCGCCTCCGGCAATCCCGCTTCGACGCCGGCGCGGGCGAGCTCTTCGGCGAGCAGGAACACATAGGCCGGGCCCGAGCCGGACACGGCGGTGACCGCGTCCATCAATCCTTCATCCTCGACCCATTCAACCGAGCCGGTGGCGCGCAGCAGCGCATCCGCCACCGCGCGCTGCGCGGCGCTGACGTTGTTCGCGGCAACAGCGACGGTGATGCCGCGGCCGATCGCTGCCGGCGTGTTCGGCATCGCGCGCACCACGGCGCCGCCACAGACCTCTTGGAGCGCGGCGATCGTGGTGCCCGCCATGATCGAGACCACCGACGTCTGGTCCGAGACGAACGGCTTCAGCCTGGCGCCGGCCTCGCGGAACATCTGCGGCTTCACCGCCACGACCAGCGTCTCGACGGCGCCCGCGGTGCTCACATCAGGATTGAGCACGACGCCCTTGGCGGCCAGCGCGGAGATCTCGGGCGCAATGTGCGGCTCGATCACCGCGACGCGGCGCGGATCGAGCCCGCCCGAAAGCCATCCGGTCAGCATCGCGCCGCCCATCTTGCCGGCGCCGGCAAGCAGGATTGTGCCGGTGACGTTTTGGAGGGTGCTGTTCGCCATCGGTGTCGCCAGATACTCGGTGTCGTCCCCGCGAAGGCGGGGACCCATAACCACAGGCCGTTCTAATGGACGGAGGGCAGAGCAACAAGCGTTGTGCCACAAGCGAAATCACGCGGTCTGGATCCCGGATCTGCGCGCGCTTTGGGGCCGCTTGTCCGGGATGACGTGGGGAGGGAGCTGCCGCCCTCGCGCCTTGGGAGGCCCTACGCCTCGCCCACCGTATCGAACATTGCCGCGTCCATCGCCTCCGCCGTGCTCTTGCCGGCCCATACCACGAACTGGAACGCGGGGAAGTAGCGCTCGCAGGCATGAATGGCGCCGGCAAGCATGACCTCGCATTGCGCCGGCGAGGCGGTGAGGCCCCCCGGCAGCACCAGGGCCTGGCGGTGCATCACCATGCCGGTGGCGGTCCACAGGTCGAAATGGCCGACCCACAGCTGTTCGTTCACGGCGGCAACGAGCCGCTGCACCTCGCCGCGGCGCGCGGGCGGAATCTTCATGTCGAAGGCGCAGGCCAGATGCAGCGCCTCGATCTCCCCCATCCAGGTGAAGGAGAGCTGGTAGTCGGTCCATTGTCCCTTGGAGACAATCGTGAGCTCGTCCTCGCCGGAGCGTTCGAACGGCCAGTTGTTGCTGGCGGCGATGTCCTCGACCACCGCGAGCGGATGGTTTCTGGAATCGATAGTGCCTTCGAGCAGGGACATGCCGTCTCGACCTCTTGCCTTCTTGTTGTCTTTGATACGCACGCGGTTGGGCCCGGCGCGCACTCCCTAAAACGTCGCTGCGGCGTCCCTCGGATCAGCCTTTGCAATCCCCTCGGAGTCGCTGTTGCGATCCCTCGGATCAGCGCGGGCCTGTCGCGGATCAAGTGATGTGATTTGCGGAATCTGCGCAACGGGGTCGCGAGTCCGTCCACAAGCCAGGACTCGTTCGTCCACAGCTCATCTCCGCCACAATTCTTAACGGACGAGAACAAACCGGAATCGGATTCGGCAAAAAAGCTCGCCGCAAATTCCGTGGGGCGAGGGCCGAACCGCCGCCGCGGCATGGCACCATGCGCTTGGCCCATGCGGAACACGCTTGCCGCGACTGCCCGGCGGCGGCATATTTCCTGATAGGCCGTTCATCCCGGACGGCCGATGTTCTCAGGGCGGGGTGAAAGTCCCCACCGGCGGTAAGGGCCGACAGGCCCAAGCCCGCGAGCGCCTTCCGCAAGGGTTTATCCCGAACGGAAGGGTCAGCAGATTCGGTGCAACTCCGAAGCCGACGGTTAAAGTCCGGATGAAAGAGAACGGTCGCTGGCAGACGCATCGAGACGATGCGGCTGTTTGTCGTTCCGTGTGCCCTGATTCTGGTCCTTGAACCGAGGAAAGCCATGAATCAGATGCTGCAAGACCCCCAAACCGAAACGTCCCAAACGCCGCCGCCGGTTCCCGTGGATCCGGCCCCCGCGCATCCGCGCTTCGCCAAGCCGCAGCGGGTGGCCTTCGTGCAGGCCTGCTGGCACCGCGACGTGGTCGCGGAAGCCCGCATCGCCTTCATGAAGGAGGCGGAAGCCCGCCACCTCACCCATGTCGACGTGTTCGAGGTGCCGGGCTCGTTCGAGATCCCGCTGCACGCGCAGGTCCTCGCCAAGACGCGGCGCTACACCGCGATCGTCGCGGCCGGCCTCGTCGTCGACGGCGGCATCTACCGCCACGAATTCGTCGCCGACACCGTGATCAAGGCGCTGATGGACGTGCAGCTGCGCACGGAGGTGCCGGTGTTCTCGGCCGTGCTGACGCCGCAGCAATTCCACGAGACCGAGGTGCACTACGATTTCTTCCGCAAGCACTTTGCGATCAAGGGCGTCGAGGTCGCGACCGCCTGCGCGGAGACGTTGCACGGCCTGGAGCGCCTGCGCGGCCAGGTCGCCGCGGGGATCGTGGGGTAGGCAGACTGTCGTAGCAACCATTAAAGCGGGCGCCCGATTGCCTTGAGCATGACGCCGCGCTTGCGACCGTCAAGGCGTGGCCTGGCGGCAGCGGGTATGAGGCGAGAGCAGAGCGACGGCCAGCCTTGACGGCCG
>NZ_JADYVO010000035.1:0-38926 GCF_020193825.1 Bradyrhizobium sp. NBAIM18
AAGGCTTCGGTGGGCATCGATCCGATCGATCGGCGGCCCAGTTCGGGTGGCCACCCGGGCTGGGCCATTCCTCATGGAACATGGCCATCCTAACCCGGCGCGCTAATACAAGGGTGGGCAAAGGCGCACCGCGCCGTGCCCACGCGCTTTCTCTAGTGCGGCGAACGGTGGGCACGCTTCGCTTTGCCCACCCTACGACACCTACTTTGTCGGTATGGTGCTCGCTCCCTCGCCGAGGTCGCGTTGCATCATCACGGTGTCCAGCCAGCGACCGAATTTCAGCCCGACACTGGGATGCGTGCCAATCATCTTGAAGCCGCACCTTGTGTGCACGCCGATCGATCCGGCATTGGCGGAATCGCCGATGACAGCAATCATCTGGCGGAAGCCGCGCGCCTCGCATTCGGCGATCAGCCGTTCCAGCAGCATTGAGCCGACGCCGCGGCGGTGGAAGGAGGGATCGAGATAGATCGAGTTCTCCACCGTGAAGCGATAGGCCGGCCGCGGCCGGTAGGCGCCGGCATAGGCATAGCCGGCCACGCGCCCGTCCAGCATGGCGATGAAATAGGGGTAGCCGCCGTCGATCAGCGCGCGATAGCGGCGCGTCATTTCGGTGAGGTCGGGCGGCTCCAGCTCGAACGTCGCCGTGCCCTCGCGGACAGCCTGCTGGTAAATGGCGGTGATGGCGGGGAGGTCGGCCTCGGTGGTGGGCCTGATATCGGGTGCGGACATGGGGGAAGATTAGAGTCTTCCCGCGGCTGCCGGAAGGGGGACTCGGCGCATCCACACCCGTCATTGCGAGCGCAGCGAAGCAATCCAGAAATGCATCCGCGGAGGGGCTCTGGATTGCTTCGTCGCAACGGCTCCTCGCAATGACGGGAGAGGCCCCAACCCCACAAACAAAAACCCCGGCCTTTCGGCCGGGGTTCGTGTCCGTTCTCTCTCGTCTCAGAGCTTACTCGCGCTGGCCGAGGAGCTGCAGCAGCAGCGTGAACAGGTTGATGAAGTTCAGGTACAGCGACAGTGCGCCGGTGATGGCCGAACGCTCCGCGATGTCACCGCCGGCCGAGGCATAGCCGTAGATGTAGTCGTTCTTCAGCCGCTGGGTGTCCCAGGCGGTGAGGCCCGAGAACACCAGCACGCCGACCACCGACACGATGAACTGCAGCATCGAGCTGGCCAGGAACAGGTTCACCAGGCTGGCGAGAACGATGCCGATCAGGCCCATGAACAGGAACGAGCCCATGCCGGTCAGGTCACGCTTGGTGGTGTAACCGTAGAGGCTCAGCGCACCGAAGGTGGCCGCCGTGATGAAGAACACCCGGACGATCGAGGTGTGCGTGAACACCAGGAAGATCGACGACAGCGAGATGCCCATCAGCGCCGCGAACACCCAGAACAGGATCTGGGCGGTCGAGGGGGCCAGACGGTTGATGCCCGCCGAGATCGCGAACACCATCGCGAGCGGCGCCAGGATGAACAGCCACTTCAGGGGGCTGACGAACATGGCGTAGCCGAACGGCGTCAGGAACACCTTGCCGACGCGGACGGCGTCCGCCGTCGGAACGTCGGTCACGGCGGCCATGTAGACGCCGAGCGCGGCAAGGCCGGTGATGGCCAGGCCAATGCTCATGTAGTTGTAGATGCGCAGCATATAGGCGCGCAGGCCGGCATCGACCGTCGCGGCGTCAACACGCCCGGCGGCCCTGCCGAAAGGAGAAGCGTAGTTACGGTCTAGGTCCGACATGGTCGAATTCCCGTTGGTTGGTCCGGTCCGGCACGAGGGTCGCCATGCCGCCGGTTCGTCAAATTCTATCTCGGAGACCGCTGCCAGCCGACTTAATTTTGGCTCACAATCGGGACTCCGAACCCATCCGATATGTGGGAAACTAACACATTCGCCGCAACCTTCCACGCGCGGCTGAATGTCGCCCTCGGCGCCTATCCTGACGCGAAGCTGACGGGCAGCGTGGTTAATCGCCGAAACCCGGGCGATTCCGCCCGGCTCGATCCGCCGCTACATTTTGTCACAAATTTCGCAACACCGTCGCGGGCTTTTTGTTCAATGCCAGCAGCGTGCCGGCAAGCCCCAGCCCGACGGTGACGACCAGCGCGGCGGAGACCACGCCGGCGGCACTGCCGGCCTGCCAGACGAAGCTCAGCGTCATCAGCCGCGTCACGATCAGCCAGGCCGCGATGCTGCCGGCGATCACCCCGAACACCGCGGTGGCGAGGCCGATCAGCAGGTATTCGAGGGCGTAGGCGCCGAGCAGCCGCAGCCGCGTCGCGCCGAGGGTCTTCAGGATCACCGCATCATAGACCCGGTGGCGGTGGCCGGCGGCGAGCGCCCCGCCCAGCACCAGGATCGCCGAGATCAGCGTCACGGCGCTGGCGCCGCGGATCGCCAGGGCCAGATTGGTCACCACGGAGCCGACCGTCTCCATCACCTCGCGCACGCGCACGCTCGTCACCATCGGATAGGCGTCGGCGACCTCCTTGATGATCTTGCCGTCGCCCGCCGCCTTTCCGCCCCCTTCCGTCAGCGTCGCGATGTGGGTGTGCGGCGCGCCCTTGAAGGCGTTGGGCGAGAACACCAGGACGAAATTGATGCCGAGACCCTGCCAGTCGATCGTGCGCAAATTGCTGATCTTGGCCGGAATGTCGCGGCCGAGCACGTTGACCACCACCTCGTCGCCGAGCTTGAGGCCGAGCCCGTCGGCGATCTTCTTCTCCATCGAGACCAGCGGCGGGCCGGAATAATCGGCCCGCCACCATTCGCCCTCGACCACCTTGGAGCCCTTCGGCAGCTCGGCGGTATAGGTCAGGCCGCGGTCGCTCTGCAGCACCCATTCGGAATCCGTGGTCGGCTTGAGCTCCTCGGCGCGCACGCCGCGCGCGGCGACGATCCGCCCGCGCAGCATCGGCACGTCCTCGATCCTGGCGCCGGGGGCGATCTGGCGCAGATAGCCATCGAACTGCTCGGCCTGCGCGCTCGGAATGTCGATGAAGAAGAACGATGGCGCCTGGTCGGGAAGCGCTGCCAGGAATTGCCGGCGCAGATTGCCGTCGATCTGGGTGATGGTGACGAGCACGGCGAGCCCGAGCCCCAGCGACAGCACGACGGAGGGCGTCAGCGCGCCCGGCCGGTAGATGTTGGCGATCGCCAGCCGCAGCATCGGCAGCCGCGTCCGCGGCAGCCGTCGTGCGATCGTCATCAATAGGGCGGCGATGCCGCGCAGCAAGGCGAACACGACCACCGAGGACGCCACGAACACCGCGGCGATGCGCCGGTCGAACGACAGGCCGATCACGACCGCGATGAGGAGTGCGATCACGACGGCCATGAACACGAGATAGCTCGCGCGTGGCCGGTGCCATTCGGAGCTGATGGTGTCGCGGAACAGCGCGGCCACCGGCACGTCGTGCACGCGCGCGAGCGGCCACAGGCCGAAGGCGAGCGCGGTGAGGAGGCCGTAGAGGAAGGACAGCGCGAGCTCGTCGGCGTGCACTGCCGGCACCACCGGCAGCGGCAACAGCTTGCCGAACAGGCCGACGATGGCAAAGGGCATCGCGGCGCCGAGCGCCAGGCCGATCACGGACCCGATCGCGGCCAGCAGGACCACTTGCGCCAGGTAGATGCCGAACACGTCCCGGCCGGTGGCGCCGACGGCCTTGAAGGCGGCGATCACCTCGAGCTTGCGGTCGATGTGGCTCTTGACGGCATTGGCGACGCCGACGCCGCCGACCAGCAGCGCGGCAAGCCCGACCAGCGTCAGGAACTGCGTGAAGCGGTTGATGTTGCGTTCGAGCTGCGGCGAGGCATTGGAGCGGCTGCGGATCTCCCAGCCGGCCTGCGGCGCGGCGCTGCGCGCATCCGCGATGAAGGCTTCGGTGGCGCGCTCGTTGTTCGTAGCCTCCGGCAGCTTGACCCGGTAGACCCAGCGCACCAGGCTGCCGGGCTGGATCAGGCCGGTGGCACGCAAGGCCGCCTCGCTGATCAGAAAGCGCGGCCCGAAGCCGATGCCGCCGGCGAGCTTGTCGGGCTCGGCCTCGACGGTGGAGCGGATCTGGAACGTTGCGGACCCGATCGTGACGCGATCGCCGGTCTTGAGCGAGAGCCGCGCCAGCAGCGTCGGATCGGCGGCGGCGCCGAACGCGCCGTCTCGCTCGGCGAGTAGATCGGCCATCGGCAGCTTTGGTGCCAGCGTCAGCTGTCCCAGCATCGGATAGGTGTTGTCGACCGCCTTCATCTCGACCAGCGCCAGCTTGCCGTCAGCTGAACGCGCCATGCCGCGCAAGGTCGCAGCCGCCGACAGCGTGCCGCGCGAGCGCAGGAACGCGACCTCTTCCGGCTTGGCCTCGCGCTGGAACAGCACGAAGGAGACGTCGCCGCCGAGCAGCGTGCGGCCTTCGCGTGCGAGACCGTCGCTCAGGCTCGCGGACACCGAGCCGACGCCGGCAATCGCCATCACGCCGAGCGCGATGCAGGCGATGAAGACGTAGAAGCCGCGCAGGCCGCCGCGCAATTCGCGCAAGGCGTAGCGCAGCGACAGCGCGACGGCGTTCGGCTTCGCGAACGATTCGGCCACGGCGCTCATGCGGGCGCAGACTGCGTGTCGATGCGCCCGGAGCGCAGGCGGATGACGCGGTCGCAGCGATGCGCGAGCGAGGAATCGTGCGTCACCAGCACCAAGGTCATGCCGCGCTCGGCGTGCTTGCTGAACAGCAGATCGACGATCTGCTTTCCGGTCGCTTCGTCGAGATTGCCGGTCGGCTCGTCGGCGACCAGGATCGCGGGATCGGGTGCCAGCGCGCGTGCGAGTGCGACACGCTGCTGCTCGCCGCCGGAGAGCTGGGTCGGATAATGATGCAGGCGGTCGCCGAGCCCGACCGATTGCAGCTCCTCTGCCGCGCGCTTGGCGGCATCGGGGTTGCCGGCAAGCTCGAGCGGCACTGCGACGTTCTCCAGCGCCGTCATGGTCGGGATCAGGTGGAAGGACTGGAAGACGATGCCGACCTGGCGGCCGCGGAAGCGCGCCAACGCGTCCTCGTCGAGGGCATTGAAAGGCGTGCCATTCACCACCACCTCTCCGCTATCAGGACGCTCCAGCCCCGCCATCACCATCAGCAGCGTGGATTTGCCCGAGCCTGACGGGCCGATCAGGCCGATCGTCTCGCTCCGGCCAACCCGCAGGCTGATATCCTTGAGGATGTGAACGCGTGCCGCGCCCGTGCCCAATGAGAGGTTGACGTTGGAGATGGCGATGGTGTCCGCGGTAGCGGCGAGCGAAGAGGCGTCGATGCGAGTGTCCATGGTCCGGTCATATGGCAAGTCCGCACGCGGGGTCGAGAGGCGTTACGGATTGTTCATGCACATAGCCGTGTTGATGCTCGCCGTCATGACGATGGCGAGCCCCGCTGGGGCGGGTGCGACAAAATCGATCAAGCTGGTCGTCCTCGGCGATTCCTTGAGCGCTGGCCTTGGCCTTCCGGCCCAGGAGGCGTTTCCCCAAAAGCTCCAAAAAGCCTTGCGGGCCAAAGGCATAGAGGTCGACATGACCAATGCCGGGGTGTCCGGTGACACCACCTCGGGCGGCCGCGACCGGCTCGACTGGTCGGTGCCCGATGGAACTGACGGTGTCATCGTCGAGCTCGGCGCCAACGACGCGCTGCGCGGCATCGATCCCGACGTTGCGCGCGCCGCGCTGACCGACATCGTCCAGCGGCTCAAGGCACGCAAGATTGCGGTCATGCTGTGCGGCATGCTGGCGCCGCCGAATTACGGCGCCGAATACGCCGCGCGCTTCAATTCGATTTATCCGGATCTGGCGAAGACATTCGACGTGCCGCTCTATCCGTTCTTCCTCGAAGGCGTCGCGGCCGAGGCCAAGCTCAACCAGGCCGACGGCATTCATCCGACGGCTGAAGGCGTCGACATCATCGTCAGCAGGATCATGCCCATGGTGGAGGCATTCATTGGCACGATCGCTGAGCAACGGCGTTGAAAAGCGGGCAACGCTAACCCTAATTCCCAGGGTTTTACCGGGGTGAGGCGCGGTGTGCTTCGCAGAGTCACACAACTGCGATAGGAATCAGGGTACCGGTGATTCGTCGCCGGCTCTAATTTGGATATGGTACTCGCTGTTCGAGCACCGTACCCAAGCATCGGGAGTGCGAAACGATGCCGCGTTTGTTCACGGGTCTGGAAATTCCGGCCGAGATCGGCCAGTCGCTTTCCAACTTGAGGGGTGGCCTCCCCGGCGCCCGCTGGATCGATCCCGAAAATTATCACGTCACCCTGCGCTTCATCGGCGACATCGACGGCGCTTCCGCCAACGAGATCGCCTCGATGCTGTTTCGCGTCGACCGCAAGCCGTTCGAGGTGAAGGTGCAGGGGCTCACCAGCTTCGGCGGCCGCAAGCCGCGCGCAGTGGTCGCCACGATTGCGCCGAGCAAGCCGCTGATGGAATTGCAGGCCGAGCTCGAGCGCATGATGCAGCGGATCGGCCTCGACCCGGAGGGACGCAAGTTCATCCCGCACGTCACGCTCGCGAGGCTGCACGACGCCTCCGACCGCGACGTCGCCGATTATCTCTCGCTGCGCGGCTATTTCCCGAGCAAGGCGTTCATGGCGGAACGCTTCGTGCTGTTCTCCTCGCGCGCATCGACGGGCGGCGGCCCGTATGTGGTCGAGGATGCCTACGAGCTGTGTGAGTAATTTCTTTCTTAACCTCTCCCCGCTTGCGGGGAGAGGTCGGATCGCTCTCGCGATCCGGGTGAGGGGGACAGGTCTTTCGATGGATCTCATACGCGGATAGAGCCCCTCACCCCGACCCTCCCAGCGCGAGCGAAGCTCGTCGCGCCCCCGTAAGAACGGGGCGAGGGAGAAGAAACGCGCATACCTCTGACCCCATTTCACGGCTTGCAATTTCCGTCCGTCTCTGGCGGTAAAGAGGCATGCTCTCCACCCCAAATCCCTCATTCCGCGAGGCCTATCAGGCCGAGATCGCGTCCGGTGCGATCGAGCCGGATGCCGCGCAGGCCGAGGTCGCCGAGGCCTATGCGGCGCTGGACCTGCGGCTTTCGACCTACAAGCCCGCCCGCAAGCAGGGCCTGCTCAGCCGCCTGTTCAGCTCTGGTGACAAGGACGAGGCGCCGCGCGGGCTCTACATCCACGGCGAGGTCGGCCGCGGCAAGACCATGCTGATGGACCTGTTCTTCCAGCACTCATCGGTCGAGCACAAGCGCCGCGCGCATTTCCACGAGTTCATGGCGGACGTGCACGAGCGCATCTACGATTATCGCCAGAGCATCGCGCGCGGCGAGATCGCCGACAGCGACGTCATCGCTCTAACGGCCAATGCGATCTTCGAGGAGAGCTGGTTGCTCTGCTTCGACGAATTCCACGTCACCGACATCGCCGACGCGATGATCCTGGGCCGCCTGTTCGCCAAACTGTTCGAGCTCGGCACCGTCGTGGTCGCGACCTCCAACGTCGCGCCCGACGATCTCTACAAGGGCGGTCTCAACCGCTCGCTGTTCCTGCCCTTCATCAAGCAGATCACCGACCACATGGACGTCGCGCGGCTCGATGCGCGCACCGACTTCCGCCTGGAGAAGCTGCAGGGCGTGCCGATGTGGCTGACACCGGCCGATGGCGATGCGGATGCCGCGCTCGATCGCGCCTGGAAGCGGATGACGGGCGGCGCCAAATGCCGCTCGCGCGACATTTCGATCAAGGGCCGCATTCTGCACGTGCCGTGCTCGGCCCATGGCGTGGCGCGGTTCTCCTTCGCCGACCTCTGCGAGCAGCCGCTCGGTGCATCCGACTACCTCAGGCTGGCGCACGACTATCACACCCTCCTGGTCGACCATATTCCAGTGATGGACCTCTCCCAGCGCAATGCGGCCAAGCGCTTCATCACCCTGATCGATACGCTCTATGACAACGCCGTGAAGCTGATGGCCTCGGCCGACGCCAATCCGATCTCGCTCTACCTCGCGACCGATGGCACCGAGGCCATGGAGTTCAACCGGACCGCCTCGCGCCTGATCGAAATGAGCTCGGAATCCTATCTGGCGCTGCCTCACGGCCGCAAGGATTCCACCGCCAGCGGCTCGACCAAGGGCTTGGTCGAGACTTAAGTCCTATCCCCCCGTCATTCCGGGGCGTCGCAAAGCGACGAGCCCGGAATCCATACTCCGGATGGTGGTTATGGATTCCGGGCTCGCGCTTCGCGCGCCCTGGAATGACGGTCGGGGTATGCTGGCTGCTATCTCGGCAAGCCCGACAATTGGGCATTGGGCGACTTGAACGGGGGAGACGAAAGGGATAACCACCCGTCTCAGTTTCCCCTCCTTACGTGTCTAAAGGACAGGTTCACATGGCGCGCGACAAGATTGCTTTGATTGGCTCCGGCCAGATCGGCGGAACGCTGGCTCACCTCATCGGCCTGAAAGAACTGGGCGACGTCGTGATGTTCGACATCGCCGAGGGCGTGCCGCAGGGCAAGGCGCTCGACATCGCGCAGTCCTCGCCGGTCGACGGCTTCGACGCCCACTACACCGGCGCGAACTCCTATGAGGCGCTCGACAACGCCAAGGTCTGCATCGTCACCGCCGGCGTGCCGCGCAAGCCCGGCATGAGCCGCGACGACCTTCTCTCCATCAACCTCAAGGTCATGGAGCAGGTCGGCGCCGGCATCAAGAAGTACGCCCCCGACGCCTTCGTCATCTGCATCACCAACCCGCTCGATGCCATGGTCTGGGCGCTGCAGAAGGCTTCGGGCCTGCCGCACAAGAAGGTCGTCGGCATGGCCGGCGTGCTGGATTCGGCCCGCTTCCGCTACTTCCTCGCCGACGAGTTCAACGTCTCGGTCGAGGACGTCACCGCCTTCGTGCTCGGCGGCCACGGCGACACCATGGTGCCGCTGGTGAAGTACTCCACCGTCGCCGGCATCCCGCTGCCCGACCTCGTCAAGATGGGCTGGACCTCACAGGCGCGCCTCGACGAGATCGTCGACCGCACCCGCAATGGCGGCGCCGAGATCGTCAACCTGCTCAAGACCGGCTCGGCCTTCTACGCCCCTGCCGCCTCCGCGATCGCGATGGCCGAGAGCTATCTGAAGGACAAGAAGCGCGTGCTGCCCTGCGCCGCCTATCTTAACGGCGAGTACAGCGTGAAGGACATGTATGTCGGCGTGCCCGTCGTGATCGGCGCCAAGGGCGTCGAGCGCGTGGTCGAGATCGAACTCGCCGGCAAGGACCGCGAGGCGTTTGACAAGTCGGTCGGTGCCGTGCAGGGCTTGGTCGATGCCTGCAAGAAGATCGCACCCGATCTTCTCGGCCGCTAAGGCAAAGCAATACCCGCCGAAGATCGAAACCCGGTCTTCGGCGGTTTCACTTCCGGACCCCGGCTGACCGGGGTGGGGTTCCGGTCTCGGCAGATCTCGATTGTCAAAGAATCCGGGTTGCAGTTCCTGTGGTATATGGTATGCCAGCCACAAGACTGAGGTGGGCCCATGAGGTCACCGCCCGCGGGTTCAGGGAGCGACCATATGAATATCCATGAATATCAGGCCAAAGCGCTGCTGCATGAATTCGGCGTTCCGATTTCGCGCGGCGTAGCGGTTCTCAAGGCCTCGGACTCCGACGCCGCCGCAAGACAGCTTCCCGGCCCGGTCTGGGTGGTGAAGAGCCAGATCCATGCCGGCGGGCGCGGCAAGGGCAAGTTCAAGGAAGCATCCGCCGGCGACAAAGGCGGCGTCCGCATCGCCAAGTCGGTGGAAGAGGTCAACGAATTCGCCAAGCAGATGCTGGGCGCCACGCTGGTGACCGTGCAGACCGGCCCGGCCGGCAAGCAGGTCAACCGCCTCTACATCGAGGACGGCTCCGACATCGACAAGGAATTCTACCTCTCGATCCTCGTCGACCGCGAGACCTCGCGCGTCTCCTTCGTGGTGTCGACCGAAGGCGGCGTCAACATCGAGGACGTCGCGCACAACACGCCGGAGAAGATCGTGACCTTCTCGGTCGATCCGGCGACCGGCATCATGGGCCATCACGGCCGCACGGTCGCGAAGGCGCTGAATCTGTCCGGCGACCTCGCCAAGCAGGCCGAGAAGCTCACCGCGCAGCTCTACGCGGCCTTCGTGGCCAAGGACATGTCGATGCTGGAGATCAATCCGCTGGTCGTGACCAAGCAGGGCGAGCTCCGCGTGCTCGATGCCAAGGTGTCGTTCGACGACAACGCCCTGTTCCGCCATCCCGAGATCGCGGTGTCCTTGCGCGATCTGACCGAGGAAGATGCCAAGGAAATCGAGGCGTCGAAATACGATCTCAACTACGTCACGCTCGACGGCAATATCGGCTGCATGGTCAACGGTGCCGGTCTCGCCATGGCGACGATGGACATCATCAAGCTCTACGGCATGGCGCCGGCGAACTTCCTCGACGTCGGCGGCAGCGCCAGCAAGGAGAAGGTCGCGGCCGCGTTCAAGATCATCACCGCCGATCCCAACGTGAAGGGCATCCTGGTCAACATCTTCGGCGGCATCATGAAGTGCGACGTGATCGCCGAGGGCGTCACGGCTGCTGTTCGCGAGGTCGGCCTCAGCGTGCCGTTGGTGGTCCGCCTCGAAGGCACCAACGTCGAGCTCGGCAAGAAGATCATCCGTGAATCCGGACTGAACGTGGTGCCCGCCGACAATCTCGACGACGCCGCGCAGAAGATCGTGAAGGCCGTCAAGGGAGGCTAACGCCATGGCCCAGGACCATCTCGCCGCATCATCTCCGCTCCCCGAGCATGCGCGCCTCGCCGCGTTCGCCGGCGAATGGGATGGTGAGGAGATGGTCTTCCCGTCGCGCTGGACGGCGGGCGGGCCGGCGACCTCGCGCACCGTCGCGCGCATGGATCTCAACGGGTTCTATCTGATCCAGGACTCGGTCCAGATGCGCGACGGCAAGCAGGTCTTCGCCACCCACGGCATCTTCACCTTCGACCGCGATGACCGGACCTACAAATTGTTCTGGTACGATTCGCTCGGCTACACGCCGCCTTCGCCCGCCTCAGGCGGGTGGGCCGGCAAGACCCTGACGCTGGTGCGCGGCTCGCTCCGCGGCAATGCGCGCCACGTCTACGAGATCATCAATGAGGATTCCTACTCGTTGAAGATTCAATTCTCGCCGGACGCGGAAGGCTGGTCCGACGTCCTCACCGGCGTCTACCGCCGCATCCACTGACCCACTCACTCTGTTAGTTTCGCGAAAGCAGACCTCATGTCCATCCTGATCGACAAGAACACCAAGGTCATCTGCCAGGGCTTCACCGGCAAGAACGGCACCTTCCACTCGGAGGCCGCGATTGCCTATGGCACCAAGATGGTCGGCGGCACCTCGCCGGGCAAAGGCGGCTCGACGCATCTGGGCCTGCCGGTGTTCGACACCGTGCGCGAGGCGCGTGAGAAGACCGGCGCCGATGCTTCGGTGATCTACGTGCCGCCGCCGGGCGCCGCCGACGCGATCTGCGAAGCGATCGACGCCGAGGTCCCGCTGATCGTCTGCATCACCGAGGGCATTCCTGTGATCGACATGGTTCGCGTCAAGCGCTCGCTGCTTGGCTCCAAGTCGCGCCTGATCGGGCCGAACTGCCCGGGCGTCATGACCGCCGGCGAATGCAAGATCGGCATCATGCCCGCCAACATCTTCAAGACCGGCTCGGTCGGCATCGTCTCCCGCTCGGGCACGCTGACCTATGAAGCCGTGTTCCAGACCTCCCAGGAAGGCCTCGGCCAGACCACCGCCGTCGGCATCGGCGGCGACCCGGTCAAGGGCACCGAGTTCATCGACGTGCTGGAGATGCTGCTCGCCGACCCCAAGACCGAATCGATCATCATGATCGGCGAGATCGGCGGTTCCGCCGAGGAGGACGCCGCCCAGTTCCTCAAGGACGAGGCCAAGCGTGGCCGCAAGAAGCCGATGGTCGGCTTCATCGCCGGCGTCACCGCCCCTCCCGGCCGCCGCATGGGTCATGCCGGCGCCATCATCTCCGGCGGCAAGGGCGATGCCGGTTCCAAGACCGAGGCGATGAAATCCGCAGGGATTACAGTGTCCCCGTCGCCCGCCCGCCTCGGCCACACGCTTGCCGAAAAGTTGAAAGGCTAATTCAGTTCTTCGTGCTTTTCCGGGCGAAGTTTCGCAGCAAATAGGGTAAAGGGTGCCTGTCGCGTCGAGCCCTGTCGGGGGAGCTCGGCGCCAGCGCCGTTTGTTATGCGCGAACCGAAATCGCCAGGAACTCAAGTATGTCTCGCCAGGACGCGAACGCAGCCTTTGCCCTGTCATCCTTTTTGCAGGGCACTAACGCCACCTACATCGACGAAATCTACGCCCGCTACCAGAAGGACCCGTCCTCGGTCGATGCCGAGTGGCAGGAGTTCTTCAAGAGCCTGAACGACGCGCCGGCTGACATCAGCAAGAACGCGGAAGGCCCGTCCTGGGAGCGCGACAACTGGCCGCTGACCCCGAAGGACGATCTGACCTCCGCCCTCGACGGCAACTGGGCCGAGATCGAGAAGACGGTCGGTGGCAAGATCGCCGCCAAGGCGCAGGCCAAGGGGGCCGACATCTCCTCCGCCGACCTGCTTCAGGCGACGCGCGATTCCGTCCGCGCCCTGATGCTGATCCGCTCCTACCGCATGCGCGGCCACTTCCACGCCAAGCTCGATCCGCTCGGCATCGAAGCCCAGCGCAACCGCGAAGAGCTCGATCCGCGCACCTACGGCTTCAGCGAAACCGATTTCGACCGCAAGATCTTCCTCGATCACGTGCTCGGCCTCGAATACGGCACGTTGCGCGAGATCACCGCGATCTGCGAGCGCACCTACTGCCAGACGCTCGGCGTCGAGTTCATGCACATCAGCAACGCGGCGCAGAAGGCCTGGATCCAGGAGCGCATCGAGGGACCCGACAAGGAGATCTCGTTCACGCGTGAAGGCCGCAGGGCCATCCTGCAGAAGCTGATCGAAGCCGAGGGTTTCGAAAAGTTCTGCGATACCAAGTTCACCGGCACCAAGCGCTTCGGCCTCGACGGCGGTGAAGCCCTGATCCCCGCGCTCGAGCAGATCATCAAGCGCGGCGGCAATCTCGGCGTGAAGGAAATCGTGCTCGGCATGCCGCATCGCGGCCGCCTCAACGTGCTGACCCAGGTGTTGGGCAAGGCCCATCGCGCACTATTCCACGAGTTCAAGGGCGGCTCGGCCAATCCCGACGCGGTCGAAGGCTCCGGCGACGTCAAGTATCACCTCGGCGCCTCCTCGGACCGCGAGTTCGACGGCAACCGCATCCACCTGTCGCTGACCGCCAACCCCTCGCATCTCGAGATCGTCGATCCCGTCGTGCTCGGCAAGGTCCGCGCCAAGCAGGACCAGCACGGCGATCCCCCTGATATGCGCATCTCGGTGATGCCGCTCCTGATGCACGGCGACGCCGCGTTCGCCGGCCAGGGCGTGGTTGCTGAATGCTTCGGCCTGTCCGACCTGAAGGGCTACCGCACCGGCGGCTCCGTGCACTTCATCGTCAACAACCAGATCGGCTTCACCACCTATCCGCGCTACTCGCGCTCCTCGCCCTATCCGTCTGATGTGGCGAAGATGATCGATGCGCCGATCTTCCACGTCAACGGCGACGATCCGGAAGCCGTCGTGTTCGCGGCCAAGGTCGCGACCGAATTCCGGCAGAAGTTCCACAAGCCCGTCGTCATCGACATGTGGTGCTACCGCCGCTACGGCCACAATGAGGGCGATGAGCCGGCCTTCACCCAGCCGGTGATGTACAAGCGGATCGCCGCCCATCCCTCGACGCTGACGCTGTACTCCAAGCGCCTGATCGCAGAAGGCGTCGTCACCGAGGGCGAGGTCGACAAGCTGAAGGCGGACTGGCGCGCCCGGCTCGATGCCGAGTTCGAGGCCGGCACCTCCTACAAGCCGAACAAGGCCGACTGGCTCGACGGCAAGTGGGCGGGCTTCAAGATCGCCGACCAGGAAGAGGATGCGCGGCGCGGCGTCACCGGCGTCGACATCGCCACGCTGAAGGACATCGGCCGCAAGATCACCAAGGTGCCGGACGGTTTCCGCGTTCACCGCACCATCCAGCGCTTCCTCGATAACCGCGCCAAGGCGATCGAGAGCGGCAACGGCATCGACTGGGCGACCGGCGAGGCGCTGGCGTTCTGCTCGCTGCTCAACGAAAACCACCACGTCCGCCTGTCCGGACAGGATTCGGAGCGCGGCACCTTCTCGCAGCGCCATTCGGTCCTGATCGATCAGGAGGACGAGAGCCGCTACACGCCGTTCAACCATCTCGGCCACGAGCAGGGCCATTACGAGGTCATCAACTCGCTGCTGTCGGAAGAAGCCGTGCTCGGTTTCGAATACGGCTATTCGCTCGCCGAGCCGAACACGCTGACGCTGTGGGAAGCCCAGTTCGGCGACTTCGCCAACGGCGCGCAGGTCGTGTTCGACCAGTTCATCTCCTCGGGCGAGCGCAAATGGCTGCGCATGTCCGGTCTGGTCTGCCTGTTGCCGCACGGCTATGAGGGCCAGGGGCCGGAGCACTCCTCGGCGCGCCTCGAGCGCTACTTGCAGATGTGCGCGGAAGACAACATGCAGGTGGTCTACCCGACCACGCCGGCGAACTATTTCCACGTGCTGCGCCGGCAGCTGCATCGCGAGATCCGCAAGCCGCTGATCATGATGACGCCGAAGTCGCTGCTGCGTCACAAGCGCGCCGTGTCACGGCTCGACGAACTCGCGAAGGGCACGACCTTCCACCGCATCCTCTACGATGACGCCCAGATGCTGCCGAGCGAGGCGATCAAGCTCGTCCCCGACGAGAAGATCCGCCGCATCGTGCTGTGCTCCGGCAAGGTCTATTACGACCTCTACGAGGAGCGCGAGAAGCGCGGCATCGACGACATCTACCTGATGCGCATCGAGCAGCTCTATCCGGTGCCGCTGAAGGCGCTGGTGGCCGAGCTGTCGCGCTTCAAGAAGGCCGAGATGGTGTGGTGCCAGGAAGAGCCCCGCAACATGGGTGCCTGGCACTTCATCGAGCCCTATCTGGAATGGGTGCTGAACCAGGTGAACGGCGCGAGCCGGCGTCCGCGTTATGTCGGCCGCGCCGCTTCCGCCGCGACCGCAACGGGTCTGATGTCCAAGCATCAGGCTCAGCTGAAGGCGTTCCTGGACGAAGCACTGAGCTGAGAAGTTTTTTTAGGACTCTGTCATGCCCCGCGAAGGCGGGGCATCCAGTACTCCGCGGCTTTCGTTCTGATCACGAAGGTCACGGCGTACTGGATTGCCCGCCTTCGCGGGCAATGACGTATGAAATTCATGACCGCTACCTGCGATCCCTTAAGGAAGAGACCATGACTGAAATTCGTGTGCCGACGCTCGGCGAATCCGTCACCGAGGCCACCATCGGCCGCTGGTTCAAGAAGGCCGGCGACCCCGTCGCCGTCGACGAGCCCCTGGTGGAGCTCGAGACCGACAAGGTCACCATCGAAGTCCCCGCGCCGACCGCGGGCACGCTGAGCGAGATCATCGCTGCCGATGGTGCGACCGTTGCCGTGGGCGCGCTGCTCGGTCAGATCACCGATGGTGCCGGCGCAGCCAAGCCCGCCGCCGCGCCGGCCAAGGCTGCGGCGCCTGCAGCTGCTGCCGCCGCTCCCGCGCCGGCTCCCGCTGCCGCGAAGGCGCCGCCGGCCGATGCGCCGCTCGCGCCGTCGGTGCGCAAGCTCTCCGCCGAGACCGGCATCGACGCCTCGACCGTGCCGGGCTCCGGCAAGGACGGCCGCGTCACCAAGGGCGACATGCTGGCCGCGATCGAGCGCGCCGCCTCGGCGCCGACGCCGGTCAACCAGCCCGCCGCCGCCGTGCAGGTCCGCAGCCCCTCGCCGGCCGATGACGCCGCCCGCGAAGAGCGCGTCAAGATGACCCGGCTGCGCCAGACCATCGCGCGCCGGCTCAAGGACGTGCAGAACACCGCGGCCATGCTCACGACCTTCAACGAGGTCGACATGACCAACGTCATGGCGCTGCGCGCACACTACAAGGACGCGTTCGAGAAGAAGCACGGCGCCAAGCTCGGCTTCATGGGCTTCTTCACCAAGGCCGTCGTGCAGGCGCTGAAGGACATCCCGGCCGTCAACGCCGAGATCGACGGCAGCGACCTGATCTACAAGAACTATTATCACATCGGCGTCGCCGTCGGCACCGACAAGGGCTTGGTCGTGCCCGTGGTGCGCGACTGCGACCACAAGTCGATCTCCGACATCGAGAAGAGCATCGCCGATTTCGGCCGCCGCGCCCGTGACGGCCAGCTCAAGATCGACGAGATGCAGGGCGGCACCTTCACCATCACCAATGGCGGCATCTACGGCTCGCTGATGTCGACCCCGATCCTGAACGCGCCGCAGTCCGGCATCCTCGGCATGCACAAGATCCAGGAGCGGCCGATGGTCGTCGGCGGCAAGATCGAGGTCCGCCCGATGATGTATCTGGCGCTGTCCTACGATCACCGCGTCATCGACGGCAAGGAAGCCGTCACCTTCCTGGTCCGCGTCAAGGAGAGCCTGGAAGATCCGGCGCGCCTGGTGCTCGATCTCTGATCCCCGATGCTTTGCGAGCGCCGTCGCGACTGATGCGACGGCGCGTGTCGAACCATGGAGGCGCGCGTGACGGATAAAGTCGTTGTCATCACCGGCGGCAGCCGCGGCATCGGGCGGGCGACCGCGCTTGCGGCGGCCGCGCGCGGTTTTCGCGTCGTGGTTGGCTATGCCAGCAACAAGCAGGCGGCCGACGAGGTGGTCGCGCAGATCGCGGCCAGCAACGGCAAGGCCATCGCTGTGAAATGCGATGTCGCCGAGGAAAGCGACATCCTCAATCTGTTCAAGGAGGCCGACAAGTTCGGCACGCTCGGGGCGCTCGTCAACAATGGCGGCATCGTCGGCAAGAGCGGCGTGCGCGTCGACGAGATGTCGGCCGAGCGCATCCAGCGCGTGATGGCGGTGAACGTCACCGGCTCCATCCTCTGCGCGCGCGAGGCGGTGAAGCGGATGTCGACCAAGCACGGCGGCACGGGCGGAGTCATCGTCAACCTGTCGTCCGTCGCAGCGCGGCTCGGCTCGCCCAACACCTATGTCGACTACGCCGCGTCCAAGGGTGCGGTCGATTCCTTCACCGTCGGCCTCGGCCATGAGGTCGCGGGCGAGGGCATCCGCGTCGCCGCGATCCGTCCCGGCCTGATCGACACCGACATCCACGCTGCCGGTGGCGAGCCCGACCGCGCCCATCGCCTGGCCCATCTGGTGCCGATGAAGCGCGTCGGCACCGCCGATGAAATCGCCAATGCCATCGTCTGGCTGATCTCGGACGAGGCCTCCTACGTCACCTCAGCCATTCTCGATGTGTCCGGCGGACGCTGACGCGCTGCGCGGACGCTGACGCATCCTCACCACGCCTAACATTACGGGACTTTCTCTCATGGCTACCTACGATCTCGTCGTCATCGGCACCGGACCGGGCGGTTATGTCTGCGCGGTACGCGCGAGCCAACTCGGCATGAAGGTCGCCGTGGTGGAAAAGAACGCGACCCTCGGCGGCACCTGCCTCAATGTCGGCTGCATGCCGTCGAAGGCGCTGCTGCACGCTTCCGAAATGTTCGAGGAAGCCGGCCATTCCTTCGCCAAGATGGGCGTCAGCGTTTCCGCGCCGAAGCTCGATCTGCCCGCGATGATGAACTTCAAGCAGCAGGGCATCGACGGCAACGTCAAGGGCGTCGAGTTCCTGATGAAGAAGAACAAGATCGACGTGCTCAAGGGCACCGGCAAGATCCTCGGCACCGGCAAGGTCGAGGTCTCCGCCGACGGCAAGTCGCAGGTGGTCGAGACCAAAAACATCGTGATCGCCACCGGCTCGGACATCGCGCGCCTCAAGGGCATCGAGATCGACGAGAAGCGCATCGTGTCCTCGACCGGCGCGCTGTCGCTGGACAAGGTGCCAGGCCGATTGCTGGTCATTGGCGCCGGCGTGATCGGGCTCGAACTCGGCTCGGTGTGGCGCCGGCTCGGAGCCGAAGTCATGGTGGTCGAATTCCTCGATCGCATCCTGCCCGGCATGGATGGCGAGATCGCCAAGCAATTCCAGCGCATCCTTGAAAAGCAGGGATTTGCATTCAAGCTGGGCTCGAAGGTCACCGGCGTCGAAGCGACTAGCAAGGCATTGCTCGCGAAAATCGAGCCCGCCGCGGGCGGCACCGCGGAGACGCTCGAAGCCGACGTCGTGCTCGTCTGCATCGGCCGCGTGCCCTACACCGACGGTCTTGGCCTGAAGGAAGCCGGTGTCGCGCTGGATGCGCGCGGCCGGGTGCAGATCGATCCGCATTTCGCCACCAGCCTGAAGGGCGTCTATGCCATCGGCGACGTCGTCGCAGGCCCCATGCTCGCGCACAAGGCCGAGGACGAGGGCGTCGCGGTTGCCGAGATCATCGCAGGCCAGGCCGGCCACGTGAATTACGACGTCATCCCCGGCGTCGTGTATACCACGCCGGAAGTGTCCTCCGTCGGCAAGACCGAGGAGGAACTCAAGCAGGCGGGCACGGCTTACACGGTCGGAAAGTTTCCGTTCACCGCCAACGGCCGCTCCAAGGTCAACCAGACCACTGACGGCTTTGTGAAGATTCTCGCGGATGCGAAGACCGATCGCGTGCTCGGCGTGCACATCATCGGCCGCGAAGCCGGCGAAATGATCCATGAAGCGTGTGTTCTCATGGAATTCGGCGGCAGTGCGGAAGATCTCGCGCGCACCTGCCACGCCCATCCGACGCGCTCGGAGGCCGTCAAGGAAGCCGCGCTTGCGGTCGGCAAGCGAGCCATCCATATGTAACGACGCGCCCAGCGCCGAACCGGGCGGGAAACACATGCTGCGCCGCCTTCTTCAACCGGTCTGGGTCCTGCTTGCGATCATCTTCCTGATCGAAGCCTGGCTGTGGGATCATCTCGAGCCGATCGTTGCCAGGATCGTCGCGGCCATTCCGCTCGCGCGCTTCAAGCATTGGCTAACGGAGCGCGTCGATGCGCTCTCGCCGGCCATGACGCTGCTCGTGTTTGCGGTGCCCGTCGTCCCGCTGTTTCCGCTCAAGCTGGTCGGGCTGTGGCTGCTCGCGCATGAATACTGGACCGGCGCGTTCTTCACCATCGTGTTCGGAAAGCTCGTCGGCGTCGGCGTCACCGCCTTCGTGTTCGACGTCACGCGTGCCAAGCTGCTGGAGATGCGCTGGTTCGAGCGGATCTACGCCCTGGTGCTGAAGATCCGCGCCAAGGCCGCGGAGCTGGTCGACCCGATCAAGCGCCGCATCCGCGAGCTGATCGCCGGCAACGGCGAGGGCTGGTCCTACCGCACGCTGCGTATGATCCAGCGCTTCAGGAAGAGCGTGCACCAGGCGCGGTGATCTTCGCCACCACAAGGACCGTCCGTAGCCCGGATGGAGCGCAGCGCAATCCGGGACAGGCGTCCCCGCTCTATCCTCCGTCATTGCGAGCCAACGGGTCCGCGCGAAGCGCGGCCCGATGACAGGCTCCGCGAAGCAATCCAGTATCTTTCCCCGGAGGCAGTCTGGATTGCTTCGTCGCAAGGGCTCCTCGCAATGACGCGGTGAGAACCCGGCCTCAACACCTCAATGCAAATGCAACAGATGCGGCCACCACAGGCCGAGTGCCGTCATGAACAGGCCGGCGATCGTCAGCGCGCCGCCGACATAGGCGAGCGCGATCATGCCGGTGATGATGGTGGCGGATGCCAGCACAATGCCGATCTGGAAGGCGGCCGAGGCCAGCTCGAAATGGTGATACTTCGCGGTCGCCTCGTCGCGGGCGTGCTCGGCGTGCTTGGCCTTGTCCGCAAGCTGCTCGGTGCCTTCGCCGGTCTCGGGCTCGGAGCGGTAGCGCTGCGCGGTCTTGGTCCAGTCGTCGATCTGCTTCTGCACGGCGGGCTTCTGCGCCTCGGCCGCGGCGGCCAATGTCAGCTTGCCCTGCTCGGCCGCGGTCACCACCACGGTGCGGCGAATGCTCTTGGCCTGGAAGAATGCCCAGAGATTGGCGGCCTCGACGTTCTTGCTGATCGATTCGGTCTGGGCACCCTTGCCGAGCGTCTCCGAGATCGCCAGGAACAGCGCCAGCACGGCGATCAGAAGGGCGATCTTCTTGTTCGAGCCGGACGCGTGTTCGGCGTGCTCGGCATGCTCCATGCTTTCATGTGCGCCCATAAATGCTCTCCTGTGCTGGTTCCCACGATTTGACCGAACCGTGGGCGCAGCGCAAGAGGCACGCGAGCTATGACGAGAGTGTGTCAGCGCCGCGGATGGGCGCTCGCATACACCTCGAGCAGGCGCTCGGAATCGATGCCGGTATAGACCTGCGTGGTCGACAGCGAGGAATGGCCGAGCAATTCCTGGATGGCGCGCAGATCGCCGCCGCGCGAGAGCAGATGCGTGGCGAAGGAATGCCGCAGCGCGTGCGGCGTGGCGCTGTCGGGAAGTCCCAGCGCGCCGCGCAGCCGCTCCATCGCGAGCTGGATGATGCGCGGGCTCAAGGGGCCGCCGCGTGCGCCGACGAAGATCGGGCCATCCGCGGGCAGCGGATAGGGACACATCGCGACATATTCCTGCACCAGCGCGAGCACGTTCTGCAGCACCGGCACCATGCGGGTCTTGTTGCCTTTGCCTGTCACGACCAGCACGTCGCCTTCGCCGGGTTTCGGCACCTCGCGGCGCTTGAGACCCAGCGCCTCGGAGATGCGCAGGCCCGAGCCATAGAGCAGCGCCATCACCGCGGCGTCGCGTGCAAGGATCCAGGTCTCGCGCTCCTCGCCGGCGCGCTCGTCGGCATCGGCAAGACGTTTGGCCGATGCCATCGGCAGCGGCTTCGGCAGGCTCTTGGCGACCTTCGGCGCGCGGATCGCCGACAATGCGCCGACCTTGCCCTTGCCCTCGCGCTCCAGAAAGCGTCCGAACGAGCGCAGGCCCGCCAGCGCGCGCATCAGCGAGCGGCCGGCGATGTCATCTGCCCGGCGCATCGCCATGAAGGCGCGCACGTCGGTGGCTTCCAGCGCTGCAAACCGCTCCAGCGTCACCCGCTCGCCCCAATGGGCACAGAGGAAATCCAAGCATTGCCGCAGATCGCGGCCATAGGCCTCCAGCGTCTTCGGCGACAGCCGCCGCTCGGCGCCGAGATGCGACAGCCAGCGCGCCATCTCCTGCGCGATCGAGGGATCGGCGCTGGCGAGCTCGATGTGTGGGGCGACCGCTTTGCTCATGCGCTCTGGACGTGGTGATTCCGCACAGTATATCGCATCACACTCGTTTATCGTTCGCTAAGGCCGCCGCGCGGCGCTAGCCTCAAGGCCTCAAGGTTCCGATTCCAAAGCTCATGGACCAATCGCCGCGCAACACCACCGCCCCCGCCACCCGCATGGTCGACGTGCTGGTGCCGGTCGCGCTCGACCAGACCTATTCCTACAAGGTGCCGCGCGGCATGGAGCTGAAGGCGGGCGATCTCATCAGTGTGCCGCTCGGTCCGCGCGAGGTGCTGGCCGTGGTCTGGGGCGAGAACGCCAATCCCGATCCGCGCCTGCATAACCGCCTCAAGGAGGTCAGCGAGAAGCTCGACATTCCGCCGCTCAAGCCGGAGCTGCGCTCGGTGGTGGACTGGGTCGCCAATTACACGCTGAGCCCGCGCGGCATGGTGCTGCGCATGTGCCTGCGCATGGGCGAAAATCTCGGCCCGGAGCGGGTGCGCGCCGGCGTGCGCCTGACCGGCGATCCGCCGAAGCGCCTGACGCCGGCGCGTCAGCGCGTCATCGCTCTGCTGTCGGACCGGCTGCTGCACGGCAAGTCCGAGACGGCCAAGGAAGCCGGCGTCTCCGCAGGCGTGATCGACGGTCTCGTCGATGAAGGCACGCTCACGGTGGAGCCGATGCCGCCGCCGCCTCCGCCGCCGGCGCCCGATCCGGAATTCGGCCGGCCGGATTTTTCGCTGCTGCAGCGTGCCGGTGTGGATGCGATGCGCGCGCTCGCGGCCAATGGCACCTTCCATGTCGCGCTGCTCGACGGCGTCACCGGCTCGGGCAAGACCGAGGTCTATTTCGAAGCGGTCGCCGAGGTGATCCGCCGCGGCAAGCAGGCGCTGATCCTGATGCCGGAGATCGCGCTGACCGGCCAGTTCCTCGATCGCTTCGCGCAGCGTTTCGGCGTGCGGCCGATCGAATGGCATTCCGAGCTCACCCCGCGCACCCGCGCGCGCAATTGGGCCGCGATCTCCGAAGGTTCGGCGCCGGTCGTGGTCGGCGCGCGTTCGGCGCTGTTTCTCCCTTACGCCAATCTTGGCCTCATCGTCGTCGACGAGGAGCACGACCAGGCCTACAAGCAGGACGACGGCGTGCATTACCACGCCCGCGACATGGCGGTGGTGCGCGGGCACATCGCAAAAATTCCGGTCGTGCTGGCCTCGGCGACGCCGTCGGTGGAATCCGAGGTCAATGCGCGCAAGAGCCGCTATCAGCGCATCGCGCTGCCCTCGCGCTTCGGCGGCCAGCACATGCCGCATATCGAGGCCATCGACCTGCGCCGCGAGCCGCCCGCGCGCGGCCGCTTCATCTCGCCGCGGCTCGCCGGCGAGATCAGGACCGCGATCGAGCGGCGCGAGCAGGCGCTGTTGTTCCTCAATCGCCGCGGCTATGCGCCGCTGACCCTGTGCCGTGCCTGCGGCCATCGCTTCGCCTGCACCATCTGCGATGCCTGGCTGGTCGATCATCGCTTTCGCCAGCGCCTCGTCTGCCATCATTGCGGCTTCTCGATGCCGCGCCCGCATGTCTGCCCGAACTGTTCGGCCGAGGAATCGCTGGTCGCGGTCGGCCCCGGCGTCGAGCGCCTGCAGGAGGAGGCGGCCGCGTTGTTCCCGCAAGCGCGCACCATGGTGCTGTCGAGCGATCTCATCACCTCGATCGAGACGATGCGAAGCGAGCTCGCCGAGATCGCGGAGGGCCGCGTCGACATCATCATCGGCACGCAGCTCGTGGCCAAGGGTCACAACTTCCCGCGGCTCAATCTGGTCGGCGTCGTCGATGCCGATCTCGGCCTTTCCAACGGCGATCCGCGTGCGGCCGAGCGTACCTGGCAATTGCTCAACCAGGTGATCGGCCGCGCCGGCCGCGAGCAGGGCCGCGGCGTCGGCTATCTCCAAACCCACCAGCCCGATCATCCCGTGATGCGGGCGCTCGTCGCCTGCGACCGCGAGGCGTTCTACGACAGCGAGATCGAGCTGCGCGAAAAGACGCTCTATCCGCCGTTCGGCCGGCTCGCCAGCCTGATCATCTCCGCCGGCGACCGCCCGGGTGCCGAGGGCTTTGGCCGCAAGCTCGTCGCGCTCGCGCCGCGCGACGAGCGCGTCGTCGTGCTCGGCCCCGCCGAAGCCCCGCTCGCCGTCATCAAGGGCCGCTACCGCTTCCGCATCCTGGTGAAATCGGCGCGCGGTTTCGACCTGTCGGACTACTTGCGCAACTGGCTCGCGGTCTGCCCGAAGCCGACAGGCAATCTGAAGCTGGAAGTCGACGTCGATCCGCAGAGCTTTTTGTAGGGCCACCGCAGCCATACCCTCTGCTGTCATTCCGGGGCGCACGCGTAGCGCGAGCCCGGAATCCATCGGGCGGCAGAGTTTGTGGATGAATGGATTCCGGGTTCGCGCTCCGCGCGCCCCGGAATGACAAAACAAAAAAGCCCGCGGTCCCCCAAGACCGCGGGCTTGTTTCACGTGCGCAGCAAACTGATGAAAACTGCGCGCTCGATCAGGCGCGGATCGCGCCTTTAGGAGACGACTTCCGCGGTGACGCGGCCGACGCCGCGACTGGTGAGGCCGATGGCGCGGGCGGCACCCGTGGAGAGGTCGAGTACACGCCCGCGAATGAACGGGCCGCGGTCATTGATGGTGACGATGACGCTCTGGCTGCCATGGGTGACGCGCAGCTTGGTGCCGAAGGGCAGCGAACGGTGCGCCGCGGTCATGGCGTTCTGGTTGAAGCGCTGGCCCGAGGCGGTCTTGCTACCGGACTCATTGCCGTAAAAGGACGCGATGCCGGAGAAGCTGCGGCCCGTGCCGGAGGTCGGCGTCATCGACGCATTGGCATTGCGCCAATCGGCGGTCGCGTTGGCCTCGGTCTGGGCGTGGTGGCGGTGGTGATGCCGATGCTTGGATTTGGCGGAAGCTTCGGTGGCAGTTCCACCGACGAGGAGAGTTGCGGCGACGAAAGCAATCGCCGTACGCGGCCGGGTCACAAAGCCCAGCGTCTTCAAAGACAGCATTTAATGGTCCCTAAGCTAGTATTGCCACATTTGTGGCAAGTGGAGCCCCCATCAGTTTGTGAGCGATTTGGCGTTTCGATTCCCAATGAGGCGTGAATTGGGCAGTAAATCCAGTATGTGTCGTCGTGAAATATCTTGTTACCGTCGCGAGATATTCATCCGATATCCCGTAATCTTCGCCTTTAACGATTTATTGACCTCTAATTTACTTACGAATACTGTAAAGCGAAGTCATCGCCTCTAGCGTTTAGAATTCGATAAGTATTCGGCGGGTGGAACTGGCCGGAACGGATTCACGCCTCGGCGATCCGTGTTCATGGCCGCTATGCGCTGGGGGCAGGAACCAATGGGAGGTGTCGCGCCGGGGCCGGCGCTGAATTCCGTGACGTGGCAGGTCGCCGCCTCGGTCGGCCCCTCCCGCGCGCAATGTGTTGCGAGGCTGCGACGAACTGGCGACAGAACCTCATGCCTTTAGTTTGGCGTCATGTTGCACCTGCGCACCTGCTATGTTAGCAAAGCCGCGATTTTAACGAGCCCGGCACCTCCCGTGCTGGTCGGAAATCGAAGTCCCGCTTGAATTCCAAGGGCTTGGATCGCTAGGCGCCGCTTCGTGGCGACGGTTTTTCCCTTGCGAGTTTGACAGCAAAAAGAGCGCGTCTGTGGCTGCAGAAGATACGTCCGTTTCAGGTGTGTCCGGCCGTTATGCAACGGCCTTGTTTGAACTGGCTCGCGACCAGAACGTGGTCGACGAGGTCAAATCCGATCTCGACAAATTCGATGCCATGCTGAACGACAGCGCTGATCTCAAGCGCCTCGTCCGCAGCCCGGTGTTCGCCGCCGACACCCAGTCCAGGGCCCTTTCGGCCGTGCTGGACAAGGCGGGCATCGCCGGCATCACCGCCAACTTCCTGAAAGTGCTGACCGCCAACCGCCGCCTGTTCGCGGTGGCCGACGTCAGCCGCGCCTACCGCGCCCTCGTGGCCCGGTTCAAGGGCGAGACGACGGCCGACGTCACGGTGGCGGAGGCGCTCTCTGACAAGAATCTCGATGCCCTCAAGGTTGCCCTGAAGTCGGTGACCGGCAAGGACGTCGCGCTGAACGTGAAAGTCGATCCCTCGATCATCGGTGGCCTCGTCGTCAAGCTGGGCAGCCGCATGGTGGATGGTTCGCTTCGCACCAAACTCAATTCGATCAAGCACGCGATGAAAGAGGCAGGCTGATGGACATCCGCGCCGCGGAAATTTCCGCGATCCTCAAGGACCAGATCAAGAATTTCGGCCAGGAAGCTGAAGTCTCCGAAGTCGGACAGGTGCTGTCCGTTGGCGACGGTATCGCCCGCGTCTACGGTCTGGACAACGTCCAGGCCGGTGAAATGGTCGAGTTCGAGAACGGCACCCGCGGCATGGCGCTGAACCTCGAAACCGACAACGTCGGTGTCGTTATTTTCGGTGCCGACCGCGAGATCAAGGAAGGCCAGACCGTCAAGCGCACCCGCGCCATCGTGGACGCGCCGGTCGGCAAGGGCCTGCTCGGCCGCGTCGTCGACGCGCTCGGCAACCCCATCGACGGCAAGGGCCCGATCCAGGCCGAGAAGCGCATGCGCGTCGACGTCAAGGCGCCCGGCATCATTCCGCGCAAATCGGTGAACGAGCCGATGGCGACCGGCCTCAAGGCCATCGACGCCCTGATCCCGATCGGCCGCGGCCAGCGCGAGCTGATCATCGGCGACCGTCAGACCGGCAAGACCGCGATCGCGCTCGACACCATCCTGAACCAGAAGCCGCTCAACGCGCAGCCGGACGAGAACATCAAGCTGTACTGCGTCTACGTCGCGGTCGGCCAGAAGCGTTCGACCGTCGCCCAGTTCGTGAAGGTGCTGGAAGAGCAGGGCGCGCTCGAATACTCGATCGTCGTCGCCGCCACCGCCTCCGATCCGGCGCCGATGCAGTACATCGCCCCCTTTACCGGCTGCACCATGGGCGAGTACTTCCGCGACAACGGCATGCACGCGGTCATCATCTATGACGATCTGTCCAAGCAGGCCGTCGCCTACCGTCAGATGTCGCTGCTGCTGCGCCGCCCGCCGGGCCGCGAAGCCTATCCCGGCGACGTGTTCTATCTGCACTCCCGCCTGCTCGAGCGCGCGGCGAAGCTGAACAAGGACATGGGCTCGGGCTCGTTGACGGCGCTGCCTGTCATCGAAACCCAGGCCAATGACGTGTCGGCTTACATCCCGACCAACGTCATCTCGATCACCGACGGCCAGATCTTCCTGGAAACCGACCTGTTCTTCCAGGGCATCCGTCCTGCCGTGAACGTCGGTCTGTCGGTGTCGCGCGTCGGTTCGTCGGCGCAGACCAAGGCCACCAAGAAGGTCGCCGGCAAGATCAAGGGCGAGCTCGCGCAGTACCGCGAAATGGCGGCGTTCGCGCAGTTCGGCTCCGACCTCGACGCCTCGACCCAGCGCCTGCTCAACCGCGGCTCGCGCCTCACCGAGCTGCTCAAGCAGCCGCAGTTCTCGCCGCTGAAGATGGAAGAGCAGGTCTGCGTGATCTGGGCCGGCACCAACGGCTATCTCGATCCGCTCCCGCTCAACAAGGTGCGCGCGTTCGAGGACGGCCTGCTGTCGCTGCTGCGCGGCAAGCACGCCGACATCCTCAATGCGATCCGCGACAGCCGCGATCTCTCCGACGACACCGCTGCCAAGCTGAAGTCGGTGGTCGAAGGCTTCGCGAAGAGCTTCGCGTAATCGAAGAACCGTCATGGCCGGGCGTTCGCCCGGCCATCCACGTGCGCTGCGTGGAGACGAAGACGTGGATGCCCGGGACGAGCCCGGGCATGACGACAGAGATAGGCTAGCGGCTTGATCGTCAGGATCGAACCGTCGGGGACGAAGAATGGCGTCACTTAAAGACATGCGCGTCCGCATCGCCTCTACCAAGGCGACGCAAAAGATCACCAAGGCCATGCAGATGGTCGCCGCCTCCAAGCTGCGCCGCGCGCAGACCGCCGCGGAAGCGGCGCGTCCCTACGCCAACAAGATGAGCGCGGTGATCTCCAACATCGCCAGCGCCGCGGTCGGCTCGCCCGGCGCACCGGTGCTGCTGGCCGGCACCGGCCGGGACCAGGTTCATCTGCTGCTGGTCTGCACCGGCGAGCGCGGCCTGTCCGGCGCCTTCAACTCCTCCATCGTGCGCCTCGCCCGCGAGCGCGCTCTGGCGCTGATCGCGCAGGGTAAGGAAGTGAAGTTCTTCTGCGTCGGCCGCAAGGGTTACGAGCAGCTCCGCCGCCAGTTCGACAAGCAGATCGTCGAGCACATGGACCTGCGCAGCGTCCGCCAGCTCGGCTTCGTCAACGCCGAGGAGATCGCCAAGAAGGTTCTGGCGCGCTTCGACAACGGCGAATTCGACGTCTGCACGCTATTCTATTCGCAATTCAAGTCGGTGATCGCACAGGTCCCTACCGCTCAACAGATCATTCCGCTGGTTGTCGAGGAAGGCGCTGCGAATGGCAGCGCGACCTCTTACGAATATGAGCCGGAGGAGGACGAGATCCTCACGCGCCTGTTGCCGCGCAACCTCGCGGTGCAGATCTTCCGCGCCCTGCTCGAGAACAACGCCTCGTTCTACGGTGCGCAGATGTCGGCGATGGACAACGCCACCCGCAACGCCGGGGAAATGATCCGCAAGCAGACGCTGGTCTACAACCGCACGCGTCAGGCTCAGATCACCAAGGAACTCATCGAAATCATCTCCGGCGCAGAAGCAGTCTGACCGGACACGAAATTCGGATCGAAGGAGACAGTAAATGGCTACAGCAGCCACACAGATCGGTCGCGTTACCCAGGTCATGGGCGCCGTCGTCGACGTGCAGTTCGAAGGCCACCTGCCGGCCATTCTCAACTCGCTCGAAACCAAGAACGGCAACAACCGCCTGGTGCTGGAAGTCGCGCAGCATCTCGGCGAGTCGACCGTCCGCACCATCGCGATGGACGCCACCGAAGGTCTGGTGCGCGGCCAGGAAGTGACCGACACCGGTCAGCCGATCTCGGTTCCCGTGGGGGATGGTACGCTGGGCCGCATCATGAATGTCATCGGCGAGCCGATCGATGAGGCCGGCCCGATCAAGTCGGAGGGCACCCGCGCCATCCACCAGGAAGCGCCGACCTACACCGACCAGTCGACTGAAGCCGAAATTCTCGTCACCGGCATCAAGGTCGTCGATCTGCTCGCGCCGTATGCGAAGGGCGGCAAGATCGGCCTGTTCGGCGGCGCCGGCGTGGGCAAGACCGTGCTGATTCAGGAGCTGATCAACAACGTCGCGAAGGCGCACGGCGGTTACTCCGTGTTCGCCGGCGTCGGCGAACGTACCCGCGAGGGCAACGACCTCTATCACGAGTTCATCGAGTCCAAGGTCAACGCCGACCCGCACAATCCGGATCCGAGCGTGAAGTCGAAGTGCGCGCTGGTGTTTGGTCAGATGAACGAGCCGCCGGGCGCCCGCGCCCGCGTCGGTCTGACCGGTCTGACCGTCGCCGAGCACTTCCGCGACCAGGGCCAGGACGTGCTGTTCTTCGTCGACAACATCTTCCGCTTCACGCAAGCGGGTTCGGAAGTGTCGGCGCTGCTCGGCCGTATTCCTTCGGCGGTGGGTTATCAGCCGACGCTCGCGACCGACATGGGCGCGCTGCAGGAGCGCATCACCACCACGCAAAAGGGCTCGATCACCTCGGTGCAGGCCATCTACGTGCCGGCCGACGACTTGACCGACCCGGCGCCCGCGACCTCGTTCGCGCACTTGGACGCCACCACGGTGCTGTCGCGCGCGATCTCGGAAAAGGGCATCTATCCGGCGGTGGACCCGCTCGACTCGACCTCGCGCATGCTCTCGCCGCTGGTCGTCGGCGAGGAGCACTACACCGTCGCCCGTCAGGTCCAGCAGGTGCTGCAGCGCTACAAGTCGCTCCAGGACATCATCGCCATTCTCGGCATGGACGAGCTTTCGGAAGAGGACAAGCTGACGGTGGCCCGCGCCCGCAAGATCGAGCGCTTCCTGTCGCAGCCGTTCCACGTCGCTGAAATCTTCACGGGTTCGCCGGGCAAGTTCGTGGACCTCGCCGACACCATCAAGGGCTTCAAGGGCCTGGTCGAAGGCAAGTACGACCACCTGCCGGAAGCTGCCTTCTACATGGTCGGCACCATCGAAGAGGCCGTCGAAAAGGGCAAGAAGCTGGCGGCGGAAGCCGCCTAAGCACGGCTGTCATTGCCGGGCTTGACCCGGCAATCCATCGAAAATGAAATCTTTCGACGGATGGACCCGCGGGTCAAGCCCGCGGGTGACAAGCGAAGAGAACGGAAACAACCATGGCCACCTTCCATTTCGATCTCGTCTCTCCGGAAAAGCTCGCCTTCTCGGGTGAGGTCGAGCAGGTCGACATCCCCGGCGCCGAGGGTGATTTCGGCGTGCTGGCGGGGCATGCGCCGGTCGTGGCTGCGATCCGGCCTGGCATCCTCACCGTCACCACCGGCGGCCGCCACGAGAAGATCATCGTGCTCGGCGGCCTCGCCGAGGTCTCCGAAAACGGCCTGACGGTGCTCGCTGACGTCGCGACGTCGCTGGACGAGCTCGACCGTGCGCAGTTCGCCGAAACCATCGCGGAGATGGAAGAGAATCTGAAGGAGCACGAAGGCTCCGAGCTCGATCAGGCCATCGAGCGGCTCGACCACTTCAAGAGCATCCAGCATCAGCTCAACGCCACGGCTATGCACTAAGCCCCGGGGCACCGCTCCGGGGCTCGATCTGCAAATTCCTGAACAGTTTCAGCGCTCGTCACGGTCGTGGCGGGCGCTGAAACTTTATTGCGCTATCGCTGGCGCTGTCGCCTATTTTATCGCGGCGCGTCAGTCACTTCGCTACTGTGCATGGGGTTGTTTTCGAGAGTTCAGTCGGCGAGGTGCGCAAACTCATGTGCCACCGCGCGGTAGACCTCGCGGCGGAACGGCACCACGAGGTCGGCGACACGGTCGAGGCGCTCCCAGCGCCAGGCGTCGAACTCGGCGGGCTGGCCGTTGCGCGGCGTCAGCGGATCGATCTCGTCGTCCGTGCCGGTGAAGCGCAGCGCGAACCATTTCTGGCGCTGGCCGCGAAATTTCGCCAGCCGGTGCGTCTGCGGTCCGTCGTAAGGCGGGAATTCATAGGTGAACCAGTCGGTCTCGCCGAGATAGTCGGCACTGACGACGTTGGTCTCCTCCCACAGCTCGCGCATCGCCGCATCACGCAGGTTCTCGCCCTCGTCGACACCGCCCTGCGGCATCTGCCAGTCGAGCCCCGGCAGGATGATCTCGGGTCCGTCACCCTTGAAGCGATGGCCGATCAGCACGCGGCCGTCGGCATTGAACAGCGCGATGCCGACGTTCGGGCGGTAGGGTCTTTCAGTCGTCATCTCAGTCATTCCGGGGCGCGCGCAGCCCGAGCCCGGAATCCATAACCACAGGCGGCAATCGATTGAAAGGCCGTGGCTGCGATCCTTTCGCACAGCTTCTGCCTGGGAGTATGGATCCCCGCCTTCGCGGGGATGGCGACCGAGCGAGCCGCGACAGGTGATCTGATCACCCCTCCGCCAGCGCAGAAAATTCCTGCACCACGCGCTCATAGACCGGGCGCTTGAACGGGATGATCAACTCAGGGAGATTCTTCATCGACTCCCAGCGCCAGCTCACGAATTCCGCCTTGTGGCCGCCGCCGCCGGGATGCTCGACGTTGATCTCGCTGTCCTTGCCGGTGAAGCGCACCGCGTACCATTTCTGGCGCTGGCCGCGGTAGCGGCCCTTCCAGGCGCGCCCGGCAACGGTGCGCGGAATGTCATAGGTGAGCCAGTCCGGGACCTCGCCGAGCCGCTCGACCGAGTGCACGCTGGTCTCCTCGTAGAGCTCGCGCTTGGCCGCTTCCCAGGTGTCCTCGCCGGGATCGACCCCGCCCTGCGGCATCTGCCAGACATGGGTGTCGTCGACATGCTCGATGCCGCCGGCGCGGCGGCCGATGAACACCAGTCCCTTTGGATTGATCAGCATCACGCCGACACAGGTCCGGTAGGGCAGATCCTCGTAACGCGCCATTCCGCCAGACCTCTTGCCTGCTTCTTGGGAAGGCATGCCGGCCCCGCGAGACCCGTGCCGAACCAATTCGTTGATTTAGCTGGATTTTGATTTCAGCATCGCGGTTGTCAATGGCACCAAAAGGATACCTCGGTCGCCCAATGTCTTGGTCCAGGCGCTGATGCGCTCGATCGAGACGGGCAAGGCGGAGGCCGTGCCGACGGCGATGCCGCGCTCGCGCGCCGCCGATTCCAGCTTGTTGAGGGCGCGGTCGATCTCGGTCGCTGTCGGCACCGCGTCGATGGCGATATCGCCCTTGCCGAACGGCACGGCCTGGTTCGCCGCGGCCTGGGGCGCGATGCTGCGGGGCGAGGAGCCGTCGTCGAAGAAGCCGAGCCCGCGCTTGGCCGCCTCGCGGATGATCGGCTGCATGGCGGGCTCGGTCGCGATGAAGCGGGCGCCCATGAAATTGGTGAGGCCGGCATAGCCCTGCATGCGGCTGAGGTGCCAGTACAGGCGGTCCATGTTCTGGTCGGGGCTGAGCGAGGTCAGCAGCGTCTGCGGCCCCGGATCGTTGTCGGGGAAGTCGTAGGGCTCCATCGGGATCTGGAGGAAGATCTCGTGGCGCTGCGCCCGCGCCCGCTCGGCGAGCTTGCCGGGGTCGGAGCCGTAGGGTGTGAAGGCCAGCGTCACCGCCGGCGGCAGCTTCAAGATGGCGTCCAGGGTCTTGGCGGCGCCGACGCCGAGGCCGCCGATCACGATCGCGACCACCGGCATCTTGGCGGCCTTGGCGCGGTCGGCGTCCGCCGCATAGACGTTGAACGGCCTCAGCCCGTCGGCGACCACCGGGATCATGCCGTAGCGCGATTTCTCCAGCAGCTTCGGATTGATCCCGGTCATGACGGGCGGCGGGGCGGATGCAGCCTCGCCCTTGTCCGCGGCATCGCCCCCGCCGATCACCACGTCGCGGCGGGCGCCGGTGGAGCCGTCGATCATGGTGATGGTCTTCTGCTCGCCGGGCGCGGCCTGCTTCGGCGTTTCCTTGGTCTCGTGCTTGGTTTCCTGGCCTTGGCCGATGGCAGACTTGTCGTCCGTGGCCTTCTCGGCCGGCCTGAGCTGGTTGATCGCGATCCGGCTCATCGGCTCACCGCCGAGCGGGTCCTTGTTGAAGATGGCGAAGCCGGCAAAGGTAACCAGGAACAGGCCGAGCAGAACAGCCAGCAGCTGCATAGACGTGAACGGCAGCCGCAGCCGCCGTTTGCGGCGCGGCTTATCCTGTCCGAGCGGGGCGCTCAGATCATCGGCCGTTTCAGTCATGCGCGATCCCGAATCACTCCAGCCGACGATACCACGCCGAGGTCAAGCGGCGGCAGGCCGGGATAGGCCGGAGGCAGCAGCAGTTCCCAAGCAAAAAGGGCGGCTTCAGGAAGCCGCCCTTTCGCTGGATCGCGTGATACGCCGACCTAGTTCGCCGCTTTGGCCTTGTCGGTCGCCGCCTTGTTGTCGTTGCCGGGCGTCGGCGCCGCGGAGGCGCTGTTCTTGATGCCGTGGAGCAGGTCGCCGGCGAGCTTGAGCGCCTTGTCGTCCTTTGCGTCCGGCGGGACGTAGGACTGCGAGCCGGTCTTCTCGTCGCCGTCGTTCTTGAGGTGGCCGCGCAGCGAAGCCTCGCCCTTGGTGTCGGTGCGCGACTTTAGCTCGTCCGGCACGTCCTGGAGCACTTCGATATCGGGCACGATTCCCTTGGCCTGGATCGACTTGCCCGACGGCGTGTAATAGCGCGCGGTGGTCAGCCGCAGCGCGCCGTTGCCGCTGCCGAGCGGAATGATGGTCTGCACCGAGCCCTTGCCGAACGAGCGCGTGCCGACGATGGTTGCGCGCTTGTGGTCCTGCAGCGCGCCGGCGACGATTTCCGACGCCGAGGCCGAGCCGCCATTGACCAGCACGATGACCGGCCTGCCCTTGGTCAGGTCGCCCGTATGCGCGGCGCGGCGCTGGGTCTCCTCGGCATTGCGGCCGCGGGTCGAGACGATCTCGCCCTTCTCGAGGAACGAGTCGGAGACGGTGACCGCTTCCTCGAGCAGGCCGCCCGGATTGTTGCGGAGGTCGATGATGAAGCCCTTGAGCTTGTCGCCGCCGATCTGGTTCGTGAGGTTGCCGATCTCGCGCTTCAGGCCTTCGGTGGTCTGCTCGTTGAAGGTGGTGATGCGGATATAGCCGATGTCATCCTGCTCGACGCGCGCGCGCACCGAGCGGACGCGGATGTTGTCGCGCACCAGCGTGACGTCGAGCGGATTGTCCTGGCCCTTGCGGATGATCTTGAGCTTGATCTTGGTGTTGACCGGACCGCGCATCTTCTCGACCGCTTGGTTCAGGGTCAGGCCCTGCACGGCTTCGTCGTCGAGATTCGTGATGATGTCGTTGGCCATGATGCCGGCGCGCGAGGCGGGCGTGTCGTCGATCGGCGAGACCACCTTGATCAGGCCGTCTTCCATCGTGACCTCGATGCCGAGGCCGCCGAACTCGCCGCGGGTCTGCACCTGCATGTCGCGGAAGCTCTTCGCGTCCATGTAGCTCGAGTGCGGATCGAGGCCGGTAAGCATGCCGCTGATGGCGGATTCGATCAGCTTGGTGTCATCGGGCTTCTCGACATAGTCGGAGCGCACGCGCTCGAACACGTCGCCGAACAGGTTGAGCTGGCGATAGGTGTCCGCGGTGGCGGCTCGCGCGCTGGAGCCCATGAACACCGCGCGCGGCTGGGTCACGAACAGCGTCAGCGCTGCACCGGTGGCGGCGCTGAGGAGGATTACTGAAGTCTTGCGCATCATCCGCGAACCTTCTCGCCTTCATTTGCGGCCCACCATGGGCCTGGATCGATTGGAGTGCCGTCTTTGCGGAACTCGACATACAGCACAGGTTGACTCGCGTTCGTGGCGAGAATGGAG
This sequence comes from Bradyrhizobium sp. NBAIM18, assembly GCF_020193825.1. NCBI lineage: Bacteria > Pseudomonadati > Pseudomonadota > Alphaproteobacteria > Hyphomicrobiales > Nitrobacteraceae > Bradyrhizobium > Bradyrhizobium sp. NBAIM18. The sequence continues at coordinate 34,442 of NZ_JADYVO010000035.1, forward strand.
GCGACTTGAGAGGTCGACCCCATGGTCGCGACCGGCTCCCCCGTGAGCACAAACTGTCCGATGTTGACCGAAATGCGCTCCATCCCGGCGATCAGGACATGATACCCGCCCCCGGCATTGAGGATCAAGAGTTGTCCATAGCTGCGGAATGGGCCGGCATACACAACCCAGCCATCACACGGCGTCGTGACCTGGGCGCCGGGCTTGGTCGCCAGCGAAATGCCCTTCTGGACGCCGCCGACCCCGTCGGAACCGCCAAAATCCCTGATCTTGTTACCGTTAACCGGAAGCGGCAGGAGACCCTTGGCCGAGGCGAAGGCGATCGCCGGGGTGGTGCGGGACTTGTCCTTGAACGCGCCCGGGCCCTGTTTGGCGCTGGCGGGCGCGTTTGCCGCCGCCAGTTTGGCCTCCTTGGCCTCGGCCTGCCTTGCAGCCTCGGCAGCCTTCTCGGCCGCCCTGGCGGCGGTTTGCAGATCCTGCTCCATCTTGGCGATCAGCCCCTGGAGATCGCCGACCTGCCTTGACAGCGCGATCGCGCGCGCGCTTTCGGCATCGAGGTCTTTTTCCCGTGCGGACTGCTGACGCTGTCGTTCCTCGATCAGGGCGGTGAGCCGGGCCTGGTCATTGCGGACCTTGTCGCGGTCGGAGGCGAGCTGATCGCGCTCGGTGGCAATGGTCCTGCGCAAGGCCACGAGCTCGCCGAGCTCGCTTGCGATCTTCTCGGCGCGGCCGCGCAATTCCGGCACGACGGCGCCGAGCAGCATCGCGGTGCGCAAGGATTGCAGCGCATCCTCGGGCCGCACCAGCAGCGCCGGCGGCGTGCGCCGGCCGGCGCGCTGCAAGGCCGCCAGCACCTCGACGATGTCGGCACGGCGCGAATCCAGCGAAGCGCGCATCTGCTGCTCGCGGCCGTTCAGCGTTCGCAGCCGCGCTTCGGCCTCGTCGATCTTGGTTTCCACGGCGCGCACATTGGCGGCGGTGTCGATCAGCTGCTGATTGAGCTGGGTGCGGTCCTGGCCGAGCGCGGTGATCTCGGCCTTCAGCTTGGCCTGCGCTTCTTCCGCGCTTCGTTGCCTCGCGCGCGCGGCCTCCAGCTCCTGCTCGCGCTGCTTGATCGCATCGGGCGAGACCGCTGCGGTCTGCGGCGGCGGCGCAACTGTCTGACCTTGCGTCTGAGCTTGCGCGAGGCTTTCTTCGGCGAAGAGGCTTGCGCCGGCGAGGCCGGTGATCAGCAGCAGGTTGAGGAGCGGCGCTCGCATCGTGTCGGCAAAGGTGCTCGTTGTGGCGCGCATCATGCGCGGTGATAGGGATGGCCGGCCAGGATGGTGGCGGCCCGATACAGCTGTTCCAGAAGCATGACGCGGACCATTTGGTGCGGCCAGGTCGCAGAGCCGAACGCGATCGCGAGCTTGGCCTTACGGCGCAATTCGGGCGAAAGTCCGTCCGCCCCTCCGATCACGAAGATAGTATGTCCGGCGCCCTCGTCGCGCCAGCGCGCCAGATGCCGTGCGAATACGGTGGACTCGAGATTCTGGCCGCGCTCGTCCAGCGCCACCAGGATCGCCTTGTCGGGAATATGCGCCGAGATCGCCGCGGCCTCTTCGGCCATCCGTGTCGCGGCGTCGCGCGCGCGGCTTTCGGGAATTTCGTGGATGCCGAGCTCGCGGAATCCAAGCTTGCGGCCGGCCTCCTCGAACCGCTCGAAATAGCGGTCTGCAAGCTCCCGTTCGGGGCCCTGCTTCAGCCGGCCCACCGCAATGACAGCAACACGCATGATTCTTGAGTCGCGTTGACGAGACCGCGCGCAACAAGCGCGCGCACGACGCTAGCATGCGCGTCAGCCGATTCGAAATCGGCCTTCGAGCCTAGATCGCCTTCGCCGCCCCTGGGCCCTGCGTGTACAACCTCTCGAGGTTGTAGAACTCGCGGACCTCGGGTCGGAACACGTGCACGATCACGTCGCCGGAATCGATCAGCACCCAGTCGCAATTGGGCAAGCCCTCGACATGGATGTTCTTGATGCCGTTTTCCTTGAGGCTCTTGGTGACGTTTTCCGCGATCGCGCCGACGTGCCGGTTCACCCGGCCGGTGGTGACGATCATGTAGTCGGAGTACGCCGATTTGCCGCGAAGGTCGATGGTGACCGTCTCTTCCGCCTTCATGTCCTCGAGGCGGGAGAGGATCAGGCTCAGCGTCTTGTCGGCGTCGGGTTGCGCCTTCAAGGCCGCAGCTTTGGTCGATGTTTTACGCGTAGGCTTGGCAACCTTGGGTAAAACAGACTTGGACAATACAGATGCGGTCAGGGACCATTCCTTTCACTGTATCGCGAACGCCGAATCCGGGCGCCCACTGGTTACACTACATCATGTGGGGTTAAGGGTTTCAATATGCCAGAGAGACCGAAATCCCCACCAGGTCGGCACACTTCGTCTCACTTCGTACCTTTCCAGCTCCCGTCCGGGTTCCGTAGGCCGGTCGAGGACAGATTCAGCTTCAATCCGGTCAGGAACACCCAGGCCGGTGCTGGCCGATCCGCAAGCTGGACGGCCTTGTTCTCGGGCAGACGGTAGCGCGATAACGCCTGGGCCGCGGGCGAGCCGAGCGCGCGAAAACTCTGCGGGGGGCGATCGATCACGGCCATCGGCACCTGGGCGGCGATGCGCCGCCAGTCCTGCCAACGATGGAATTGAGCGAGATTGTCGGCGCCCATGATCCAGACGAAGCGCAAGCCAGGGAAGCGGCGGCGCAAGGTGTTGATCGTGTCGATAGTATAGCGGGTGCGAATGACGGATTCGAGACAGCTCACCTCGATGCGCGGATCATCGGCGACCTCGCGCGCGGCCTGCATGCGCTCGCCGAGCTCGTGCAGCGTGCCGTTCTCCTTGAGCGGGTTGCCTGGTGTGACCAGCCACCAGACGCGATCGAGCTGCAATCGCTTCAGCGCGAAGCGGCTGATCGCGCGGTGCGCCTGATGCGGCGGGTTGAACGAGCCGCCGAGCAGGCCGATGCGCATGCCCGGCGTCGAGGGCGGAACCGCTTGCGCCACGAAGCGCGGCACGACGAGATTGTTGCTCAATGCCCGCGCCCCGCGACGTCTACGGCCGAGTCTGTCCGGTGCCGCGGACGCGATATTTGAAGCTCGTCAATTGCTCGGCGCCGACCGGGCCGCGGGCGTGGAAGCGGCCGGTGGCAATGCCGATCTCGGCGCCGAACCCGAATTCGCCACCATCGGCAAACTGCGTCGAGGCGTTGTGGAGCACAATCGCGGAATCGACCTCGCTCAGGAACTTGCTCGCGGCAGCCTCATCCGCGCTCACGATTGCATCGGTGTGATGCGAGCCGTGGTCCTGGATGTGCGCGATCGCGCCCTCGACGCCGTCCACCACCTTCGCCGCGATGATCGCGTCGAGATATTCGGTGTCCCAATCCTCCTCGCTCGCCGGCTTGACGCGCGCATCGGCCTTCTGCACGGCCTCGTCACCGCGCACCTCGCAGCCGGCATCGAGCAGCATCTCCACCAGCGGCTTCAGGTTCTTGCCAGCGGCGGCACGATCGACCAGCAGCGTCTCGGCCGCGCCGCAGACGCCGGTGCGCCGCATCTTGGCATTGAGCACGATCGACTTCGCCATGGCGAGGTCGGCGCTGCCGTCGATATAGACGTGGTTGACGCCTTCGAGATGCGCGAAGACAGGCACGCGCGCTTCCTGCTCGACCCGCGCGACGAGGCTCTTGCCCCCGCGCGGCACGATCACGTCGATGGCGCCGCTCAGCCCCGACAGCATCATGCCGACCGCGGCGCGGTCGCGCGTCGGCACCAGCGTGATCGCAGCTTCCGGCAGGCCGGCTTCGCGCAGGCCCTGCACCAGGCACTCATGGATGGCGCGGCAGGAGCGGAAACTGTCGGAGCCGCCGCGCAGGATCACGGCATTGCCCGACTTCAGGCACAGCACGCCGGCATCGGCCGCAACGTTGGGCCGGCTCTCAAAAATCACGCCGACGACGCCGAGCGGCACGCGCACGCGCTCGATGGACATGCCGTTCGGCCGCTGCCAGCGCTCGGTGACGACGCCGATGGGATCGGCGATGCCGCGCACAATGCCGATGCCTTCGGCCATTCCTTCGACCCGTGCCGGCGTCAGCGTCAGGCGATCGATGAAGGAGGAGGTGGCATTGCCGGCGGCACGGGCCTCCGCGACGTCCTCCGCATTGGCGGCGAGGATCGCGGCCGAGTCGGCGCGGATTGCCCGCTCCATGGCTTCCAGCGCACGGTTCTTCTGCTCCGGCGGCGCCAGTGCCAGCACGCGCGCGGCAGCGCGGACACGGGTTCCGAGATCGGACATCAGCGCCAAGAGATCGCAAGCTCGATCGGCATCGCCGTCAACGGCTTTGAGGGGGGCGGCCATGGGAGTTCAACCTTCTGCTAAGGCGGTGTCCTAGCACGGAAATCCCGCTTTTGCGAAGGGCGGGGAGGGTATGGCTGGTCTC
>NZ_JADYVO010000036.1:0-36502 GCF_020193825.1 Bradyrhizobium sp. NBAIM18
TGAAGGCAACCGAGAGCTGCTCGGCGAGATGGCCCGACAACGTCGTCTCGGCCGCGACAAAAGCTTCGAGATTGTAGTCTTCGTCACCGGAGGCGCCGCCGCCCCATTCGGTATAGGTGGTCGGCGCGGCATCCTGAGCGTTGCGCGCGGCCGCCTCGGCCGGCTCCTCGGAGAAGACGTTGTCGAGGCCGGTGTCCAGAGTCTGCTCGATCTCGGCGCGGGTGCCGAGATCCTTGCTCATCCATTCTTCCTGGCCCGGCTCGAAGCCTTCCGCGCTGCCGCCGAAGCCGTCCTCGCCCGAACCGTCGTTCTGGCCGTCGGAATCGCCGTAATTGGCCGCCTCGGCCGGAGCTTCGCCCGCAGGCGCGTCGTCACTGGCCCGTTCCAGCAGCGGGTTTCGCTCGAGCTCCTCCTCCACGAAGGTCGTGAGATCGAGATTGGACAATTGCAGCAGCTTGATCGCCTGCATCAGCTGCGGCGTCATGACCAGCGACTGCGATTGCCGGAACTCTAATCTCTGCGTAAGCGCCATGAAGCAAGAACCGATCCCAAAAGTTGGTCCGATTTTTGCTTATCCTAGTCTCAGCCCGATGTACACGTCTTGACGAATTGGAAAAAAGGGCTAGAGGCGGAATTCCTCGCCAAGGTAAAGGCGGCGCACGTCCGGATCGGCAACGATCTCATCCGGAGTTCCCTCGGTCAAGATTTCCCCGGCATAGACGATATAGGCACGGTCGGTGAGGCCGAGCGTCTCGCGGACATTGTGGTCGGTGATCAGCACGCCGATGCCGCGGTTGGTGAGATGGCGGACGAGATCCTGGATGTCGCCGACCGCGATCGGGTCGATGCCGGCGAAGGGCTCGTCGAGCAGCATGTAATTCGGCCGCGTCGCCAGCGCGCGCGCGATCTCGACGCGGCGGCGCTCACCGCCGGACAGCGCGATCGACGGTGATTTCCGCAGCCGCGTGATGTTGAACTCGTCGAGCAGCGAGTCGAGCTGCTGCTCGCGCTTCTTGCGCGAGGGCTCGACCACTTCGAGCACGGCGCGGATGTTCTGCTCGACGGTGAGGCCGCGGAAGATCGAGGCTTCCTGCGGCAGATAGCCGATACCGAGCCGGGCGCGCTGATACATCGGCAGCCTGGTGACGTCGTGGCCGTCGAGCTCGATCGCACCGCGATCGGCCTTGATCAGGCCGGTGATCATGTAGAACACGGTGGTCTTGCCGGCCCCGTTCGGGCCGAGCAGGCCGACGGCCTCGCCGCGGCGCACATAGATGCTGACGCCGCGCACCACTTGGCGGCTGCCGAAGGCCTTTTCCACACTATGCACAGCCAGGAATCCGGGCCGCTTCAACAGCTGCGGCGCGCCGGCACCGTTGGACCTGGCGGCCGTTCGGACGGGATGAACCGCCTGCGGACGCGACTCGGCCTGATAGTCGGCCTCGTAGTCGCCCGTGTGGTCACCTTGGAACTGGTCGGGCCCGCGGGGCTGGTCGCGGGCAATCGGCGTGTCCCTGACAGGACTGGGCACGAGGCCGCCGACGCTGTCGCCGAGCGCAGTGATGTCCTGACGCGCAAATCCTGGCCGGCCGCGCTTGGCGGGGCGCCGACGGAACATGCTGAAGAGATCGACCATCCCCGCCTTCTAGCCTTTGGCGTCGTCTTGCGCGAAATCCGCGCGATCTGTCGCGCCGGCACTGAGCGATTGGCCGACGCAGCATGGGTGAAGGAATGTCTCATGCCCAGTGAAACACGCCTGAAAAGCGGCGGATCCCGCTTCGAAAGCCCTGCGCGCTAGATACAGGCTCGCCCGCCAGGCTTCAACCTCGGATCGGGAGAGCCCGATCCAAGCTATTGAATTCACTTTTGTTTGCTTGCGCCGGGTAATTGCAGGGGCGGCGCTGCGCCGGGTTTGCCCCCGCAATCATTGCTGCCGCCCTGCGGCAGCAGCGCCTGCACCCGCCCGTTGTCGGATTCCACGCGGGACACGCCGGTGGTCATGTCGACCATCAAGCGATCGCCGCGCAGCACGTTCTTGCACTGCGTCAGGACCACCTGGCCCGAGCCGCCGAGCATGGTGATGAGGTTGGTCTTGGTATCGAACACGGCGGTCTCGCCCGTCACCACCTGATCCTTCTGGGTGACCACGACGTTGCCGCGCGCCTCCAGCCGCTTGATCGAGGAGCTGCCGCCCGGACCCGGCTGCGCCGACTGCATCGGCGCCGATTTCGCGCCTTTCGCCGCGGGCTGCGGCGCGGCCGGCTTGTCGCCGCCGGACTCGTAGAATACCACCAGCGTCTTCGAGGTCATGGTGGTGTCGCCCTGCACGACCTTCACATTGCCGGCGAAGGTCGCCTCCTTCTTCTTGTCGCGCATCTCGAGCGAGGCGGCTTCGATCTGGATCGGCTGATCGCGGTTCTGCGAGAAGCCCTGCATCGCATTGGGCACACCCTGCATCGTGCTCTGAGCAAGGGCCGCACCCGTGACGAGCAGCGCGAGGCCGATAGCGAGCGCGGCCTTGCTGACAAAAATGTCACGCGGAAAACAGGTCATCATGAAAATCACTTCGAATTGGCAGACTTGTTCTGAGGCGTGCGTGTCTTCGTCGGCGCCGCCTCGGGTGGCGCAGGCTGCGTCGCGGCGGGCTCGTCGAGCTTGTCGAGGTGCATCACCACATTGCCCTCGAAGCGGATGACGTCACCGCCTTCGGTAATCCGCAGGCGATCCGCGCTCAGCGTGCCATTGGTCAGCTTGACGTCGACGCGCTCGTCCGACGAGACCGTACCCTTGCCCATGTCGACGAAGGCCGAGTTCAGCCGGGCCTCATAGCCGGTCGAGGTGCGCAGCAAGATATCCTTGCGCAGATCGAGCTGCTGCTGCTTGTTGTCGAAGCGGCCGGTGCGGGCATCGAGGAACAGGGTCGACTTATCCTCCATCAGCACTTTCGCACGCAGGTCATTGAGATCGACATGATCGGGATCGGTGATGTCCTGCGTCGCGGTCTTGGCCCAGAGCTCGTAGGGCCGCTGGTCGGGCGTGTAACCGGCGAGGTGCGGCGATTCCATCGTGATCTTGGTGCCCGACACCACCAGATTTCCGGAGTCGAGCGGCAGCTTCGGCATCAGCATGCGGAACGGATTGAAGATCGAGACGCCGATGATGACAGCCATGGACAGCACCACCGCACCCGGGACCGCGATGCGCAGAATCCGCACCAGGCGGCTGTGGCGCGCCGCGCTGGCAAACTTCGCCGCAAGCGCGGCGTCGTAGGTTGGGTTCTGGGCCGAGTTCACCGGGGTTCCTACTTACCTGTCTCCTGACGTATTGCTCGCCATGTCCGGTCGAGGGGGCACGCCATTCTATCCGGCGCCGCCCAAATATGCAGCCGGCGACAGGCCGTTACGAAAGTGTCCGAAACGGGGCGGTAATCCCGGGCCAACCGCCGCGCGGAGGCCTTCAGGAGTGCGCGAAAATGTCCTCTTCCGCCCAGCCCTGGAGGTCCAGCAGGGCGCGGGTGGGCAGGAAGTCGAAACAGGCCTGCGCCAGCTGGCTGCGGCCTTCCCGCACCAGCATGGCGTCCAGTCGCTCGCGCAAGGCATGCAGATGCAGCACGTCGGAGGCGGCGTAGGCGAGCTGCGGCTCGCTCAGGCTGTCGGAACCCCAGTCGCTGGACTGCTGCTGCTTGGAGAGGTCGATGTTGAGCACCTCGCGGACGAGGTCCTTGAGGCCGTGGCGGTCGGTGTAGGTGCGGGTCAGGCGGGACGCAATCTTGGTGCAATAAATCGGCCCGGTCATGACGCCGAAGGTCTGGTACAGCACCGCAACGTCGAACCGCGCGAAGTGGAATATCTTCGTGACCCCAGGATTGGCGAGCAGCGCCTTCAGGTTCGGCACGTCGGTGTGGCCCTTGGGGATCTGCACCACGTCGGCGCTGCCGTCGCCGGGCGAGAGCTGCACCACGCAGAGACGGTCGCGGTGCGGGTTCAGCCCCATGGTCTCGGTGTCGATCGCGACCGCTCCGGTGTAGCGGGACAGGTCGGGCAGGTCGCCGCGGTGCAGGCGTACGGTCATGAAAACCTCGGGTCGAATCGGTGCGTCGATATCATAGGCTAGAGCATGATCCGGAAAAGTGTGCAGCGGTTTTCCAAAAAGATCATGCTCAATCAATAACCTAAAGCGCGATGGCGATTCATCTTAATCGCATCGCGCTTTAGTCGAATGGATCGCGATGTAGCCAGTCGCAACAGGTCACGCAAGCGGCCGTGACCTTACGGCCGGTCAGATCGCAGCGAGCATGATGCAGACCATCGCCGCGACTGCGGTGCGGCTGGGGCCGTCCCGGAACGCGTACAGGATCGGATCGTCCGGCATCTCGCGGCGATGCGCCATCATCAGGGCACGGCCGAACCAGTACAGCAGCAGGGGCGTGAGCAGCCACAGCATCCAGGGGCGGCTGTAGAGCGGCGTCACCGCCGAGGACGAGACGTAGAGCGAGAACACGGTCACCGCGTTCATGGCGCTCGCCGCCGCCATCGCGGCGATGACGTTAAGGTCGGTGACACGGTAGTCGCGGTTGGAGGGATCGGCGAGGCCCACGCTCTCGCGCATGCTGAGCTCGCTGAATCGCTTGATCAGGGCGAGCGAGGTGAACACGAACAGCGAGAAGATCAACAGCCATTCCGACAGCACCACGCCGACGCCGACTGCGCCGGCGACGATGCGAAGCGTGTAGAGGCCGGCGAGCGTGACGATGTCGACCAGCATCTTGCGCTTGAGCACGAGCGAATAGGCGATCGTGGTGGCGAGATAGAGGCCGAGCACGCCGAGAAACTGCGGCGAGATGCAGAGGCTGGCGGCAAGCGCGAACAACCACAATGCAGGAATGGCCGACAGCGCCGACGAGATCGGCAAATCGCCCACCGCGAGCGCGCGGTGGCGCTTGCTCGGATGCTGCCGGTCGGCGGCGAGATCGAGCAGATCGTTCATCAGATAGGCGCCCGAGGCGCAGGCCGAGAACGCCAGGAATGCGAGCAGCGCGTAGCCGAGCGTCGAAAGGTTCAGCTGATGCGCCGTGAGCGCGGGCACGAACACCAGCGTGTTCTTGGCGTATTGATGGACCCGCAGCGCCTTCACCCAGGTGGCGAGGCCGGCTCTGCGGACCTCGTGATTTTCGATGCGCGCGATCGAGGCACAATCGAACGGCACGCGGCCCGCCGCGAGATCGGCGTGCGTGACGACGCCATCGAAGCCGAGATGCGCTGCGATCGCCGCGGCATGAGCGGCGAGCCGATCCGCGACGAGATAGACCTTCTCGCCGCGCGCCCGTGCCGCCAGCGCCCGGTTCATCACATCGGAATCATAGGGCAGATGGGCGTAGTCGATCTCAGCTCGCGCCAGGATCGCCGTGAGCGCCGCCATCCCCGCCCGTCCGCCCGCGCCGAAGCGCGCCAGCATGCGGCCGGGGCTGGAGAACAGCGCCTCCATCAGCAGTTCGGAACGCAGCAGCGCGCCTTCGAGGTCGATGACGAGGGTCCGGGCCGCCGACGGCTCGGACAGGCCAGGATCATACTGGGAGGCACGCTGCTCCATCCGAAAACGCTCTGACTTGCCGTGACATGACCGGCATTCGGCCGGGGGAGCAGGAAATTGGACGGCCAACCCTATGGGAACATTCACTAAAGGCGACTTAATTTGCCTGGAAAGGTGGGACGGCTTTCGCCCCAGGCGCTGTTGCTCGGATCCCACAATCCGGCGCGAGTTTCCTATCCCGGCAGAACTTTTGCTTCGCGTGCCGTGGACATCGTCCCGACCCACCCTATCTGCCAGTTTCCCTCGCCGGGGGGCCCACCCTGAAATCAGGTGCCATGACCGAACCAACGCTCGCTGCGCCGATCGACGAGCAGCGCCCGCACGGATTTTCGCGCTACCAGGTGCTCCTCATCGCGCTGCTGGCGCTGACGCAGTTCACGATCATCCTCGACTTCATCATCATGTCGCCGCTCGGCGCCATCCTGATGCCCGCGCTCGGCATCACGGCGGGGCAGTTCGGCGTTGCCGTATCGGCCTACGCGTTCAGTGCGGGACTATCGGGCATCCTCGCCGCCGGCTTTGCCGATCGTTTCGATCGCAAGCGCCTCCTGCTGTTCTTCTATGTCGGCTTCACGCTCGGCACGCTGCTGTGCGCGGTGGCGCCGAACTACCATGTGCTGCTGATCGGCCGGATCGTGACCGGATTGTTCGGCGGCGTGATCGGCGCGGTCGTGCTCGCCATCATCACCGACCTGTTCTCGTTGCAGATGCGCGGCCGCGTGATGGGAATCATCCAGACGGCGTTCGCCGCCAGCCAGGTGCTCGGCATTCCCGCCGGCCTGTTTCTCGCCAATTACTGGAGCTGGCATGTCTGCTTCATCGCCATCGTCGTGCTGTCGATCGTGACGATCGCCATCATCGCCTTTGCCATGGAGCCGGTCGACGCGCATCTGAAGCTGAAGCAGGACAGAAACCCGTTCCGCCATCTGGTCGCGACGGTCAGTGAGCCGCGCTACACGCTCGCCTTCGCCATCACGACGCTGCTGGCGACCGGCGGCTACATGCTGATGCCGTTCTCCAGCGCTTACACCGTGCACAATCTCGGCATCGACATCACGCATCTGCCGACGATCTATCTCGTCTCCGGCCTGTTCAGCATCGTCACGGGACCGCTGGTCGGCCGCGCCAGCGACGCGTTCGGCAAATATCCGACCTTCGTGTTCGGCTGCGCCATGACCGTCCTCATGGTGCTGATCTACACCCATCTCGGCCACGTCTCGCTCGCGACCGCAATCATCGTCAACGTGCTGATGTTCGTCGGCATCTTCTCGCGCATGATCCCCTCGCAGGCGCTGATGTCGGCGATCCCGGAGCACGGCCAGCGCGGCTCGTTCAGCGCCGTCAGCGCCTCGCTCCAGCAACTCTCCGGCGGGCTCGGCTCGGTGCTCGCCAGCGCGATCATCGCGCAAGGCGCGGACGGCGCGCTGCTCCATTTCGACCGGATCGGCTACGTCGTCGTCACCACGACGATCGTCACGCTAGTGATGATGTATTTCGTGCAGAAGGCGGTGGCGGAGCGGACGGGAAAGCGGGTGGTGTGAGGGGCACGAGAAGACCGATCTAGCGCCACAGGACCCACGCGCGGCGACGCGGCGATTGCCGCCTGCCATCCCTACCGATCTGAGATCGCTCTATTCGGATCCGGACCCCAAAACGGGGCCCTGGAAGGATTGGATCGCCATCACCGAAAGAGCCTGTATTTGCAGGTCGTTTTCAGCCGTCCATCGAGCGATCACCACGCCCTGCAATTCCCAATAGCGCAGGAAGCCGCCGTGCGAATTCGTTTTCCGCGCGATGGAAGTCACCTGCTTTGTGGTGGACACAGTGCCGCACGTCACGCAGCCACGTTCTTCGCTAGTTTTGTCCGATCGGTCCTCGCGACTCGACAAGAAACAACAAGAGCAAGGGCGGGAAATGAGAAAGCTGACACGACGAACATTCGTGATGGGTTCGGCCGTCGCGTTGTGCGCGCCGGCTGTAAGGACCGAGGCGCAATCCGCGTGGCCGTCCAAATCGATCAGGATCATCGTGCCCTATCCACCGGGCGGCCAGACCGACGGCATCGCGCGCGCGTTCGGCGACTTCCTGGCGCGGCAGGTGGGCAAGCCGGTCATCGTCGAGAACAAGGGCGGCGCCGGCGGCGTCATCGGCGTGGCAGAAGCGAAACGCGCCGATCCGGACGGCACCACCATCCTGTGCACGATCTCGTCGTCGCTGATCCAGAACCGCGTCACGGTAAGAGACCTGCCCTACGATCCCGACAAGGATTTTACCTATCTGACGATGGTCATCGGCGCTGGCGGTCCGGTCGTGGCGGCGAAGAAGACCGGCGCGACCAACCTGCGCGAGTTCATCGAATACTGCAAGAAGGTCGGCAGCGTGAACTGGGGATCCTATGGCGTGGGCTCGACGCCGCACGTCCTGATCGAGACGATCGCCAAGCAATACGGCATAAAGGTTCAGGTCATCCAGTATCGCGGCGAGGCGCCGATGTGGAATGACGTCGCCGGACAGACGCTTGATGGCGCCGCCGGGAGCTATGCCGCAGCCGCGCCCGTCATCCAGGCCGGCACCGGCAACCTGATCGGCGTGGTCGGCACCCGCCTGCCGCCCCATCCGGACACGCCGACCATGACCGAGCAAGGCGCCGTCGGCGACTTCTACAATCTGCGTCCCTTCACCACGTTTGCGGTGCCGTCCGGCACGCCGCGGGATATCGTCGATCGCCTCTCGCCGCTGCTGATCCAAGCGGGAACCGATCCGAAAGTTCAGCAGATGCTGAACAACTTCATCCTGTCATCGCCGGCCGATTTCGAAACGACGAATCGGATCTTCAAGCGCGACAGCGACGTGATGCTCCGCATCCTGGGCGATCTCGGCGTCAAGCCGTCGGATTAGCCGCGTCGCGGCCTAGCAGCCCAGTGCGCTTCCTGCTCCTCGTGGCTCTCCGTATTCGGCGCCCAGCCGACATCGAGCGTGTGGACCATGGCGACACTCCGGGCGTCTGCCGGCGTGTCAAATGCACGGTCGTCGTTGCGGAGCCGCCCAGATGGTTTCCAGATATGACGTGCAGAAGGCGGTGGCGGAGCGGACCGGGAAGAAGGTGGTGTGAGGAACGGCTCCTGCTCCACATTCGGGTGAACCCACGCCGGGCCTCCGGTGACCAAGGTTGCATCGATGCGCCGAACGGAGATCTCCCGTGAAATTCAAGCTTGCCGCCGCGATCCTCGCCGCGGGCCTCCCGCTGGCATCGATGGCTTTCGCCCAAGACACCACCCAAAGCACCGCGCCAGCCGACCTTGCCGTGATCGATGCCTGCCTGAAGAAGGTGGAGAAAACCGGCGGTTTCGGCGGCGCCTGCGTCGGGCTCGTCGCCGACCCCTGCATCAAGGCGGCAGAGGGCGCGAATGACGATGTCGCCAGAGGGAAGTCCTGCGCGGCGCGCGAACTCGCCGTCTGGACGCAGAAAACCAGTGAGGCGCTGAAGAAGGTTCAGGCGGGCGGGTTCGCCGACGCGATCAAGGCGGTCAATGACTCGCAGAAAATTTTCGCCGCGTCGCGTGATCGCCTCTGCGCGGTCTTCGACAACGTCGACCCCGGCATGTACCGAGGCGGCGCGAGCTACTGCCGCCTGCGCGAGACCGCAAACCGCTCGCTGAGCCTGATCAAGCTCGGCGCTGCTGTCAACGAGCACTAAGGCCTTCTAGGGGGCTCGGGGTCACCGGCCTCGCCGGCATCTTCCGACGTGGCGACGACGGCCATTCGGCGCGCCACGAGCGCTGTGCTTCGGTGTCGTGGACCGGTCAGCAGCGCGATGTCCTGCGGATGAGCGATTTCAATCGCTTGAGCAGGGGATGGTGCCCAGGAAAGGACTCGAACCTTCACGGCCGTTAAGCCACTGGCACCTGAAGCCAGCGCGTCTACCAATTCCACCACCTGGGCATGCCGTTTGGGGCACGGAGGCGGTTACTACGGTTCGGTGACGCCGTTGTCAATTCATGCGTGAGGCCGGGGTCGGGATGCGGATTGCGCATCGCAAACCGGCCCGATACAAGCCTGACAAGACGCACTCTTTTCCGCAGGAATGGCTCCCATGGCATCGAATCTGGACACGCTGGTCACGGTTTTCGGCGGATCTGGGTTTTTGGGCCGCAGCGTCGTCCGCGCCCTGTGCAAGCGGGATTACCGTATCAGGGTTGCGGTGCGGCGGCCGGAACTCGCCGGATACCTCCAGCCGCTCGGCCGGGTCGGGCAGGTCCACACCGTGCAGGCGAATCTGCGCTATCCGGCCTCGGTCGAGGCTGCGCTGCGTGATTCGCATGTCGTGATCAATCTGGTCGGCGTGCTCACCGAGAGCGGCGGGCAGACGTTTGACGCCGTCCAGGCCAGGGGCGCCGAGACCGTCGCCAAGGCGGCGGCCGCCGCAGGTAGCGCGCTGGTGCATGTCTCGGCGATCGGGGCCGATGCGCAGTCGCCCTCACGCTATGCCAGGGCCAAGGCGGCCGGCGAAGCCGCGGTTCTGGCCGCGGTTCCCTCCGCCACGATCTTCCGCCCGTCCGTGATGTTCGGCCCCGAGGACCAGTTCACCAACCGCTTTGCCGCGCTGGCACGGATGTCGCCGGTGCTGCCCCTGATCGGCGGCGAGACCAAGATGCAGCCGGTCTATGTCGGCGACGTCGCCAGCGCGATCGCGGATGCGGCCGACGGCAAGGCCAAGGCGGGCGCCACTTACGAGCTCGGCGGGCCGGAAGTGCTGACCATGCGCGAGATCATCGAGGCGATCCTCCAAATCACCGACCGCAAGCGCATGCTGGTGCCGCTGACGTTCGGCCTCGCCCGCTTCCAGACCAACTTCCTGCAATTCGCGCCGGGCGCGTTCAAGCTGACGCCGGACCAGGTCACGCTGCTCGAGCGCGACAATATCGTGTCGGATGCGGCGAAGGCGGGCGGGCTGACGCTGGAAGGACTCGGCATCCAGGCCGACTCGCTGGAAGCGATCGCCCCGCAATATCTCTGGCGCTTCCGCCCGCAGGGCCAGTTCCAGCGCATGAGCGTGTGAGGAATCTTCTTTACCTCGCCCCGCTTTGCGGGGAGAGGTCGGATTGCGCAGCAATCCGAGTGAGGGGGTACAGGTCTCTCGAAGACCGCTCGTGCGGAGAGAAGCCCCTCACCCAACCCTCTCCCCGTAAGAACGGGGGCGAGGGGGTGCACTGTCGCTGGAGCGAAGACTGGCCTGTTACACGACTTTCAAAACTTCAGCTTCTTGAACACCGCTTCCGGCAGCGTCTTGATGATAAGCATCACGAGGCGCCATTTGCCGCTGACATAGACGATGTCGGTCTTGCTCTCGACGGCGCGAAGGATCGCAGCGCCGACGACGGGGGCTTCGACGGTGAGCGGGCCGATCAGCTTCATGCCTTCGGTCATC
This sequence comes from Bradyrhizobium sp. NBAIM18, assembly GCF_020193825.1. Taxonomy (NCBI): domain Bacteria; kingdom Pseudomonadati; phylum Pseudomonadota; class Alphaproteobacteria; order Hyphomicrobiales; family Nitrobacteraceae; genus Bradyrhizobium; species Bradyrhizobium sp. NBAIM18. The sequence goes on from NZ_JADYVO010000036.1 coordinate 11,018, forward strand.
CTGGTGCGGACGAAGCCGGGCTTGACCGTGACGACGTGGACGCCGCCCCGGCTGGCGCGGGCGCGCAGGCCGGACAGGAAGGCGGAGAAGCCGGCCTTGGCCGAGCCATAGACATAGTTGGAGGCGCGGCCGCGATCGCCGGCGACCGAGGACACGCCGACCAGCGTGCCGCTGCCGCGGCCCAAGAACTTCTCCGCGAACAGGCCGAGGATCAGCGCCGGACCTTCGTAGTTGGAGCGCATGATCGCGGTGGCCTGGACGAGATCACTCTGCGCGCTCTCTTGCACACCAAGCAGGCCGACGATCGAGATGACGACATCGGGCAGCGCGGGCAGGCCGGCGACGAAGCCCTCGAACGAGGCGGTGTCGAGCACGTCGAATGTGTGAACACCGACCTCGACATTGTAGCGCGCGCGAAGATCGGCGGCGTCAGGCTCCAGCGCGGCGACGTCGCGGCCGGCGAGCCCCACATCGTATCCCGCTTTGGCAAAGGCGCGCGCCGTGGCGCGGCCGATGTCGGATGAGCCGCCCAGCACCAGTACAGACTTGCGCGACGTCACGGCCTAGACCTCATCGAACAGACGTTGTGAAAGCTTGGAACGGATGTTGCCGGCGGGGTCGAGCGCTTTGCGGATCGCGTTGAAGCGCGGCAAGGCGGGATAGCCGGCTTCGAGCGTCTCGCGCGACTGGCGCGCATCCTTGGCAAGATAGAGCCGGCCACCGGCCGCGACAACGAGACGGTCGATCTCGTCGAGAAAATTCAGGATATCGCCGCGCACAGGGAAATCCAGCGCCAGCGTGTAGCCGGGCAGCGGAAACGACAGGATGCCCTCGCCCTCGCCGAGCTTCTTCAGCACCGCGAGGAAGGAGGCATCGCCACGCCGCGCGACGCGACCCAGAATCTCGCCGAGCACGTCGCGCGCGCCGTTCTCGGGTATCACGCATTGATGCTGCAGAAAGCCGCGCTTGCCGTAGATGCGATTCCAGTCGGCAAGGCTGTCGAGCGGGAAGAAATAGGGATAGAGCGAGACCACATGGCTGCCGCCGGCGCGTCGCGCGCCCATGCGGTAGTACAGCTCGTTGAAAGCGCGGATGCCAAAGCGGTTCAGCGTCACCGAGGGCAAATCGATGGGCACGCCGCGACCGGGATGCTTGCCGGCGGGAAACGCCGCGGCGCCGGCAGGAAGCTCGTCCTCGCCGGCGTGCTCGCCGAGATAGATCAGCGAGCGGCCGAGATCCTTGCCGCGGGCAGCGCAATCGATCCAGGCCACCGAATAAGTCGCGGCATCGCCTGCATCGAGCGCGCGCATCGCGGCATCGAGATCGGATGCCGAGATCACGCGCTCGCGGATCCATCCCGTTTCGACCTTGCGCAGCCGCAAGGTCGCTTCGAGGATGACCCCGGTCAGGCCCATGCCGCCGATCGTCGCAAAGAATGCGTCGGAGTTCTGCTCGCGCGAGGCTTCGATCAATTCGCCCTCGCCCGTGCGCAGCAAGATGGCGTCGACATAGCGGCCGAAGCCGCCCTCGCAATGGTGGTTCTTGCCGTGCACGTCGGCGGCGATGGCGCCGCCGATCGAGACGAAGCGCGTGCCGGGGAGCACGAAGGGCAGGAAGCCGCGCGGACCGAAGGTCTCGATCAGGTCCGAAAGCAGCACGCCGGCCTCGAGGCGGATGCGGCCGGTCGCCGGATCGAACCACCTGATGCGGTCGAAGCCCGTCATCGTCACCGTCCTGACGGCGCCGATCGCGGCATCGCCATAGGCACGGCCATTGCCGCGCGCCACGGTGCCGGACACGACGGCGTCGGCAACCGCCGCGAACGCGCGCGGACGCAGCATCTCGGTATCGACGACCGGGAAGCGCCCCCAGCCGCTGACGAGGGTCATGGCTCAGCTCCTGCGCCGGGCGCGCCGCCCGACATTGCGAAACTGAGTACCGATCAAAAGCTTATATTGCGTTGAAAGCGCGGTTGGCACGTAGATGGGGTAAGATGGGCCTACCGTCCCAGCGCCAGCGCGATCAGGCCGAGGGTGCCGACGATGACGCGCCACCAGGCGAACAGCAGGAAACCGTGCCGGGTGACATAGGTCAAGAACGTCTTCACCACGATGATCGCGGTGATGAAGGACACCACGAAGCCGATCGCGACGATGTTGATGTGGTCCATCGTCATCTCGGCGCGGCTCTTGTAGAAGTCGTAGGCGAACGCGCCGATCATGGTGGGGATCGCCAGAAAGAACGAGAATTCCGCCGCGGCGCGCTTGTCGGCTCCGAGCAACATCGCGGCGACGATGCTGGCGCCGGAGCGGGACACGCCCGGGATCATGGCCACGCACTGCGCGATGCCGATATAGAGATACATCAAGAGCGGAAATCTGGTGGCATCATGCTCGCGCGGCTTGAGCTCGAGCTTGTCGACCCAGAGTAGGACGGCGCCGCCGACGATCAGTGTGAAGCAGATGACCCACGGATTGAACAGCAGGAGCTTGATGTACTTACCGGCGACGAGGCCGACGATGACAGCGGGCAGGAATGCGACCAGCACGCCGATCACAAAGCGGCGAGCATAGGCATCGCCCGTGAACAGGCCGATGACAACGTCCCACAGCTTGCGAAAGTACAGCCCCACGATCGCGAGAATCGCGCCCAGCTGGATCAGAACCGTAAACGAATCCCAGAACGCGCCTTCGCCGAGATGAAAGAAGCGCTCGGCGATCAGGAGGTGGCCGGTCGAGGATACGGGAAGGAACTCGGTCACGCCCTCGATGATGCCGAGGATCACTGCCCGTATAGCGTCTGACATATTTACGGTCCATTTCGGCTGGAAAAGCGGGGCTCTTCTCGCCTATTCGACCCCATGCCGCAATCGCAAAATGCCAAATCACGCCCTTGCTTCGAGGTTTTGAAGGACTAGTGTGGCGCCGCACAAACATTGATGGATTCTTAAGCACCATCACATAGTCAAAGGCTTCATGTTTACGCTGTTTCATCATCCGTTCTGTCCGCATTCGCGCTTCATTCGCCTGATCGCGGGTGAATACGGGCTCGACCTGAAGCTGATCGAAGAGCGCAGCTGGGAGCGGCGCGAGGCGTTTCTGCTGCTCAATGCAGCGGGCACCACGCCCGTGCTGGTGGACGACGAGCAGCCGCCGATTCCGGGCGCGGCGATCATCGCCGAATATGTCGATGAGGCCTATGGCGCCGGGATGGGCCCCAAGCGCCTGATGCCGGAGACGCTTGCCGAGCGTATCGAGGTGCGCCGGCTGATGGCCTGGTTCAACGAAAAGTTCTTCGAGGAGGTCTCGCATCCACTCGTCACCGAGCGCATCTACAAGCGCTTCATGAGCGAGGAGAACGGCGGCGGGCCGCCTTCGGCCGACGTGATGCGCGCAGCGAAGGCCAATGTGCGCTATCATCTGGCCTATATCGGCTGGCTGGCGCAGACCCGCAACTTCCTCGCCGGCGACCGGCTCACCTACGCGGATCTCGCCGCCGCGGCGCATCTTTCGGCGATCGACTATCTGGGCGACGTGCCATGGAGCGAGGACGACGCAGCAAAGGCGTGGTACGCGCGGGTGAAATCCCGCCCGTCGTTCCGTCCGCTGCTCAGCGAATGGCTGGCCGGCGTGCCGGCCTCGCGGACCTATGTGGACCTGGATTTCTGAGCTGCGACCCGACTGAACTGAAGGCGGCGCTGGCGCGCGAAGCGCACGCGCTCGGCTTCGACTGCATCGGCGTCACCGCGCCGGGCTCGATCGATGCAGCCGGACAACACTTCCTCGAATTCATCGCCTCGGGCGGCCATGGCGACATGGATTGGCTTGCGAACCAGCCGGAGCGCCGCGTCGACCCGCGCGGGCTGTGGGCCGACGTGCGCAGCGTGATCATGCTCGGCGTCAATTACGGTCCCGATTCCGATCCGCTCGCGACCCTGAAGCAGCGCGCGCGCGCGGCGATCTCGGTCTATGCGCAAGGCGACGACTATCATGACCTGATCAAAAAGCGGCTGAAGGCGCTGGCGCGCTGGCTGGTCGCGACCGCGCCGAGCGAGGTGAAGGTGTTCGTCGACACAGCGGCAGTGATGGAGAAGCCCTTGGCGCAGGCCGCGCATCTGGGCTGGCAGGGCAAGCACACCAATCTCGTCTCGCGCGAGTTCGGCTCGTGGCTGTTTCTCGGGGCGATCTACACCACGCTGCAGCTGCCACGCGACGAACCCGAGATCGATCATTGCGGCTCGTGCCGGGCCTGCCTCGACATCTGCCCGACCGCGGCGTTTCTAGCGCCCTACAAGCTAGATGCGCGGCGCTGCATCTCGTATCTGACCATCGAGAACAAGGGCCCGATCCCGCACGAGTTTCGCAAGAGCATCGGCAACCGCATCTATGGCTGCGATGATTGCCTTGCCGCCTGCCCCTGGAACAAGTTTGCGCAAGAGGGGCGTGAGGCAAAACTCGCCGCGCGCGACGAGTTGCGCGCGCCCTCGCTCGCTGAGCTGGCACGGCTGGACGACGCGGCATTCCGTGCGCTGTTCACGAAATCGCCGGTGAAGCGCATCGGCCGCGACCGGTTCGTGCGCAATGTGCTGATTGCGATCGGCAACTCAGGCGAGGTGGCGCTGGCTGAGGCGGCGCGGCGATTGTTGGATGACGCAAGTCCGCTGGTGCGCGGCGCGGCGGTGTGGGCGCTCGGGCAATTGCTGGCGCGGGAAGAGTTTGAGGCAATGAAGGGTGCTGCGATCAGTAACGAGCACGACGAGAGTGTGCGCAAGGAGTGGCGCGCCGCTTCCTAGCTCACCGTAGTCATTCCCCGCGAAGGCGGGGAATCCAGTACGCCGCGGCCTATCGATTCAATCACAACTGCCGCGGAGTACTGGATCGCCCGGTCAAGCCGGGCGATGACACTCGTGTTGTGGCTGGCACATGCTCTCACCACCCTTGATTTCCCCGCCCATTCCCGCAATCTCGCGCGTCATGACAAGCATGCCTTTCTTCACCCGCGACGGTGATACATTCCATCCGACGGAAGTCGCCAATGGTCCATGGGATCCGAAATCGCTGCACGGACGCGTCATCGTCGGCCTGCTCGGCTTCGTCATCGAGGAGCGCCATTGCGGACCGGAATTCGTGCCGGCGCGGCTCACGGTCGACATGTTCCGGCTGCCGACCATCGACAAGCCGATCGAGGTGACGACGCGGCTGGTGCGCGACGGCATGCGCATCCGCGTGTTGGAAGCGGAGTTCTTTTCCGGTGGGGTCAGCATGGCGCGCGCCTCGTGCCAGCTGCTGCGCAAGACGCAAAATGCCGATGGCAATGTCTGGTCGCCGCCGAACTGGGACGCGCCGAAGCCGGCCGAGATCCCCAAGCCGACCGATCCCAGGCTCGGCATGAACGGCAAATGGGCGACACGCCCGATCGCCGGCCATATGGGCTCGCTCGGCCCGCGCAGATTGTGGATGAGCGAGGTGCGTGAGCTCGTCGCGGGCACCCCGATGACGCCGTTCGTCCGCGTCGCCACCGGCGCCGATTTTGCCAGCCCGTTTGCGAACGCCGGCGACCAGGGGCTCGGCTACATCAACAGCGACGTCACGATCTATCTGCACCGCCTGCCCGTGACAGAGTGGATCGGCTTCGAGGTGGTGAACCACCACGCCATCGACGGCGTCGCGATCGGCGAATGCTGGCTCTATGACGAACAGGGCCCGATCGGCACCGCGACCGTGGCCGCGCTGGCGCAGCGCAAGCCGATGGTGAATCCGTCGAAGCGGTAGGGACTTTTCCACCTGTCATTCCGGGGCACGCGAAGCGTGAGCCCGGAATCCATACTCCCGATGGTGGTTATGGATTCCGGGCTCGTGCTTCGTACGCCCCGGAATGACGAGGAGGATGCAGCTACCCCAAATGCCGCTGCATCTCCGGCCGCGCCTTCAACTCGGCACCCTGCTTGGCTACGATCTTCGCGATCCGCGCCGGTGCGAAGTTCAAATCGACGAACGCCGGCGCGGTGTTGGCGACCTCGTGATAGCTCGCGATCCTGCCGCCCTTCAGCGTCATGATCGCAACGCCCTCGAACATCGCCCGCGCGCCGTTCGCTTCCGGCAGGGTTGATTTGTAGCTGAACGTGTAGCGCGCATAGAGCGTGGTGCCGTCGGTGACGGGATCATGCATGTCCCAGCGGAAATCGGTCGCGGTGCGGTAGAACCAGTCGTCGATCATCGCGGCGATCTTCGCGCGGCCGGAAAAGACACCGTAGAAAACATCGTGATAGACACCGTCCTCGGTAAACAGCTCGGCGAAGGCTTTGCCGTTGCGCTGCTCGACCGCGTCGCAGAAGGCGCGCAGCATGGCGGTGGTCGTCATTGGCGTTGCCCTCCCGTTCTCGTCATGCCCCGCGAAGGCGGGGCATCCAGTACACCGCGGCTTCTCGGTTCAAGCACAGCTGCCTCTGGAATACTGGATCGTCCGCCTTCGCGGACGATGACACTGAGCATTTGGCAACACTTCACCCGATCTCAGCCACCGCCGCAAGAAGGCGCGCGATGTCCTGCGGGCGGGAGAGGCGGTGATCGCCGTCCTGAATCATGGTCAGCACGACGTCGTCGGCCGGCAGGCGATGGGTCAGCGCAAACGCGTGCTGCCAGGGCACATCAGGGTCTTTCGCGCCTTGCAGGATGCGGACGGGGCAGCCGAGATCGATGGCGCTGCCGAGCACGAGGTGGTTGCGTCCCTCCTCGATCAGGTTCCGCGTGATCGGATAGGGCGAGCCGTCGCCATATTCCGACGGGCGCAGCCAGAAGCCCTTGGTCTCGATCTCCTTCTTCACCGCGGGCGAAAAATTCTTCCACATCAGCTCTTCGGTGAAATCGGGCGCCGGCGCGATCAGCACGAGCCCTGCAAGCGACGCTTTGCCGGCACGCTTCTTGATCTCGCGGGCGAGCAGCAGCGCCATCCAGCCGCCCATCGACGAGCCGATCAGGATTTGCGGGCCGTCGCAGAAGCGTTCGAACACCGCAACACTATCCTCGAGCCAGCTGCCGATGGTCCCAATGGCGAAATCGCCGCTGGATTCGCCGTGGCCGGAATAATCGAACCGGACGATTGCGCGTCCGTGCTCGTGGGCCCAGGCATCCAGCGCCACGGCCTTGCCGCCCTGCATGTCCGACTTGAATCCGCCCAGCCAGACCAGGCCGGGGCCTTTTCCGGGACGGCGGCGCACCGCGATCCTGCGTGCGGACGGCCCCTCGCCCACCTCGATGAACTCAAGTACGGCATCGGGAATTGCATCGGTCATGGAACGTTTACTCTGGCTGTGCGGTTTGAGCTGTCCGGACCTGTTCCGAAAGCACGACCGGCATCGCTATTGGTCCTTTGGGACGCTTGCGGAACAGACGCAAGGTGTCTATGTCGGTCAGCGTGCCGAGGGCCGTGACCAAAATGCCTCGCATTTGAGGGTTTTTCGCGCCTCGCACCAGCGACTTGCTTGCCGGCAAACGCATCTTCCTTCAAAATAGCCGCTTCTTTCACAACTTTGGAGAACCACCCATTCGCCGTCCTAATAAAGCTCCGCCCGCTGCCAGCAAAGACGGGCCGCGCATCAATGATGATATCCGCAATGCGCAGATCCAGCTGATCGACCAGACCGGTGACAACAAAGGTACGGTCGAGACCGTCGTCGCCATCCGCATGGCGCAGGAAGTCGGGATGGATCTGGTCGAGATTTCGCCGAATACCAGCCCTCCCGTCTGCAAGATCATGGACTACGGGAAGTATAAGTATTCCGCTCAGAAGAAAGCCGCGGAAGCCCGCAAACGGCAGAAGACCGTCGAGATCAAGGAGATCAAGCTCCGTCCGATGATCGACGACCACGATTACGACGTGAAGATGCGCGCGATGCAGCGCTTCTTCGAAGAGGGCGACAAGGTCAAGATCACGCTGCGCTATCGCGGCCGCGAAATGGCGCACCAGGAGATCGGCACCAAGCTGCTCGACAAGATCAAGACCGACGTGGCCGAGCTCGCCAAGGTCGAGCAGGACGCGCGGTTCGAAGGTCGCCAGGTGGTGATGGTGCTGGCGCCGCGCTGACGCGCAACGCTTTAGGACCTCAAGAATTCAACGGCCCGTCCGGATCCCCGGCGGGCCGTTTTGTGTGTCAGGTCCTCGTCGCCCGCCAGGTTCCGCTGCACTGGTCGCCTGAGATAATTCCCTTCCACGATCCGGCGCCGTTCACGCCGGCGAGCCGGCCGCCGCCACTGGCGTGGGACGCGCCGACCGAGACCTGCACGGCGACAGCGCCGGAGCGCTTGACCCGGCCCGAGACCCGGCCGCCGCCGGCGGAGGAGACGCGGGTGCCGGTCACGGTGAAGGGAACGCTGTAACCCGAGCTGCAATTGCCGCGGGTGGTGGCGAAGGTGACGTTCCAGATGCCGTCATAGCCGCCGGCGCGGGCGTCAGCCGCCTGTGGCAGCGCAGCCGCGGCGAGCACGGCGAACAGCGCCAGAGGGCGCGAGCGGGTGAATGCAATCAGAAGTTGCGGGAAATGAGCCATTTTGGACCTGCTTCAGGCGAGAAGGCTTGGACATGAGGGGTGGCAACCTCCAATAGTCGGCGGGCCGGTTTCGGCGGTTCATCGTTGCCAATTGGCCTGTCCTCTGTCATAAGCCCAGCCTTCATCGCCCGGCTGATTTACGGGCTGCCGTGGCGATGTCTCGTGCGGGTTTCGCGCTCGTTCGCAAAACTTGAGCACAATCAACGCTCTAACGAGCATTTTTGACGGTCCAGCCGCCTTCGCGGGCGGATCTCTGTGGCCATTAGGAGAGCCAAATGCCCAAGCTGAAGACCAAATCGGGCGCCAAAAAGCGCTTCAAGGTGACTGCCACCGGCAAAGTGATGCACGCCCAGCGCGGCAAGCGTCACGGCATGATCAAGCGGACGAAGAAGCAGATCCGTCAGCTCCGCGGCACCCGCGTGCTGTTCAAGACCGACGGCGACAACGTCAAGAAGTACTTCTTGCCGAACGCCTGATCGCGTCCACGATCATTGCCACCTCTGCCGCGCATCCCGCGGCGATCCGATAACCAAAGTCATCTCTGAAGGATTTCGTCATGTCTCGCGTCAAACGCGGTGTGACCGCCCACGCCAAGCACAAGAAAGTCTACAAGGCCGCCAAGGGCTTCTATGGCCGCCGCAAGAACACCATCCGCGCCGCCAAGCCGGCCGTGGAAAAGGCCCAGCAATACGCCTTCCGCGACCGCAAGCGTCGCAAGCGCACCTTCCGCGCGCTCTGGATCCAGCGCCTCAACGCCGCGGTCCGTCCGTTCGGCCTGACCTACAGCCGATTTATCGACGGCCTTGCCAAGTCGGGCATCACCGTGGACCGCAAGGTGCTGTCGGATCTCGCGATCCGCGAGCCCGCCGCGTTCCAGGCGATCGCCGAGAAGGCCAAAGCCGCCCTTGCGGCGTAAGCCGGTCAAGGCCGCGCTGGCTGCCTGAGGCTTGCGCTAGCGGGCCTTCTGGCCCGCAGCCTTCAGCGCGCGCTGCGAGTGGCGCCGGGCGACCTCTGCCCGGCAAAAAGCTGCGAACGAGACATACATGGTGCCGGACTTGTTCCGGTACTTCTGGTCGCAGACGCGCATCTCGCGTTTGTAAGCCTGCTGCTGCGCCGTGTTGAGGCCGGGCATGAAGTCCGCCTCGCATTTCCTTTCGACGGCGGCGCCAAGCTCGACATCGCCGCTTGCGCCCGATTGGCAGTCCCGAAACACCTTCATCGCGCCTTCGCAACTGGTCTGCTTGTTGATCGTGTCGACGACCTCATCCGACGTCATGGACGTTTCCATGCAGATCATGGCGCGAGCAGGGGTGCCAACGCCCGACAGAACGACAGCCAGAACGGCAAGACAAACAGCAAGGCAGGGCCTCGAAGGCATCGCAAAGATCTCCTCGTCTCCCCGTTGGTGCCGCCTCCCCGCGCAGGGTTCAACCCAGCCGGCCATGTGCCCGAAATGACCGGCTTTTTGCTTGACGTTACGGCCTTCGGGCGGCGACAACCCAGCCGAATTCAGAGCCAAGGATTTGACTGTGTCCGACCTCGCAACGCTCGAAACATCCATCCTCGACCAGATCGCCGCCGCCGGCGATGAAGCCGCCCTGGAGGCGGTGCGCGTCGCGGCCCTCGGCAAGAAGGGTTCGATCTCGGCGCTGCTTGCCACGCTCGGCAAGATGTCGCCGGAGGAACGCAAGACGCAAGGCGCCGCGATCAACCTCGCCAAGGACAAGGTCACGCAGGCGCTCGCAGTCCGGCGCGACGTGCTGAAGTCGGCGGCGCTCGATGCGCGGCTGGCGTCCGAGACCGTCGACGTCACCCTGCCGCTGCGCGATGCGCCGGCTGAGGCCGGCCGCATCCATCCGCTGAGCCAGGTCTGGGACGAGCTCACCACCATCTTCGCCGACATGGGCTTCTCGGTCGCCGAAGGCCCCGACATCGAGACCGACGACTACAATTTCACCAAGCTGAATTTCCCGGAAGGCCATCCGGCGCGCGAGATGCACGACACGTTCTTCTTCCATCCGAAGCAGGACGGCTCGCGCATGCTGCTGCGGACCCACACCTCGCCGGTGCAGGTGCGCACCATGCTGAGCCAGAAGCCGCCGATCCGCGTGATCTGCCCGGGCCGCACCTATCGCATCGATTCGGACGCGACCCACACGCCGCAATTCCACCAGGTCGAGGGCCTCGTCATCGACAAGAGCTCGCATCTCGGCCACCTCAAATGGATCCTGCACGAGTTCTGCAAGGCATTCTTCGAAGTCGATCACATCAACATGCGCTTCCGCCCGTCGTTCTTCCCGTTCACCGAGCCGTCGCTGGAAGTCGACATCCAGTGCCGCCGCGACAAGGGCGAGATCCGCTTCGGCGAGGGCGAAGATTGGCTCGAGATCCTCGGCTGCGGCATGGTGCATCCCAACGTGCTGCGCGCCTGCGGCATCGATCCCGACGAGTACCAGGGTTTTGCCTGGGGCATGGGCATCGACCGCATCGCCATGCTGAAATACGGCATCGCCGATCTGCGCCAGCTGTTCGACAGCGACGTCCGCTGGCTGGGCCATTACGGCTTCAAGCCGCTCGAAGTACCAACGCTTGCCGGAGGGCTGAGCTCGTGAAATTCACCCTCTCCTGGCTGAAGGACCATCTCGAGACCGACGAGCCGCTCGAAAAGCTCGCCGAGAAGCTCACCATGATCGGGCTCGAGGTCGAGAACATCGAGGACAAGGCGAAGGCGCTGAAGCCGTTCACCATTGCGAAGGTGATCTCGGCCGAGCAGCATCCGAATGCGGATCGGCTGCGGGTCTGCATGGTCGACACCGGCGACGGTAGTGCGCCGGTGCAAGTGGTGTGCGGCGCGCCGAACGCGCGCGCCGGGCTCGTCAGCGTGTTCTCGCCGCCCGGCACCTACATTCCCGGCAAGGATATCACGCTCGGTGTCGGCACCATCCGCGGCGTCGAGAGCCGCGGCATGCTGTGCTCGGCGGCCGAGCTGCAGATCTCCAATGATCATGACGGCATCATGGAATTGCCGGCGGACGCGCCAATCGGTGCTGCCTATGCCGAATGGGCCGGGCTCGGCGATCCCGTGCTCGAGATCAATCTGACGCCGAACCGGCAGGACTGCACCGGCGTGCACGGCATCGCGCGCGATCTCGCCGCCGCCGACATGGGCAAGTTCAAGGACCCCACGATCAAGCCGGTCAAGGGCGAATTCCCCTGCCCCGTGAAGGTCACGGTCGAGGATACCACGCTCTGCCCGGGCTTTGCGCTCCGTCTCGTGCGCGGGGTCAAGAACGGGCCGTCGCCGGAATGGCTGCAGAAGCGGCTGACCGCGATCGGGCTGCGTCCGATCAACGCGCTGGTCGACATCACCAACTTCGTGACCTACGACCGCGCGCGCCCGCTGCACGTGTTCGACGCCAGGAAGGTGAAGGGCAATCTCGTCGTGCGCCGCGCGCGCGAGGGCGAGAGCCTGCTGGCGCTCGACGGCCGCACCTACAATCTCGATCCCGCCATTTGCGTGATCGCGGACGAGCACGGCGTCGAATCGCTCGCCGGCATCATGGGCGGCGAAGCGTCGGGCTGCGACGAGAACACGACCGACGTGCTGATCGAATCGGCGCTGTGGAACGAGATCAACATCGCCCAGACCGGCCGCAAGCTCGGCATCAATTCGGACGCGCGCTACCGCTTCGAACGCGGCGTCGATCCGGCCTTCATGGTGCCCGGCATCGAGCTCGCGACCAAACTGGTGATGGAGCTGTGCGGCGGCGCGCCCTCTGAAACCGTCCTGGTCGGCAAGACCTTTGGCGACGACCGCCTGATCGAATTCCCGATCACCGAAGTCAAGCGCCTGTCTGGCATCGAGGTGCCGCAGGTCGAGATGAAGCGCATCCTGACCCATCTCGGCTTCATGATGGCGGGTCCCGGCCCGGTGGTGAAGGTCGCGGTGCCGTCCTGGCGCTCCGACGTGCACGGCAAGGCCGACATCGTCGAGGAGATCGTCCGCATTTTCGGCGTCGACAAGGTGCCGATGACGCCGTTCGAGCGCGGCGACGAGCCGCGCAAACCGGTGCTGACGCCGCTGCAGCTGCGCATCCGCCGCGCGCGGCGCGCGCTCGCCAGCCGCGGCATGGTCGAGGCCGTGACCTGGTCGTTCATCACCAAGCCTGCGGCCGAATTGTTCGGCGGCGGACAGCGCGAGCTCGAAGTGGCCAACCCGATCGCCGCGGATCTCTCCGACATGCGGCCGACCCTGCTGGCCGGCCTGATCGCGGCGGCGCAGGCCAATGCCGATCGCGGCTTCGGCGATGTCGCGCTGTTCGAGGTCGGCCAGGTGTTCAAAGGCGATCGCCCGCAGGACCAGTTCATGGCGGCGAGTGGCGTGCGCCGCGGCTTTGCTTCGTCCGAAGGGCTCGGCCGGCACTGGACCGGCTCGGCGCAGGCCGACGTGTTCGACGCCAAGGCCGATGCGCTGGCCGTGCTGGCGGCCGCAGGCGCGCCGATGCAGGCGCTGCAGATCGTGGCGGGTGGTCCCGGCTGGCTGCATCCGGGCCGCTCCGGTACGATCCAGATCGGACCGCAGAACGTGCTCGGATATTTCGGCGAAGTGCACCCCAGAGCGCTCGAGGCGCTCGGCGCCGACGGGCCGCTTGTCGTGTTTGAGGTGATCCTCGACCGCATCCCCGAGGCGAAGAAGAAGCCGACGCGCGCCAAGCCCTTGATCGAGCTCTCGGCCTTCCAGCCGGTGTCGCGTGACTTCGCTTTCATCGTCGACCGCGCCGTCAAGGCCGGCGACATCGTTCGCGCGGCGCAAGGCGTCGACAAGAAGCTGATCACTGGCGTCAATGTCTTCGATATCTACGAAGGCAAGGGCATCGATGACGGCAAGAAGTCGATCGCGATCGCGGTCACGCTGCAGCCGCGCGAGAAAACCCTGACCGATCAGGAGATCGAGGCGGTCGCCACGAAGATCGTGGCCGAGGTCACCAAGAAGACCGGCGGCACGTTGCGCGGATGAGTCCTGCTGACTTCCTTCCGAAGGACGTCAGCCTCACGGTTGCGGCGGCGCTCTGCGCCGTCGCTTTCGTTTCGGGCACAGCGCGCGGCTTCTCCGGCTTCGGTTCGGCGCTGATCTTCATGCCGCTGGCGAGCAGCATCGCGGCACCGCGGCTCGTTGCTGCCCTGCTTCTCGTCATCGATTTCGTCGCGGCCGTGCCGCTGCTGCCGGATGCGTGGCGAAAGGCTGATCGCAAGGCCACCGCGGTGATCGTGCTGGGCGCGCTGATCGGCGTCCCCATCGGCACTTATTTCCTCAGCGTACTCGAACCCGTCACCACGCGCTGGATCATTTCCTGCTTCGTTGCGGCGCTGTTGCTGCTGTTGCTGTCGGGCTGGCGCTATCGCGGCAAGGACCACGCTTGGCTATCGGTTGGCATCGGCGGCCTCTCCGGCTTCTGCAGCGGGCTCGCTCAGACCGGAGGCCCGCCGATCGTCGGCTACTGGCTCGGCCGCCCGATCGCGCCGATGGTCGCGCGCGCCAATATCGTGCTGTTCTTCGGCGCCTCGGATTTCTTCTCGATGATCAGCTACGCGGCGAGCGGCCTGATCAGCCGCGAATCGCTGGTGCTGTCGCTGATCGTCGGCCCGGTCTATGCGGTTGGCGTTGCGTTCGGCAGCTCATTGTTCGGCCGCGCCAGCGAGAAGGTGTTTCGCGGCATCTGCTATGCGCTGATTGCGATGGCGGTGATCTTTGGATTGCCGGTGCTGGATGGCGTGCTGCGGTAACATCTCCGCTGTCGTCCCGGGGCGTGCGTAGCGCGAGCCCGGGACCCATAACCCCGGGGAGTGGTTATGGGGCAAGGTGGCAACTCCGAGTCTTCGCCAAACCACTCCCTGTGAGTATGGGTCCCGAATCTGCGCTCCGCTTCGCTGCGCTGGTCCGGGACGACAGTGGAATTTATCGCGGCTTGATCGTCTTACTGCTTCGGCACGCGCCGCTTCTTCGTCGACTGGGTCGGCACGTCGGCCGGCTCCTCCTTCAGCGCGCCGATCTTGCGCAGGGCGGCGTCCGCGGCACGTTCGCCGCTCTCCCATGCACCGTCGACGGTGCCCCAGAGCGTCTCGTGCGTGGCTTCGCCGGCGAGGAACACATTGCCGATCGGCTCGGCCAGGGTCCTTCGCGACAGCTGGCCGCCGGGCGAGGCTGCCGACATCGCGCCCATGACGTAAGGCGAGGCGTTCCAGCGCGTGGCGCTGGTCTTCTGCACCACGGAAGCGGCCTCGCTGCCGAACAGCTTCGTGATCCATTCCCTGGCGAAAGCCACCATCGCCCTCTCGCCCTGCTCGGCGAGATCGCGGCCGAACGAGCCGCCGACATCGATCGAGCACAGCGAGGAGCCGCCGATATTGGCTAACATCAGCGCCGTGCGGGTTGAATTGCTTTGCTCGATCAGGATATCGTCGCGCGACAGGCCGAGCGGATTGCCCGGCAGCTGCAGCACGATGCGATCGTAGCTACCGAGGCTGAGCTTCGATGCCGCATCCAGCGTCCGCTTGGGAATGTCGGGCGCGAACTTGATCGCGCCCGATGTCAGCACATTGGTCGAGACCGTGACGATGGCGGCGCGCGCCGCGATCTTGCCGGCTTGCGTCTCGATGCTGACGTCGCGATTGCTCCAGGCGATGCGGCTCGCCGGCGTCGACAGCGCCACCGGCGCCTGCTCGGCGAGCCTAGCGATCAGTGTGCCCAAACCCTGGCGGCAGGCGATCGCCGCGTTGCGGTCCTGCGCGCGTCCCTTGTCGATGGCGGACAGCTCCTTGAGGTCCTTGCCGGCGAAGCTCGCACCCAGCATGAACTCGGCCGCGCCGGCCCAGTCGCCGAGATCCTTCGGCAGCACCGATGCGCAGGAGGTGTCGAGCTTGCCCCGTCCGGCCTCGTCGATGGCGCGGTTGGCGCGCACCAGGGCGGCCAGGAATTGCTCAGTCTCGCCCGCGCGCGCGTTGCGGCGGCCAATGCGCATCTTCTGGCCCGAGGGCGCCGGCAGCACGTCCAGCCCGGCACTGCGCGCCAGCCGGATCATCGGGTTGGTGTCGGGATTGTACATCCAGCGCGCGCCCCGGTCGAACGGCGTGTCGAAGGTGGTGCTGTCGGTGATGCAGCGGCCGCCGATTTGCGCGGCCGCCTCCACCACGATGACCTTGCGGCCCGTCGCGATGATGCGCCGCGCCGCGGCAATTCCCGCCGCCCCCGCGCCAATCACGACGATGTCAGCCTCGCGCGGCAGGGGCGCAGCCGATGCGCGCAGCACCGGCATCGCCGCAAGGGCCGCCGACGCCGAAAGAAAGCCGCGGCGCGTGATTGTCATGTCATGGTTTCCGGGGACTTGCGGCGAACGTGAACAGCCCGCGAACCTTGCCGTATCCGATGATGCGCAGCAACCAGGATGGTGAATCAACCATGCTTGATCTCACAGAGTGATGAACCGAATTGCAACACGTTTCGACCATGGTAGAGAAGGGAAAAAGACGGCCGGAAAAGGCCGTGGGGGGTTGAGATGGGGACGGTCCTGGATTCTGTCGGCAAGGTGATTGCCGCGTACCTCTCAAAGGAGGTGCCGGGCTATGAGCCGTTCACGCCGAGCGACCCCGAGCATCTGCGCGGCATCATCGAGCCCGGCGACGTGCTGCTGGTCGAGGGCAACAACCGCATCTCCGGCATCATCAAATACCTGACGCAGTCGACTTGGTCGCACGCCGCGCTCTATGTCGGTCCGATCGATGGGGCAGAGGAGCCCAATGGCGAGCCGCATGTTCTGATCGAGGCCAATATCGGCGAGGGCGTCACCTCGGCGCCGCTGTCGAAATATTTCCCCTATCATACCCGCGTCTGCCGTCCGGTCGGGCTGTCCTATGAGGATCGCACCACGGTGTGCCGCTATGCGATCAACCGCATCGGCTTCGGCTACGACACCAAGAACATCGTCGACCTCATGCGCTATCTGTTCCCGCTGCCGATACCGCAGCGCTGGCGCCGACGCATGATCGCGATCGGCTCGGGCGACCCGACCAAGATCATCTGCTCGGCCCTGATCGCGCAGGCCTTCGACGCCGTGCGCTACCCGATCCTGCCGAAGATCACCAAGGCCGGCAGCCGCGCCGCACGGCGCGAGATCCTGCACATCCGCGATTCCTCGCTCTACATGCCCCGCGACTTCGACATCTCGCCCTATTTCGAAGTCGTCAAACCCACCATCGTGCACGGGTTCGACTACACCGCCTTGCACTGGGCCGACAAGCAGAAGCCGCTCGAGGAGGTGGCGGGCTCATTCAGTGTGTTTCCAGAAGCGCTCGTGGCGCCGCCCCTCGTTCCTGAAGCGGCTGACAAAGCGACGTCGGTTGAAATTCCGGCTCAAGAAGTGAGCGCGCCGCCTGCGGGAACGAGCGCAACGTTCTCCGAGCACTTCGTGCAGCTGAGCGAGCTCGCGATGTATCGCGCGCGGGCGCGGGAGAAGACGGCTTAGGTTCGCACGATCTCGTACGGTGGGCAGAGGCGCGAGGCGCCGTGCCCACGTTCTTCCGCGATCACTGGCCGATAGTGGGCGCGCTCCGCTTTGCCCACCCTACGAGACTTCGCCACGAGCGCAGCGAAGCAATGACGGTGGAGAGCGCGCGCGCTACCGATCCGCCCGTCCGATCACCGCCATCAGCTCCGCGATCTTAGCGCGCTGGTCGGCCTTGTCGCCGCTCGTGATGGCGTGCTCGACGCAATGGGCGACGTGATCCTTCAAAACCTCTTCCTCGACCCGGCGCAACGCGGCGCGCACCGCCGCGATTTGCGTCACGATGTCGATGCAATAGCGGTCTTCCTCTACCATTTTCGAGAGACCACGAACCTGGCCCTCGATCCGGCCAAGACGTTTTCCGACGGATGCCTTGATGTCCTTGCGCATGTGGTCTATATACCCCTACCGGGTATGGGTTTCAAGAGCAGGCGCAAGGGCCGAACATGGCAATGAACAACAACGAGCACGAGCATCGTCACAGCGCGCAAACGCATTCCGGGTGCGGCTGTTCCACGAAAGCTGCAGCTCCGGCGGCCAAGCCTGAGGCGTCCTCATGCTGCGGCGGCCACGGCGGTCATGCCGGCCACGACCATCATCACGGCCATGATCACAGCGACGCCGCAAGCAAGGTCAAAGATCCCGTCTGCGGCATGATGGTCGATCCCGCGACCTCGAAGCATCGCATCACACATCGCGGCGAGACCTTCCATTTCTGCTCGGCCGGCTGCCGCACCAAGTTCGCCGCCGATCCCGCCAAGTATCTTGCCAAGGACAAGGCGCCCGAACCGGAGATGCCCGCGGGCACGATCTACACCTGTCCGATGCACCCGCAGATCCGCCAGGTCGGTCCGGGCACGTGCCCGATCTGCGGCATGGCGCTGGAGCCTGAGGTCGCAAGCCTTGAGACCGGCCCCAATCCCGAGCTCGCCGACATGACGCGGCGGTTCTGGATCGGCGGCGTGCTGTCGCTGCCGCCGATCGCGCTGGAGATGGGCGGCCATCTCGCAGGCCCCCACAGCTGGATAGATCCGATCCTGTCGAACTGGATCCAGCTCGTCTTTGCAACACCCGTGGTGCTGTGGGCCGGCTGGCCGTTCTTCGTCCGCGGCTGGCAATCGCTGCTGACGCGCAATCTCAACATGTTCACGCTGATCGCGATGGGCACGGGCGTTGCCTATGTCTACAGCGTGCTCGGCACGGTCACGCCGCAGATCTTCCCCGCCACCTTCCGCGGCCATGAGGGCGCGGTGGCGGTCTATTTCGAGGCGGCCGCCGTCATCACCGTCCTGGTGCTGCTCGGCCAGGTGCTGGAGCTGCGCGCCCGCGATGCGACCTCGGGCGCGATCAAGGCGCTGCTGCAGCTCGCGCCGAAGACCGCGCGCCGCGTCGACGCCGACGGCAGCGAGCACGAGGTCGAGATCGACACGCTGCACGCCGGCGATCGCCTGCGCGTCCGTCCCGGCGAGAAGGTGCCGGTCGACGGCATCATCCTCGAAGGCCGCTCGTCGCTCGATGAATCGCTGG
The DNA here is from genome assembly GCF_020193825.1 of Bradyrhizobium sp. NBAIM18. Lineage (NCBI taxonomy): Bacteria > Pseudomonadati > Pseudomonadota > Alphaproteobacteria > Hyphomicrobiales > Nitrobacteraceae > Bradyrhizobium > Bradyrhizobium sp. NBAIM18. The sequence continues at coordinate 29,648 of NZ_JADYVO010000036.1, forward strand.
TGACGGGCGAATCCATGCCGGTCACCAAGGAGGCTGGCGCAAAAGTCATCGCCGGCACGCTGAACCAGTCCGGCAGCTTCATCATGCGCGCCGACAAGGTCGGGCGCGAGACGCTGCTGTCGCAGATCGTGCAGATGGTCGCGGATGCGCAGCGCTCGCGCGCGCCGATCCAGCGCCTGGCCGATCAGGTCTCCGGCTGGTTCGTGCCGCTGGTGATCGTCATCGCCGTCGCGGCCTTTGCCGCCTGGGCTTGGTTCGGACCGGAGCCGCGGCTCGCCTTCGGCCTCGTCGCCGCGGTCAGCGTGCTGATCATCGCCTGCCCCTGTGCGCTGGGCCTGGCCACCCCGATGTCGATCATGGTCGGCGTCGGCCGCGGCGCGCAAGGCGGCGTGCTGATCAAGAACGCCGAAGCGCTGGAGCGGATGGAGAAGATCGACACGCTGGTGGTCGACAAGACCGGCACGCTGACCGAAGGCAAGCCCAAGGTGGTGACGATCGCGCCGGCGTCCGGCTTCGCGGAAGAAGACATCCTCCGGCTGGCGGCCACCGTCGAGCGCGCCAGCGAGCATCCGCTGGCCGACGCCATCGTGCGCGCGGCCAACGAAAAGCAGCTCACCCTCGGCCAGGTCGAGCAGTTCGACTCGCCGACGGGCAAGGGCGCGACGGGCAAGGTCGACGGCAAGACCATCGTGCTCGGCAATGCCAGATATCTGTCGTCGATCGGCGTCGACACCCATTCGCTCGCCGCCGAAGCCGAACGGCTGCGCGGCGACGGCGCCACCGTGATCAACATGGCCGTCGACGGCCGGCTTGCCGGCCTGTTCGCGATCGCCGATCCGGTCAAGGCCTCGACGCCGGAGGCGCTGAAGGCGCTCGCGGCGGAAGGCATCAAGGTGATCATGCTGACCGGAGACAACCGCACCACTGCCGAGGCCGTGGCGCGCCGGCTCGGCATCGCCGAGGTCGAGGCCGAAGTGCTGCCGGACCAGAAGAGCGCGGTAGTGACCAAGCTGCAGAAGGCAGGCCGCAGCGTCGCCATGGCCGGTGACGGCGTCAACGACGCGCCGGCACTGGCGGCGGCCGAGGTCGGCATCGCCATGGGCACCGGCACCGACGTTGCGATGGAGAGCGCCGGCGTGACGCTGCTCAAGGGCGACCTCGTCGGCATCGTCCGCGCGCGAAAACTGTCGCAGGCGACGATGAGCAACATCCGGCAGAACCTGTTCTTCGCCTTCATCTACAACGCCGCCGGGATTCCGATCGCCGCCGGCGTTCTCTATCCGGCGTTCGGTCTGCTGCTCTCCCCGATCATCGCCGCGGCGGCGATGGCGCTGTCCTCGGTCAGCGTGGTCGGCAACGCGCTGCGGCTGCGTGCGACGCGGCTGTGAGCGTCGCAGAATCCGTGTAAAACGGGTTCATTCGGCGACCTGCGCGGAGATGACTTGATGCAGCGGATTACGATCACGATCGAGGACGATCTGTTGGCGGAGATCGATGCCGCAGCCGAAGCACGCGGCTACCAGAACCGCTCCGAGATCATCCGCGACCTCGCGCGCGCCGGCCTGCAGCAGAGCGCCGAGGACACCGCGAAAACCGGCCAATGCGTCGCCGGCCTCGTCTACGTCTATGACCACGCGGCGCGCGATCTGTCGAAACGGCTGGTGCAGGAATTCCACGGCCACCACGACCTCGCGCTGGCGACGCTGCATGTCCACCTCGACGACAACAATTGCATGGAGATGACGGCGCTGCGCGGCGCAGCCTCCGAGGTCAGACATTTCGCCGACCACATCATCGCCGAACGCGGCGTGCGCTATGGCCGCGTGGTGATGATCCCGACGGGGGATGGCAAACCGGCGAAGGCGCGCAAGCACGGGCATAGACACGACTAGGCTGAATCTTACCCTCCCCCTCCAGGGCAGGGTAAGAAAGCCGCCCTTGCCGAAGCCGCATTGGGTGTCTACCTCTCGCGAGGTGTTTGTTTCAGAGGGTCCCCCATGCTGGATGCCGCCATTAAGGCGCTGTCGCAATTGATCTCGCCGCCGATGCGCTCGATCCTGTGGCGGTCGATCGGGCTCGCGTTGGTGCTGATCACCGTGCTGGCGATCGGCTTGCAGCGGCTGCTCAGCTGGTTTGCGACCTCCGGCGAGGTGTGGCTGGAAGGCCTGCTCGGGCCGGGCTGGCATTCTTCGATCGAGGTTCTCTCCTGGATCGTCTCGATCGCGACGGGTCTCGGCATCGTGTTCGGCGGCATCTTCCTGATGCCGGCGATCACCTCGCTGGTGGCGAGCCTGTTCGTCGACGACGTCGCCGACATCGTCGAGCGCGAGCATTATCCGGCCGAGCGGCCGGGCGCGGCACTGCCGTTCAGCCGGGCGATGCTCGAGGGCATCAAGACCGCGCTCGTGGCCATCCTGGTCTATCTCGCCGCTCTGCCGCTGGTGCTGTTCGCCGGCGCCGGTTTCCTGATCTTCTTCCTCGCCGCCGCCTGGCTGCTCGGCCGCGAATATTTCGAGCTCGCCGCGATGCGCTTCCGCCCGCCGGAGGAGGCCAAGGCGATGCGGCGCGACAATGCCGCGACCATCTTCACCGCCGGCCTGTTCATCGCCGCCTTCGTCTCGATCCCGATCGTCAATCTGGCGACGCCGATCTTCGGCATGGCCTTCATGGTCCACATGCACAAGCGCCTGTCGGGCCCGCGGCCCGAGCTGATCGAACCGGCGCGGCAGGTGCGATAGCGGCGCCCGGGGCGGCGCTGCCTCACACCGTCTTCTCCGGCCAGCGACAGAGATCGTTGATCAGGCAGACCTCGCAGCGCGGCTTGCGCGCGAGGCACGTATAGCGGCCGTGCAGGATCAGCCAATGATGCGCGTGCAGCATGAACTCGGCCGGGATCACCTTTTCCAGGCCAAGCTCGACCTCGAGCGGCGTCTTGCCGGGCGCTAGGCCCGTGCGATTGCCGACGCGGAAGACATGGGTGTCGACCGCCATGGTGTGCTCGCCGAAAGCCATGTTGAGCACGACATTTGCGGTCTTGCGGCCTGCGCCGGGCAACGACTCGATCTCCGTGCGCGTGCGCGGCACCTCGCCGCCGAATTCATTGAGCAGCTTGGCCGACAGCGCGATCACGTTCCTGGCCTTGGTGCGGTAGAGGCCGATCGTCTTGATGTAGTCGCGCAAGCGCTCCTCGCCGAGATCGAGCATCTTCTGCGGGGTGTCGGCAACCTCGAACAGCGCACGCGTCGCCTTGTTGACGCCGGCGTCGGTCGCCTGTGCCGACAGCACCACCGCGACGAGCAGCGTGAACGGGTTGACGTGCTCGAGCTCGCCCTTGGGCTCCGGATTGGCCTTGCGGAAGCGGCTGAAGACCTCGTGGACCTCGGCCGGCGTCCACGGCTTTGTGGCTTTGAGTGATTTCTTCGCGGGCGCTTTCGGCTTGGTCGCGACCGGTCTTGCCGTTTTCTTCGGCACCGCCGCTTTGCGCGGGACCGGCTTAAGGGTGATTTTCGCCATGATCGGGATATACTGATGGACGATGAGCACAGGCAACGAAATTGCGCGGACGCGATCCGAGAGCGAGGACGAGCCTCAGATCTTCTCCGCGCTGCTGACGCCGCACCGCTCGCTGAACCGCACCGGCTTTCTCGCCGTGATGCTGTTCCTGAGCGCCGTCGGCTTCGTCACGGGCCTTGCTTTCCTGATGATGGGCGCCTGGCCGGTGTTCGGCTTCTTCGGTCTCGACGTGCTGGTGATCTGGTGGGCCTTCAAGGTCAATTTTCGCGCCGCACGGGCCAGCGAGGAAATCGTGGTGACGCCGTCGGAATTGCGGGTGCGACGCGTCAGCCATCGTGGCCAGGTTGCCGAATGGACCTTCAATCCGCTCTGGGTCCGGCTCGACCAGGAGGTCGATGAGGAATACGGCATCGAGCACCTTTATCTGATCTCCCGCGGCCGCCGCCTGCTTATCGCGGGCTTTCTCGGGCCGGCAGAAAAGGCCAGCTTTTACAATGCCTTGGTGGGGGCTCTCAACGCCGCGCGGCGTGGCCCGACCTATCATCCGGCGACCTGAGCACAGTCGGAAATCGGGTGGTTTCGCGCCAGCGCCTCCCCTACATTTCCGGTCATGATGACCCTTGCGATACATGACCAGCGCCTGGCCAGGCCGGGCACCCAGAACGCCGCGTTGCGCGACTATGATTCGGTGCGGCGGGCGATCGCCTTCATCTCGGCGAACTGGCGCGCGCAACCGACCATCGAAGCGATGGCGGATGCCGCTGGCGTCACGCCGGATGAGCTGCACCATCTGTTCCGCCGCTGGGCTTCGATCACGCCGAAGGCTTTCATGCAGGCGCTCACCCTCGATCACGCCAAGAACCTGCTCAGGGATTCCGCCAGCATCCTTGACGCGGCGCTCGACTCCGGCCTGTCCGGGCCGGGCCGGCTGCACGATCTCTTCGTCACCCATGAAGCGATGTCGCCGGGCGAATGGAAGAACGGCGGTGCCGGCCTCACCCTGCGCTACGGCTTCCATTCCTCGCCGTTCGGCACAGCGATCGTGATCGCCACCGACCGCGGCCTGTCGGGCCTCGCCTTCGCCGATCACGGCGAGGAGAAGATCGCGCTCGCCGACATGACGCGGCGCTGGCCGAACGCCACCTATGTGGAAGATCATGAAGGCACCGCGCCGCTCGCGGCGCGCATCTTCGATCCAAAATTGTGGCGGCCGGATCAGCCGCTGCGCGTGGTGCTGATCGGCACCGATTTCGAAGTGCGGGTGTGGGAGACGCTCTTGAAGATTCCGATGGGCCGCGCAGTGTCCTATTCCGACATCGCCTGCAACATCAGGAATCCCAAGGCTTCACGCGCCGTCGGTGCCGCCGTCGGCAAGAACCCGGTCTCCTTCGTCGTGCCCTGCCACCGCGCACTCGGCAAGAGCGGCACGCTCACCGGCTATCATTGGGGCATCACCCGCAAGCAGGCGATGCTGGGCTGGGAGGCCGGGCAGCTGGGGCTGCAGTAGGCAAGATGCAGTAGGATTTCGTAGGGTGGGTTAGCGCAGCGTAATCCACCTCTCTGGTTTCCGCAGAACAGAAGTGGTGGGTTAGACGGCAGTCGCCGTCTAACCCACCCTACGGCACCGCGCTTGCGGCAAAGTCTACCCCGCCAGGTCCAGCTTCGAGGCCACGGTCGAATCCGCGTTGAGGCGGTAGATGATCGGCACGCCGGTGGCGAGCTCGCGCTTCAAAATGCCTTCGGGCGAGAGCTTCTCCAGCACCATGATCAGCGCGCGCAGCGAGTTGCCGTGGGCGGCAACCAGCGTGCGCTTGCCGTTGAGCACACCGGGCAGGATCTCCTGCACGTAGTACGGCAACGCGCGCGCGAGCGTGTCCTTCAGGCTTTCGCCGCCGGGCGGCGGCACGTCGTAGGAGCGGCGCCAGATCAGCACCTGCTCCTCGCCCCATTTCTTGCGGGCGTCGTCCTTGTTGAGACCGGAGAGATCACCGTAGTCGCGCTCGTTGAGCGCGAGGTCCTTCGAAGTCGGCAGACCCTCCTGGCCGAGCTCAGCGAGGATGAGATCGAGCGTGTGCTGCGCGCGCGTCAGCACCGAGGTGTAGGCGACGTCGAACACCAGGCCCTGTGCCTTCAGCTTGCGGCCGGCTTCTTTGGCTTCCTTCACGCCGAGCTCGGTGAGGTCAGGGTCCTTCCAGCCCGTGAACAGGTTTTTCAGATTCCATTCGCTCTGGCCGTGGCGCACGAGCACGAGAAGGCGTTCGCTCATTGACTGCTTTCCGTTGCTTGATTGGATCAGATATCGTCGAGGCCGAGCACGTCGGCCATGGTGTAGTGCCCCGGCTTCTTGCCGTGCGCCCACAGCGCCGCCTTGAGCGCACCATGGGCGAACAGCATGCGGTCCTCGGCCTGATGCGATAGCGTCAGGCGCTCGAACGGGCCGAGGAAGGTGACGCTGTGGTCGCCGGCCACGGTGCCGCCGCGCAAGGAGGCGAAACCGATATTGCCCGGCCGACGGGCGCCGGTGATGCCGTCACGGCCGCGTTCGGAATGGTCATCGAGAGTAACCCCGCGGCCGCTCGCTGCGGCCTGGCCCAGCATCAGCGCGGTGCCCGAAGGCGCATCGACCTTCATACGGTGATGGGTCTCGACGATCTCGATATCAAAACTCTGGTCGAGCGCCTTGGCAACGCGCTTGACCACGGCGGCGAGCAGATTGACGCCAAGACTCATATTGCCCGACTGCACCACCACGGCGCGATTGGTGACGCTCTTGATCACGGCATTGTCCGAGCCGGACAGGCCGGTCGTGCCGACGACGTGCACGAGGCCGCGCTCGGCGGCGATCGCGACATTGGCGATGGTCGCCGCAGGCACTGTGAAATCGAGGATGCCGTCGGCCTCCTTGCATATCGCCCAGAGATCGGCGGAGAGCTTGATGCCGTTGGCGGGCAGGCCGGCGAGCACGCCGGCATCCTTGCCGAGCAGTTCGGAGCCCGGCGCCTCCAGCGCGCCGGCCAGCACGGCGCCCTCGCTTTCAGCAATCGCCCGCACCAGCGCCCGGCCCATCCGGCCGCCGGCTCCCGCAACAATCAAGCGCATGTCGGACATGGTGTGATCCTCTTCGAGGCCGTTGTAGCGGGGGGAGGCAGTTCCGGCAACCGAGGCCCAAGAGGGCGATGCGTGCCTTTACCCTCCCCTGGAGGGGGAGGGTCGAACGCTGTCCAGACCGGATAGATGGGTAACACAGTAGACCGGATGGATGGGTAACAGTTCTCTATCGGCTGGGAGGATCAGCCGATGCCTTGGCGAGAGAGCTGTGCGATGGACCAGCGGATTAGCTTC
>NZ_JADYVO010000037.1:0-31375 GCF_020193825.1 Bradyrhizobium sp. NBAIM18
TGGACGTACCGATCTGCCCGTCACTGTTCAGGTCCTGATAGAAGCTGGTCTCCAGAGTCTTGAGGCCAGAGTCCGTACCCGACACCGAGCCACCCCACGTGGAGCCGGTCAGGGAGCTGACATGGGACACGTAGTTGCCGTTATTATCGGTGTTCCACGCCGTGTACTGACCGGTGCTCGTCTCCTTCCAGGCAACTTGATAGCCCGTCGCCGTCTTCTCCGCGCCAATTGGAGTCCAGGTGCCATCGGACCCGCCCACGAAATCCACGCCGTTGTCCTTCAGCGTGGGCCCGGTGCCGGTGCTGCCGTTGAGGTAGTATTTGCCACCATTCTCAACGAGACTTGTCACACCCGCCGATTCGATGACCTTGCCAGTCGTCGGCGTTGACGGCGTCGGGGTGGATGCAGTGGAAGTACCGGTCTGCCCATCACCGTTCAGATCCTGGTGGAAGGTCGTCTCGAGCGACTTAAGGCCAGAGTCTGTCCCTGACACCGAGCCGCCCGACGTGGAGCCGGTCAGGGAGCTGACATGGGAGACGTAGTTGCCATTGCTGTCAGTGTTCCACGCCGTGTACTGACCCGTGCTCGTCTCCTTCCAGGCAACCGCATAGCCCGTCGCCGTCTTCTCCGCACCGATGGGAGTCCAGGTGCCATCCGACCCGCTCACAAACTCCACACCGTTATCCTTCAGCGTGGGGCCCGATCCGGTGCTGCCATTGAGGTAGTATTTGCCGCCGCTCTCAACGAGAGTCGTCGCGCCAGCCGCCTCGACGACCTTGCCGGCAGTCGGTGACGTCGGCGAGGTCGGTGTGGTTGGCGCCGAGGTACCGCTGATGCTGGCAGTGAAGGTGGTGGACGCCGCGCCGGTATTGCCTGCTGCGTCCGTTGCCTTCACGGTAAGGCTGTGCGAACCGGCCGCAAGGGCGCTGGTTGTATAGCTCCACCCGCCAGTGCTGTTGGCCGTCACGGTCCCGATCTGGGTCGTGCCGTCGAACACCTTCACGACGCTGCTCGCTTCGGCACTGCCCGACATCACCACTTGATTGGCGGTGTTCACGGTATGGCTGGCAATGGTCGGCGCAGTCGGCGCCTTGGTATCGACGGTGATTGCCAACGCAGACGATGCCGCGCTGGTCTCACCCGACGAGCTGGTCGCCGTTGCGGTCAGTGTATGTTTGGCGTCGGTCAGGACCTTGGTGATGTAGTCCCAACTGCCGCCCGAGTCCGTAGTCGTCGAACCAATCTGGGTCGTACCGTCGTAGATCTTGACCGTGCTGCCGGCCGCCGCGGTGCCCTTGAGCTCGATGGTGTTGTCGTTGGTAATCTTGTCGCCCGCGGTGCCGCTGTCGGTCGAGAACGAGGCGATGACGGGAGCATCCGGCACAGTTGGGCCCGAGCCGCTATTCGCCGATGTGTTGAGGGTCGCGATAAGGCTCCCGCTGTCATCCACGTTGCCAGTGTAAACCGGGGAGTTGCCGGTGAATGCGGTCGGGCCCCAATAACCTCCGCCCATGTGATTGTTCGTGATCGAGACTCCCGTGACCGGTCCGCCGTTGAACTGGGCCGAGCTGTAGATGTTGTAGCCACCACCATACAACAGATTGTTGTCGACAACGACGTTCGAGACAGGCCCGAAATAATTGTCGATCATGATCGCTGCCGTTTGAGTGTGGTCGTTAATGACCGTGTTATGGCGGATCGTGATGTCGTAGTTGTTCCCGTCAATCGAGATTCCGTCGTAGTGCGGGGATCCCGATGCGATCATATCGTGGATGTAATTGTCCTGAATGAGGGTATTCCCCCCATCCACGCCGATCCCATTCTCAACGTTGTAGATGTTGTTCGCGATGAACGTTCCTTGACCCATGATTCCATAGTCGCCGTCGTTGCCCGAGCCGACGCCATTGATCTCATTGTGCTGGATCACCGCACCCGTAACGCCGGGCGCAACCCTCACGGCGTAGAACGCATTCGTCGTGACCTTGCAGTTCTCCAAGGTGACGTTCGGAGCGTTGATGAAGACCGATCCATGGATGTCGAGGCCGCTGATCACGGCTCCCGCGGTATCGATGACCAGGTCCCCGTAGTAAGGAGTGAGGGCCACACCCGCCGACACCCCAGTGTTCGTAGCATCAGGCCACGCAGTCATAGTTGCCAAGATATTTTTCTCCTTCGGTTAAATCCGACGTGCAGGGCGCACGTAGGTGCGCCCTCCCCAAAAAGGCGCGCCACGGCCGGTGTCATGCTCCATCCGCGGGGGCTTTTTTGGGACAAGATGGCGGCGCCACTTGGGTCATTTTTCGGGTGCGACGCGCGATCAAATTCAACCGCGATTAAAAAACCCGAAGTAACACCGCCATATAGGCTGCAACAGATTGCGGGTGTTCGCGCGTTGCCACAAGAGCACACTGCCAACTTATTCACTTTAATCTTCGCAGAGGACAGCGAGCGCCCGGCTTCTCGTTATCGATCGGCATTCTGTATATTTAATTGCAATATATAAATCTAAGACCTCACTAAAAAGGTCGCCGTCACGATCCCGCCAGACCACGATTGGCATGGAATCGAGTCGCTCGGTTCAACCGACCTCGCACGAACACGTCAGCAGAGGGACTGCGAACTACCGACGCTCGGGGCGTGGTGCCGAAGTCTGTCCGGGGCCATTTTGAGTGCGGCCAATTAGACTGCATAGCCTCCCTTGCAGCGCGCGCTGAGCCGTTCATGCTCTGCAATTGATGTCCGCTGAGACCAGGCGCGCCGCGTTGCCGCGGCAAGGCACGCTTGAAGATGCAGCCATTTCCACCTGGTAGAGAAGCCGGCTTTCATCGCCATGGACGACCTCACATGCGAGCAGTCTGGTCTGGACGGCGGAATGGCAATCGGCCACAATATTCTCGTGCATCGAGGTGGAGCTTTGCTAGGCGGCAGATTGTTTCATTTCTACCGATCGGAAGTGATGACCCATGCATTATGTACGCAAATCCATTTACGGAATACTCGATCTAATTTTGACGCCCGTCGTTTTGCTTTTTGCGCCGCTTGCTGTCCTCCTGGGTCGCCTCCGTGATCGAGCTCCCTTGTCGAGGTCTGTATGCGACAGATTTCAGTTCGCCATTGTGCGGCATCACTATTATGAACCGATCGTTCTCGCGAAAGACCTGAAGCGCGACCTAGATATTCCGCGAGAAATCACCGGGCTGAATTTAAACGAAGCGGCGCAGCTTGAACTGATCGAGCAATTCAACTACCGCGACGAACTGCTCGAAATTCCAACCGTTCAAAAGAGACCCGACGAATTCGGGTACCACAACGGCTCGTTCGAGGCTGGAGACGCCGAATTTCTCTATAACATGATACGTCACTTCAAACCCAAACGGATCGTCGAGGTCGGGAGTGGCAATTCGACCCTCATGGCCCGCCTCGCGATAGAGGCGAACGGGAGGGACAGCCCGGGCTACCGATGCGAGCAGATCTGTATCGAACCGTTTGAGCAACCGTGGCTCGAATCAGCGGGTGTCACGGTCCTTAGAAGAAAGGTCGAGTGTTGCCCCGACAGCCTGTTTGAGGCGCTGGGCGAGAACGACATCCTCTTCATCGACTCCTCACACATCATTCGCCCGCAGGGCGACGTCCTGCACGAATACCTGCACGTACTCGGCCTCCTCCGTCACAACGTGCTTGTGCATGTCCACGACGTCTTCACGCCGCACGATTACCCTGCTCAATGGCTCCTTCGCGATCGCTGGCTGTGGAATGAGCAATATCTCCTAGAGGCCTTCCTGAGTTTCAACGCACATTTCGAGATCATTGGCGCAGTCAACTGGCTTGCACGCAATCACAAGGCTCGGCTGAACGACGCATGTCCGGTTCTGATGCGCGAACCGTGGCGGCAGCCAGGATCATTCTGGTTCCGGCGTGTGGGCAAATAGGCGACCTGTGGCCGCAGATGATTTACCGAGGACCAATGGTGCGGCCAGTCGCGCTATCTACGTTTTCCCGCCAGACCGGAACGTTCTTCACAATCGAACTATAGCCCCACTTCCCTCTGCCCATCCGGTTCTTCGTAAAGGAAACTCCAGCGACCGAGCCGCCATTGAATTGCGCTGAGCTGTAAACCGTATATCCGCCGCCCGTCAGAAGGTTGCCGTCGACCTCGATATTCGAGATCGGTCCGAAATAGTTGTCGATCATGACCGCCGACGTCTGCGTGTGCGCATTGATGACCGTGTTGTGCCTGATAACGATGTTGGAGTTGCCGCCATCGATCGAGATGCCATCATAATGCGGAGAACCGGACGCAAGCAGATCGTGAATGTAGTTGTCCTGGATGAGCGTATCTGACCCGGATACACCAATTCCGTTTTCCACATTGTAGATGTTGTTCGCGACAAACGTACCCTGACCTACTATGCCGTAGGAGCCATCATTGCCCGAGCCGACGCCATTGATCTCACAATTCCGGATCACTGTGCCCGTCACACCCGGTTCAATCCTCACGATGTAGAATGAGGCTGACGTCACCTTGGAGTCTATCAACGTCACGTTCGGCGCCTTGATATAGACGCGGCCTTGAATGTCGAGGCCCGAAATAGTTGCGCCAGCCTGGTCTGCCACGACGTCGCCCGAAGGCGTTAGCTTCACATTCGGACGCACTCCCGTATTCGTTGCGTTGGGCCAACCGGAGTTGGAGATCTGGTCGCCCTCGGCTGCGCGCGCAACAACGCGATCTGCTTCGAGACACACGACGACCAACAATAGAAATGCCTTAAGAATGATCGGCAGCCGCATCTGGAAGTGCCCCCCGACTTGCGTTCGCTATTGTGCCATCCGCGCCTTCGGCCGGCCCATCTCGCCTTTCAACCCCGCGACAAGTCCTTGGACCGCTGCGCGACTGTTGTTTGGCGCGCCCTGCAGCAAGAACCTCAGTGCGTACATGAGGGAAACCGCGACTCGAAGAGGCACCGACCACGGGAAATGTCGTCGCACGAAGCGAACGGAATTGCGGTGCTGCAGATAGACGGAGAGCACCGGGATCGCCGATGAAGCTTCGGCCGATCCCGTCGTCGTGCCTCGTTTGTGAACGACGATCGAATCGGCCGCGTAACCGAGCCCCAAGTGTCTCGCGCGAAGCCCCCAATCCATATCCTCGTAAAACAGAAAATAGCTTTCATCCATGAAACCGATCCGCTCGATGCACCAACGGGTGACGTACATCGATGCCCCCGAAGGGCTATCCATCGCGTCTTCGACGGCGGCGATGTTGCAGGACACGTTGAGAAGTTCTCCCAAGCCGATGGCAACGTCTCTCGCCGCCAGCTTCTGCCAAGAAAGCCCGCCGCGAAATCTCACGTGGGCTGCGTCGAGGCTGTCGACGATCGTGCTGCCCACCATCGCCTTCCGGCCGGACTCCGCCCGTTCGTGTAGCGACGCTAACGCGGACTCGGTCGGCTGGGTATCCGGATTGAGAATCCAGATGGCCCGCCAGGAGGGTATCGCGGAGAGCGGGCGCAGCCACGCGTTAATCCCGCCCGCGTAGCCCAGGTTATCGGAGGCGCACCCAACCCAGACATTTGACGACCTGACTCGCAGAGCCAGGCGCTGAACGTTGGTAAACCGACTGGTGTTGCTGTCTATCTCGATGCCAAGGGATTGGCCCCGCAGGCAGGGGCCTCCGTCGCTCGTCAGCGCGGAAACCAGGCGGTGATAGGCATCATGACCACCATTCTCGCAGATGAAGATGTCGAAGGCCGGCGAAGGCGTCGCATGCGATAGCGCCGTTAGGCAATCAACGATGTCCTGTGAGTTGCGATAGCCGACGATGAGCACCGCGACCTCGGACACGAGGCTTTCCGCCGGCCCGGAGGAAGCATCAGTTTCGCTAACCTTCATTCCGGCCGTCATGGAGAGCTTTCGACCTGATCATTTAATTTATTATACATTCTCGTAGCTTTAAATGCTCGACATTGCAATCAGATTTATTTTGTTTAATCTAAAGCAACTGAAAGGCGGTCTGCCCCGGCAAGGTCCTGTCGTCATGAATTTGAAGCCGTTTGCTCGTTTCGCATATGCGAACATCCCCGGCGTTGCCGCCGCGCGATTTGCATTCAAGGACGCGACGGCCTCATACCTTGCAAAACCGGAGTACGGGGGTGCTATCTGGACCGCCAGGACTGATGGCTTGATTATCGACATCGGGGCGAACCGCGGACAAAGCATCTACGCGTTCAAGAGGTTTCGGCCGAAATCGAGCATCGTCGCGTTCGAACCCGAGCCAGTCTCGGCCGAGCGGCTCAAACTCCGCTTCGCCGGGGATCGATCCGTTTCGATAGCCTCCTGCGCTTTGGGAGCCAAACCGGGCACGATTACGCTCTTCGTTCCCTCATATGGATGGTGGGGCTGCGATGGGATGGCGGCGACCTCCCGCGAGGCGGCGACCGAGTGGCTGAGCGATAGCGGCCGCATGTACCGGTTCGACCAGTCCAAATTGACTGTAGGCGAACACACAATCGAATGTCGCACGCTCGATTCCTTCTCCTTGTCGCCCTCCCTGATCAAGGTCCACGCTCAGGGCGCCGAGCTGGAGATCCTGCGAGGATCGGAGCACACGCTGAGGCAGAACAAGCCAGCGCTGATGTGCGCCTTTGCATCTGACGACCTTTCGGCATTCGTCGCCGACATTGGTTATCGGCCATACGTCTTCCAGACCGGGCGCTTCGTGAGAGGACTAGCGCCGCGTTCGGTCACTTTCACGTGGTATTTGACTGATGCTCACAGCCGCCGCGTCCAGATCGAAGCGGGGTCAGCGGACAAGGCGGTTCTCTCATGAGCGTCACGGCTGCCGGCGGTGAGTTCGGCCTGACGAGTACGGCTCTGCCGAGAGCCCTCGAGCGCTGCAGTACGCTGCCGGCTTGGCTGCTACTGATCGGCGTCATTCTGCCGGCGGCGCAAGTCCAGCTTTACGTCGCCGATGCGAAACTCACGATAGGACGGATCGGTATCTTGCTCCTCATAATACCTGCCGTGGCAAGACTGTTCAGGGCCGGTCGGCACACCCTTGCCTCAGACTATCTTGCATGTGCCGTCGCAGCTTGGATGTTCGCAGCCGCCTACTACACGAGCGGGCCGAGTGCGATTTCGTCGACCGGGGCCGAGAGCCTCGAATTTCTGGGCGGCTACCTTGTGGCGCGGGGATTTTTCTTCGGCCCGGCGGCCACTTACGGCTTCATTCAGCCATTCAAGCTGGTGACCGCCTGCGTTGTCGTACTGGCGCTTTTCGATAATCTTTCGGGCCGGCTCATCGTTCAAGAAATGTTCTCCGCTGCCTTCGGCAGCTCTACGACGCTCTCGCCCGACTATAGGCTCTATTGGGTAAGAGCCGCCTCGACGTTTGACCACCCAATTCTGTTGGGCACCTACTGCACCGTCGCTTGCGCAATCCTCCTGTTTTCGGAGCAACACCCATTGTCGAAGATGCTTTGGGCGGGTCTTTGTGTTTTCGGCTGCCTCTTGTCGTTGTCCTCCGCGCCCCTATTGTCGTGCTTCATTGTCTTGGCGCTCTACCTTTATGATGCGGCACTGAAACAATATCCAGGCCGATGGCGCGCACTCCAATTGTGTCTTGTCACGATCGTTCTCGTGATCCTGGCAGTTGCCAATCACCCGCTTGGCTGGATCATTTCCCACCTGACCTTCGATCCGGTGTCGGGCTACTTCCGAATGTTGATTTGGGACGCCGCCACACAAAAGATCATGGAGTCTCCTTTCACAGGATATGCATTCGGCCCGCTCAATCACGACATTCTCGATACCACGGTGGATTCGGTCTGGCTGGTGTTTGCACTTCGGTTCGGACTTCCCATGATTTTCTTTCTTGTCTTGACGAATATTGCGAGCATCCTCCCCGTGAAAAGTCGCTTCAACGGCGCAGTGGAGGATCCCAGGGCGCCAGATCTACGCATCGCGTTCACCGTCGCGATGGTGATGCTCATGTTCACCGGGCTGACGGTCCACTACTGGAACTATCTCTGGATATTCTGGGGCGTCTGCAGCGGCATCAGGGCGTCGCTGCGGGAGTTCTCGATGTACAAGGCTTAGCCCCATCAAGCGGTCCAAGCGCAGCAAGCCATTCGGAATCGGGGCCGAAACGCCAGCTCTGAAGCCGCCCCAGAGCTGGTCACATCGTCCTTAGCCGCTCGATCGCAGGCCGCAACAATTGCCACCCGCGCGATCCCAACTGCCGTTTGCAGGCGAGAAGCCACCAACGACGCGATTTCGTGACCGCAGGATCCAGCTTTGACGCAATCGCCGAGAGGCGATCCGATAGTTCAACGTCGCCCTCATTGAAGGCACGGCTCGCACAACTGATTGCGTCGAGCGCCAAGCGGCCCATCAACCAGGACCGGACATCATTGACGTCAGGAAGCACCTCAGAGCAGCTTTCTAGGAAATGCTCAAGCGCCAGCCTGCGTTGAAAGAAGTCCTGCTCGGCCGAATATCCGCCTGACATGTTGGTTGAATGTCGTCGATAGACCGCCTGGATGGCATCGATAAAAGCGACGGAACCATGCGCGGCGAATCGCAACCACATCTCCATGTCGCCGCTGTGCGTCAAATCCGGTAAGTATCCTCCCACTTTCTTCTGAAGGTTCGTTCGCACCACGACGGTCGGAGCCACCACCATATTTCTGGCGCCCCCGATCCTGATGAAGTCCCGGCCGGATAGTATCTTTGTACCAGACCCGAGTTCCGGAGGCGAAGCCACGACCTCCTCACGCCCCTGATAAAGCGCAACCGCGCCGCCAAACGTGAGGCCGACGGTGGGATGCTCATCCATCAACCTCACCGACCGCTCAATCGCACCGGGCATCAAGTAATCGTCCGCGGAGAGCAGGATCATGTAGTCCGAAGCGGCCCAGGCAATCCCCTCATTGAAGGTGGCGATGTGGCCGCGATTGACGGAATGCCTGCGATACTCGACCCGAGGATCAGCACGAACCAGTTCTTGCGCGACCTGAGGCGTGTTGTCCGTCGACGCATCATCAATGATCAGCAGCCGCAACTCGGATCCGCACTGCTTCAATATGCTGTCGGCGCATTCCTTGAGGAAATGCCCGTACTGGTAACAGGGAATGATCGCATCGACGGAACTCACGGCGTTTTCCACCCCCGCCAGAGGTCCTCGGACCGGACGTTCCATGAAGCTTGAGTTCCGCGTCACGATGTTCCTCACGCGAAGTGACATACTTGATTCTGCACCTTAAGCAGATCGACGAAAATAATACCAGCTATTTAATTGGATTTTATAGTGAGCGCAATATATGTTTAATTGCTTGGTCGACGTGCTATTTGTCCCATCAGGAAATCGAGACGGGCGGCGTTTGAACCCATGACGGGTCTTAGTCAAAACGACCTTTCCTTAAGGGGACGTGCGACCCTTTGGGCACAGCGAAACTCCTGGCGGCTGCCCCAAGGCCTAAGGCGTATCGCAAAAAAACTGTTCATCGGCAGCCAGCTGACGTCCGGAAGCGACCGCCTTGTCGATGACTGGTCGAAACCGCTCGTGCCATACGATTCGATGGTCGCGCCGAACGCGCCGGCGGTGCCCGCCTCGAACCCGAACAGCGACGTGTCGAAGCCTGGCGACCTTCTTGTTTCACCAGGAAGTGTGCATTGCCTGATTGTCACTCCGGTGCTCGACGCTGGAGGCCTCGATGAACTTGTCGCTTTTCTTGCACGGCGCCTCCCTCATTTCGGGTTTCGCGTGACGGTCATGTGCGCACATTCATCGTCAGCGCCGGTCGGCCAGTTGTTCACGGCCTTGCAGAAGGAGGGCGCAGCAGTCATCGCCGTCTGGCCGGGCGACGCTTGCCTATGGATCGAAGCGAACCGTCCCGACGTCATCAGCGCGCACGATCCGCCTGGTTGGCTTCTGCAGGCCGCCAATGACGCCCGCGTTCCAATCGTGGAGACGCTCCACGGTATTCCAACGCCCATCAGCACGAATTGGAAGGACGAGGGCCAGCGATCGAAATTCGTCACCTGCTTCGTCGCGGTCAGCGACCTCGTGAGGCGTCAGTACCTGTCGGGCAATCCGTCCTATTCAGGTCGCGCGGTTATCACCATCCCCAATGCATTCAACCAGACCCACCGCCCGTTGGTGAACCGGTCGGAAGCCAGGGCCTGGCTCGGCCTCAATGAAGAATTTCTCTTCCTCTCGCTCGGCCGTCACACGATCCAGAAGAATGCATACGGCCTGATCCGGGCATTCTCCGAAGTCGCAGAGCAGGACCACAAGGTCCATCTGCTGATCGCCGGTCGCCTGGACGATGCCGTATACATGCGGCAGGTGCGCACGCTTCGCGACAAGATGCCTTGCAAGCAGCGAATTCACCTCCGGCATTCGTTTCCAGATCCGTCCATCCTGCTTGCCGCTGCCGACTGCTTCGTTCTGAATTCCTTCTTTGAGGGATGGTCATTGGCCTCCATGGAGGCCTTGAGCGCGGGGTTGCCCACGATTGTGAGCGACGTCGGGGGTGCCCGTGAGCAACTCGGCTCGGACGGCAGCCGGGGATTCGTTGTGGCGAACCCGGTTGGCGATCCCGAAAGCGCGAATTGGCATAACTCAAGCCTCATGCGATTTCAGCCGCAGAAGAATAAGGACGAACTCGTCTCGGCTATGAGGTCAGTCGTCGCACTCCGAGATCATTGGTCGGCAATTCGGGGACAACTGTCGGAGGATGCAAAGCGCCGCTTCGATCCTCTCACATGTTCCAAACGGCATGCGGAGGTCCTGCTCTCGGTAATTTCACGATCTGGGATCAAGAGTGAATTCGCTGACTGTGGTCGCCCGTAGTCGATGGCCAGACGCGTATGGCGCGTTTTCGAGACCTCCAGCGGCCCCTCACCGCCGTTAGCTGATCAACCGGTTCTTCTTCCAATTGATCTTCGGTTGCGCAACAGATCCGCCGGTCGCCTCACCAGCCATAATGTACTGCTTTGCCAAATGATGGCTCAGGACTCCGAGGGTAAGACTATCCAGCAGCTTGGATTTTGGACCTTCAATGCCCGTAATCAGACCATCCTTGACGACCAAATCTGAGTCGTTGAGAAGCTCGACCGCGCTGTCTTCGACAAAGAACTTCAAATGAGTCCGGTCAAGGATTCCCGAATCAGCGTACGCAAATCGACGCCGGAAAAGCAGGGGAAGCGTCACGCTCAGATGCGCGATGTTCGGAACGGAAACAATCACGCGCCCACCATCCATGAGAAGGCTTCTGGTGATGGCCTGAAGCGTGCGAGTTGGATCCGGAACGTGTTCAAGGACATCAAGCAACAAGATGAGGTCAAACTTGCTACCCACGCGTGAGATCAAATCGTCGATGTCTCCGATCATCGCGACATCGGCATGCTCTTGCAGGTCAGCCTCGAGCGCTTGATTGAGCTCGACCCCGAATGTCGTAGCGGCGGGGTAGATCGACTTGAGCCACATCAGAGTGAAGCCTGCGCCAGGCCCCACTTCGAGTATGCGAGAGGCGCGGCTCGGCAGCAACGGCCGAATCTCGCGGCGGGAGCGGGTATAGTAGTTCTTTGCAGACGAACCCTGCGCTGCATCAGCGTGTCCCCGCATGTCGCCGATTTCGATTCGGTTGGTGGCTTCCAAGCTCATTGGACGGCGCTCCCTCCGGAAACCTCCATTTGCTCCATTCCGCGGGCCTCGCGGGCGGACGGCTTTGGCGATCCACGCCTTGTAGCAGTTGCGACAAGGTCTGACGCAAGTATGGGAGACAGGAATCGGAACGTCGGACTGACTCGATCCGGAGCGCACCGTTCAATCTTCTCGATCGCCAGACCGGCCTGCGCACACCACGTTCGAAGTTTTCCGACCGTCGTGTCGTGGATCCCCACAGAATCGAAGCTGCCCCAACGCCGAAAGACGTTGCTGGATCTCGCGCATTTCCAGGCGTAACGGAGCGACGGCCGGTTTGGCGCGCATATGATCACCCGTCCGTCGGGAGCCAAGAGATCAGCAAACAATCTGAGCAGATGTGCCGGATCACGGACGAATTGCAAGACATCGACGAAAAGCAGCCGGTCGAACCGCTCCGTTGCGATTTTTGCTCTGGCCGTGATGACGTCCCCTAACACCACCTCAGCCCCGAGCTCGGCCAAGCCGTTGCCCACAACGGGATCAAGGGGCACCGCCACCACCCGGTTTCCTCTCTGCAGCAGCCGGCGCTCGTTTGCAGCCGAGCAGGATCCAATCGATAATACGGCGGCCTTTTCCGGTACACCGGACAATACTTCGTCCCTGGCCGGCTCGTAGTAGTCCTTCGAGTACATGCTGTGCCAGAGCCTCGTCTCGGCACCGAATAGCGGAATGACGGTATTTCCCTCACGCGCAATCTGCATCAGGACGGACAGTTGTGCGTCCAATTGCTTGCGATCGACGCCGAGCCGGTTGATATACTTGTTCGGTAAATGGTGGGCCGAAAAATCGTCGATATGGGAAATCGGTATCAGCTTCTTGAAGCCACACTGGGTGAATGGATCAGTTGCAGCGGTGCAAGGCAGGTCGTACTTGCCTTCATGGGGCGCGACCAGAAAACCGCCGGACGCAATTGCTCTCGCAAGCTGCTGCTGGGTGAGCATATAGCTGGCAGCATGCTCATTGGTAAAATGAGCGAGAAGGTAATGTCCCCTGGACGTTACCGACGTACAATCCCAGTGGAAAGAACCGTGGGCCTGCGGATAATTCAATTCGCCGTTTGACGCTCTCTCGACGAGCATCCATCCGGCAACCTCGTCTTCAACCAACACTGCAGTGACGTCGAGAACCGCTCGAATATTCCTTTCAGTGACCAAGATGTCGTCTTCGGAGTAGATGAACAGGTCATACTGATCAACTCGCGCTGCAAACAACTCTTTGTGCGCGAAGGGAAGCGACCAGGGATTCTTGTTGGGAAGGCCAACGATACACTCAATTTCTGCTGCTGGCTTCTTGTTCATGTTGGATATGATCATGATATCCACGTCGAACGACATGGACCGGTATTCCCTGATCACCCGATCCAGGTAAGCATCATTGGCGGTCCCATAGCTCGCGATCACGACTAAAAGTCGCAATGCCTTCTGATCGGCGATCCCCGGGATCATCGTTCCACCTCTGCCCGCACCGCAGCGCTCACCCGCGCAGTATCTTCCGCGCTCATCTGCGCATAGATGGGCAGCAAGATCGATCGATCCTGGGCAAGCTCGGATTGACGTAACTCCTGTCTCCTGTTGAGGCCCGCATAAGGCTGCTCGCGGTGGGCGCACATGATCCCGCGGCGAGTCGCGATGCCCTTGTCGAGGAGATGCTGCATGACGACGCGTTGGTCGAGGCGGTCCGGGAGACGAACGCAATAGCTCTGCCAGTTGGATCTGGCCCACGCCGGTTCGCTTGGTAGCCGCAGTCCTTCCAGATTGCCGAGCTGTTCGGCATATCGAGCGGCAACGGCTCGCCGGCGCGCCACCAGGTCTGGAAGTCGCTCGAGTTGTCTGCGCCCAATGGCGGCCTGCATATCTGTCATTCGGTAATTGTAGCCGACAACGACGTACTCCTCGAAGATCACGCTCGACGAGCTGTGTCGCACCGTATCCGGAACGCTCATGCCGTGCTGGCGCAGCAGCTTAAACTTCCGGTCAAGCTCGGCATTCGCAGTGGTGAGCATTCCACCCTCACCCGTCGTGATCACCTTTCGCGGATGAAAGGAAAAGCACGCAATATCTCCGTGCGGCGCGCCGATCGGCGCCCATTCTCCGTTCATCCGGATCTGCGATCCGGCGGCACAGGCCGCATCCTCGATGACGGCGATGCCGCGGCGGCGCGCTATGGCCATCAGCGCTGCCATATCACAAGGCATGCCCATCTGATGGACCACGATGATCGCGCGGGTGCGCTCGGTGACGGCTTCCTCCAGTCGGGCGCAATCCAAATTGTACGTTTCCGGCTCGATATCGACAAAAACCGGAGTGGCGCCCTGATGTCGGATGACGTTTGCGGTCGCGATGAAGGAATGGCTGACCGTGATTACCTCATCGCCGGGACCGATATCGAGCGCTGTCAGGGCGAGTTGCAGGGCAGTCGTACAATTGGAGACCGCACAGGCGTGCGGCGCGCCAACAAGAGCAGCGAACTCACGCTCGAACGCGGCGACCTGGGGGCCCTGCGAAACCCAGCCCGACAGCACGACCGCGCGCGCGGCATCGGCCTCTTCGTCCGCAAGCAACGGGGCGGCGATCGGAATCACGATGCCGCCGCCTGTCGCTGACGGTCCGAACCGAGCTCGCGTTCGGATCGCCACCACTTGACGAGATCGGAAAGCCCCTGCTCGAGCGAAATCGTGGTGCGGAAACCTAGCAAACGCTCCGCCTTGCCCGTTGAGGCCAGCCGTCGCGGCACTGGATTGACCGAGCGCTCCGGCGCGAATTCGGGTGTCAGGCCGCGGCGTCCCATCACGGACGCAAGCACCATCGCCAGCTCCGTCAGGCTGGTTTCGGTGCCGCTCCCGACGTTGAAGACCTCATCGGTGACCTTTGACTTCGCCGCAAGGATATTCGCCCGTGCGATGTCGCGGACGTGGACGAAGTCCATGGTCTGACGGCCATCGCCAAAGATGATGGGAGGCAAACCGGCTTCCAGCCGCTCCATCCAGCGGATCAAGACCTCAGTATACCGTCCGTGGATGTCCATCCGGCTGCCATAGACGTTGAAATACCGGAATGCCACATAGTCGAGGCCCCAGGCATCGTTAAAGGTCCGCAGGAGCCCTTCGTTGAACGCCTTGGCGGCTCCATAGAGAGTTCGATTATTGTAGGCATTCTGCCGCTCTGTCGTCGGAAACTCTTCGGCCATGCCATAGACGGATGCCGAAGACGCCGCGATGATCTTCTCGATGTCATGCTTGATGCACAGCTCCAGCAGGTCGAAGGTGGCATCCACCATGACCTCCTTGGCCAGGCGCGGTTCGGCTGCACAATGGGTGATGCGGAGCGCGGCCTGGTGAAAGACGATGTCAGCCGCCTTGACCAATGCTTCCATCAGTTTGCGATCGCGAATGTCGCCATGAACTAGTCGTACAGGCCCACGCCCGAGCGCGCGTCGGAGATTCTCCGGCCGGCCTCTGATCATGTTGTCGAGGGCAACAATCTCGATGCAGCCCTCGTCGCAAAGCAGGTCGACGATGTGGGAGCCGATGAATCCCGCCCCGCCGGTGACCAGAACGCGTTTACCCTTGAGATCAATCAAGACGCTCTCCTGTTGTGGGACTATGTCAAGACGCTTTGTGGATGCTCCGCTCGGGTGCTGACGGCTACGCCAGGCTGCAGTCCCGTCGCGCGCCTCAATGTGGCGACAACTTCGCCTGCCTGTTCTGGCAGCAGCTCCGGATAGATGGGAAGAGAAAGGAAATCCCTCGCGAGCATCTCGGTGACAGGGAGATCACCAGCGCGATAACGGAGTTCCGCGTAGGCTCTCTGCAGATGCACCGGAACGGGATAATGAATCCCGGCGCCGATACCGGCATCACGCAACAGCGCCAGCGCCTCATCGCGCCGCTCCGATCTGACCGCATAGACGTGATAGACGTGGCGGGCGTGCGCGGGCGGTCGGGGTCGTGCGAGCGGGAGATCGGCAAGCAGCGCATCGTATCGCTTAGCGAGCGACCGGCGGGCTTCGGTCCAGCGCTCGATGTGGTCCAGCTTGACGTTCAGAACCGCGCTCTGAATTTCGTCCATGCGATAGTTATATCCGGGAATGGCGTGGTCGTATTTCGCCTCCTGCCCCCAATCCCGCAACAGTGACACGCGGCGCGCAAATTCAATCCGGTCGGTGACAAGCGCCCCGCCCTCGCCAAACGCTCCGAGATTCTTGCCGGGGTAAAAGCTGAAGCATCCCAGATCGCCGATCGAGCCCGCGCGGCGTCCGCGGTACTCCGCACCGTGCGCCTGCGCGGCGTCCTCAATGACGATCAAACCGTGGCGACGCGCGATCGCCATGATCGGATCCATGTCGGCCATCAGCCCGTGGAGGTGAACCGGCAGAATGGCCTTGGTTCGCGGCGTCATCGCAGCTTCGATCAAGCCGGGGTCCATCGTCCATGTTACCGGATCGACGTCGACAAATACCGGCCTGGCGCCGCTGTAGAGGATGGCCGCGGTCGTGGCGACGAACGTCATGGATACCGTGATGACTTCGTCGCCGGGCCCGACACCCGCCGCCAGGAGTGCAAGGTGAAGCGCCGAAGTGCCACTGTTCACTGCGCGGCAATGGGCGGTACCGCAATAATCCGCGAAGCGTCGCTCGAAGGCCGTGACCTCGGGCCCGAGCACGAAGTGCCCGCTGCTGACGACCCTCGCCACCGCGGCGTCGATTTCCGGCTTGATCTCGCTGTATTGCGCTTTGAGGTCCAGGAAGGGTATCAAGATTCAGAACCTTGGATTGGAGCTGAATTATATCGACTATTAAATCTCATTAACAAATATAATCAAGCATTAAAATAGAGAATATATATTAGCAATAATACTATCTGCAAAGCGCCTCTGATGAGACGCGAATGCCCGCAACCATGTGTTCAGTGGTGGAGAGAACCCGCGCCGGCACTCCGGCGACGACGGCGCCGGGCGGAACGTCCTTCGTGACCACCGCTCCCGCGCCTACGAAGGCTCCCGCGCCGATCGTCACACCGCACAGAATGGTGGCGTTCGAGCCGATGGAAGCGCCCCTGCCGACAAGCGTGCGCTGCAGCGTCCAGTCCGCGGCTTGCTGGGGACGACCACCCACCGTTGTCGCCCTCGGGTGCTTGTCGTTGGTGAACATCACACCATGTCCGACGAACACCTCGTCCTCAATCGTGACGCCCTCGCAGATGAAGCTGTGCGACGATATCTTGCACCGCGCACCTATCTTTGCTCCTGCCTGGATCTCGACGAAGGTTCCGATCCTGCTCTCATCACCGACGGCGCAACCATACAGATTGACCAGATCCGGATGCAGGATACGGACATCACGGCCAAGCTCGGTGTCCTTTATTGGCATGTCAGTTCCCTGTCTCCACAGTCAAAGAACCCTTTACAGCGCCGAGCGTGACGGGAGCAGCCGGGGCGCCATCTCCGCAAGCCCTGCGGCCGCTTGACGAAGGTGCTGCAGCAGAGGATGCCCTGTCGCCATCAGTCCCCACCACCAGCAAAGCGGGCCAACCACAAACGCTGATGCGAGACCTACAACGAGATTGAAAGTTCCTGCCTCGATCAACGCCGCACAGGTGGCTGCGCCCAAGGCGGTCGCCACGGTGGCGACACCGCTCGTTACGACGGCACGGCCAAGTTCGCCCGGCCGCAATGCCAGATGCCGACTGAGATAGTAAATCGCCACTGCCGCCTGGAACGGCAGCGTCAGCAACGCGCACGCCGCTACTGCCTCCACGCCAAAGAAGGACGCACCCAGCAGAGCAAGGAGCGATGGCGGCAACGAGATGAAGGATGAGACGAGCGCGTCGCGCACGCGTCCAACGGCCACGAATATAGGATATGTCAGACACGCAGCGAACAGCGCCAGATTGGCAAGGCAAAGAATGCGCACCAACGGCACGACCTCCAGCCAGGCTCCACCAAGCCAGATCAGAACGATCGGTTTTGCCATGATCGCTATGAATGTGAGAAACGGCCACTGCACGGCGGAAAGCAGTTGGACCGCGTCCAGATAGACCCCCTTCAGATCCGCTCCGGCTGCACGCCTCGACACAATCGCTGGCATGATGATCGGATTCAGCACCTGCGTGACGAGTCTGTCAAAGACCTGGGTCAGGTTTATCGCCCGGCTATAGAGACCTACGGCGGTAAAATCGAGAATCTTCGCGAGAAATAGCTGGGGCGCAAGGTTGTAGAAGATATTGATAACACTGACGCCGCTGGAATACAGACCGAATTTGAGAACATCTCGGTATTCGGACAGCGAAGGACGCAACACACGGAAGTCCCGATACCAGCTCAACAACATGATCATGAGAACGACGCTACCAGCCACACCACCCCAGACCGGAGCCATGTAGCTGAAGTGCAAAAGCGCCAGTCCAATCGAAACCAGCGCTATCGTCACGTTGCTAGCGAGATTGCAGATCGCGAGCGTCCCGAACTGCATGTCACGACGAAACAAGGCGGCCAACGTCCCGGAGACCGGCAGGAGAAGAAGGTTTAGCGCAGAAACCTGGATACCTCGCCTTAGACTCTCCTGCCCAAATATCTGCGATACGACACCGGCCGAGGCGAGCAGGATCAGTGCAACTACGAGTGAGATCACACAAGTGACCGTGAACGCCGTGCGGATGGTCCCCCGCGACAGCTCATGTTTTTGAAGCAGGTAGTTCGCGCCTCCAAACTCCTGAAAAGCGGCTGCGATCACGGCGGCCAGCGCATTGACAACCGCAAAGATCCCGAACTCGCCCGGCGTCAGCAGACGCGACAGCACTGCTGTCGAAAAGAAGAACAGCACAAGGCCCGCATAGCGATCGACAGCGGAGAAAATGAATGAACGCTGCACTGAACTCATCGCGACTCCGTCGCTGGGGCTCGGCTGGCGAACAGACACGGCCAAACCCGCCAATTACGCCGTGACTCGGGCCAGCTCCGGCAGCCTGCGCGGCAACTGCCTGATCTCGACGGGTTTGCCATGTTCCGCGATCGATCGCGAGGCTGCCTCAAGCACCTCGACCACGCGTAGCCCAGACATGCCGCTCGAAATCGGCTGCCCTCCGGTACGCACACAGTCGACGAAATGCTCGACCTCCGTTTGCAGCGCCTCCTTGGGCGAGATATGGGGAGCCCACATGTCACCGGCTCGATATCCGATTCGAAACTGGTGCGCGCTCTCGGGAGGCCTGTCGAGCGTAATTCCCTTGTCGTAGACCTTCACCTTCTCGGTCGGCTCGAGATCGTCATAAACGATCATCTTCCTGCTGCCACCAATGAACGTCTGCCGCACCTTGACAGGCGAGAGCCAGTTGACGCTGACATGGGCGACGCATGCGTTGGCGAAGAACAACGTGATGTGGGCCATGTTCTCCGGCGAACCTGCAATATGGCACGAGCCGGTTGCCGAAACCGCGACCGGCTCTTCATCGAGGATATAGTGGATGATCGAGATGTCGTGCACCGCCAGATCCCAGATCACATTTACGTCTTTCTGGAACAGCCCGAGGCTCGAGCGTGTGCTATCGTAATAATAGATGTCGCCGAGCTCTCTCTTCTGCAGGAGCTCACGAATCTTCTGGACTGCCGGCGTGTAGAGAAAGGTGTGATCGACCATCAGCGTCAATCCGCGCCGGTCCGCCTCCTCCATTAGGCGAGATACGAGCCCCGTGCTCGGCGCTAGGGGCTTTTCGACTAGCACATGCTTGCCAGCCCTTAGCGCGCCCATCGCCAACTCGTAATGGGTGTGCACTGGCGTCGCGATGGCGACTGCATCGACCGCGGAGTCCTTCAGCAG
Source organism: Bradyrhizobium sp. NBAIM18 (assembly GCF_020193825.1). NCBI lineage: Bacteria > Pseudomonadati > Pseudomonadota > Alphaproteobacteria > Hyphomicrobiales > Nitrobacteraceae > Bradyrhizobium > Bradyrhizobium sp. NBAIM18. The sequence goes on from NZ_JADYVO010000037.1 coordinate 19,520, forward strand.
ATCGTCAAATCGGGTGGTGGTTGCCACTCCCGGGTAGAGCTGCGTTATGGCGCTGAGCCTGCCTGCGTCTAGGTCGCTGACGCTGACGACGCGGGCGGCAGGGTTCAGCGAGAAATTGCGAACGAGATTGGGACCCCAATAGCCGTATCCCACGACCCCGATACCAAGCTGGCTATCTCGCATACTGACCTCGATCCATTCGGGGGTTTACGCTTCTACTCGTTACGTCCGCGCCGGCATATCTTGCCATATGCCCCGCGTATCGATGACGTCTAGGTGCCGGCGCTCGGCCAAGGGCACCATTTTGAATTCGTCATGGTCGACGAGGAGAACCGCAATCTCGCAACTGCGCAGCGCTTCCTCGATGTTCACGAATGCAACGCGATAATCGGCCAATTGAGGCGGCAGACGGCGCAGATTCGGCTCAACAACCTTGATACGTTCGCCGTATTTCGCCGCGAGATGCGTAGCAATTTCCAGAGCGGGGCTTTCACGCACGTCGTCGACATTTGCCTTGAACGTCAATCCACAGCAGGCAATGTTCGCATAAGGATGATCGTCGATCAGCGCCTCTGTGCGCTCGATGATCTTCTGCGTTTTGGCGTTGTTCACTTCCCGGCTTGTTCGCATTACCCGCGCGAGATCCGGCACAGAATCGATGATGAACCAGGGGTCGACCGCAATACAGTGCCCCCCGACTCCCGGTCCAGGCCGCAAAATGTTCACGCGAGGATGGCGGTTGGCGATATCGATCACTTCCCAGACGTTGATGTCGAACCTGTCGCAAATCATCGAGAGTTCGTTGGCGAATGCGATGTTGGTATCGCGGAAGGCGTTCTCCGTCAGCTTGACCAACTCGGCCGCACGCGCCGTAGTACCGACGCAGGCGCCGCGAACGAACATCTTGTAGAAGCGTTGAGCACGTCGCGTGCAGGTCGGCGTAATTCCGCCGATGCACCTGTCGTTGTTGATAAGCTCGGTCAGGATCCGTCCCGGCAACACGCGTTCGGGACAGTAAGCGACGTAAATCGCTCCGTCCTCCTTGCCGTTGACGCCTATGTGAAGCTCCGGCCTGCGTGCGACGATCCGCTTTGCGATGGCTTCAGTTGTCCCAATCGGCGACGTCGATTCAAGGATGACAAGATTTCCTGGCGCCAGAAGATCCACGATGTTGTCGACTGCGGCATTCACGCTTGCCAAATCCGGGCGGTTTTCGTGATCGATCGGGGTCGGTACTGCGATGATGAACACGTCCGCCGGCTGCGGTTTCCTGGACGTCGTGAGCGCACCGCTCGATACGACCTTGGAAACGAGACCATCGAGATCGGGCTCGGCGATATGAATTTTTCCGGATGCAACCGTGTCGACAACGCGTTCGCTGGTATCGATGCCAACCACCTGCAGTCCACGGCTCGCAATCAGAGCCGCTGTCGGCAGCCCGATATAGCCAAGTCCGATGACATTGATTTTCTGGAATTCAGGCATCGAGAAGAACCTTCACGATCCGCTCGCTCGCGTGTCCGTCACCGAACGGATTGTGCGAACGCGCCATGGCAGCATAAGTCTCGTCATCGTCGAGGAGACGGAATGTTTCCGAAACGATCCTGTCGTAGTCGGCACCGACTAGTCGCGCCGTTCCCGCTTCTACGCCCTCGGGACGCTCGGTCGTCTCGCGCATCACCAGGACCGGCTTCCCGAAAGTGGGTGCCTCCTCCTGGACGCCCCCTGAATCTGTCAGGACCAAATATGACAACGAGAGCAGGCTCACGAAATCCGTGTATTCCTGGGGAGAAATGAGGGCGACCCGCGGATGGTCCGCCAACCGGGACGCAAACAAGTCGCGGACATTCGGATTCGGATGCACGGGAAGCACCACAGCAACGTCCTCCCTGCGCAGGATGGTCTCGAGCGCGTTCACGATATTTGCAACGCCGCCGCCGAAATTTTCCCTACGATGGCAGGTCACCAGGATGATCCGACGGTTGCCGTGACGTTTCTTGATACCGTCCCACCGACTCGAGAGTCCTGGATCGGATTCGACCATGGCTTTCGCGAGGATGAGAGCGTCCACCACCGTGTTTCCGGTCACGTGGATGCGGTCGCCCGCGACATTTTCGGAGCGCAACGCGCGCGCCGCGCGCTCCGTGGGAGCAAAATGTTGATCGGCGATCGAGCCGACGATCTTGCGGTTCACCTCCTCTGGCCAGGGAGCGAAGATGTCGCCGCTGCGCAGACCCGCCTCGATGTGCGAGACCGGTATACGGTGATAGTAGGATGCCAGTGCCCCCGACATGGCTGTCGCCGTGTCGCCTTGGACAATAATCCTGGTGGGCTTCACCTTTTCGAGAAGTTCGCCAATTTGTCCGAGCAGCCGGGCGGTCAGATGATCGAGAGACTGATTGGCCGTCATGACGTTCAGATCAAAATCCGGAACCACCTTGGCAAGCTTCAGGACTTGATCAAGCAGGTGCCGATGCTGTGCCGTCGCACAGATCGTCACGGCGATGTCCTTACCCGCCTCGGCCTTGAGCCGATTGATCACCGGAAAGAGCTTGATTGCTTCCGGCCGGGTTCCCAGAAGGATGAAAAAATGCTTGCGCACGCTTCACCCCCCGATCCGGCTCGGACCAGGAGGGACGGCGCCGGCCGCACCGAGCGGGTTCCGAAACGCCTGCCTCATGAGGGCTTGCGCCAGGATGCCCGCAAACCGCGTGTTCGTCGTGGCGTATCGCCACCACATCCGGCCAGGCTCCTGATAGATGCGGTAGAGCCATTCGAGGCCGAGTTTCTGAATCTGCGGCGGCGCGCGCCGAACGGTGCCTGCCACAATATCGAATGAACCACCTACCCCCATGATGAAGGGAACGCCAAGTTCATCGCGGTGGGCGGCGAGGAAGCGCTCCTTCCGGGGTGTCGGCATGCCGATGAAGAGGCAATCGGCCGCGCTGGATTGGATGTCCCTCACCACGTCATTTTCCTGCTCGCGTTTGAAGTAGCCGTCGTGCGAGCCGGCAAACACGAGTGAAGGATGCTTCTTGCGCGCGGCTTGCATCGCCTCGTGCAGCACGGCGGGAGTGGCTCCCAGGAAATACGGCCTGAAGCCTTCCTGCGCACATACAGCGAGCAACTCGGCGAGGAGATCCACCCCCGCGACCCGCGGCGTCGGCGGAAGCCCCAGCACTCGAGCGCCCCAAACAATCCCCATGCCGTCGAGGCCGACGACATCGCTGTTGGCGACATCAGCCGCGAGCACCGGATCAGATCTCATATTCACGAATTTCGCGACGTTCAGCGCCACGTGTTGCAGACGTCGCCGACTGCGCATGGCCCCGCGCGCAAGATCGACGGTTTCCGCCATTGTCAGCAGGTCGACAGGGCATCCCAGAAATGAGGCGCGCATCGGAACCGACCTCCCAAAATTCTACTCGTTTAATGTTTGCTTTTAAGATTATTATAGAGATAGTAACGACACAACATTTAATTGCAAGATTTAAATCTGACAATATTCGCATGCGGTGAATACAGGATCTCCACGCAAGGTCGCGCGGGTCGTAGACGAAGCCGGAATTAAATAGAGGAATTAACTGATGATTTCAGTCGTAATTCCCCACCTCAACCAGCCCGATGCGCTGGAAGCCTGCTTGCGCAGCCTGGATGCACAGACCCTCGCTCGGGACGCGTTCGAGATCATCGTGGTGGACAACGGCTCGGCAACGCCCCCAATGGATGTCGTTGCCGGTCATCCCGGTGTACGGCTGGAGCATGAACCGCGTCCGGGGCCCGGCCCGGCGCGAAACGCAGGCGTAGCTGCTGCCAACGGCGAGATCCTCGCCTTCATCGACGCCGATTGCAGGGCCCATCAGGATTGGCTGAGCAGCGTAATGAAATGGTCTTCCCTGTCTCCAGCTGGCACTGTTCTCGGGGGCGACGTCCGCATCTGGCGGCCGGACGATGCGGAGCTTGACGCCATTGCGGCTTACGAAAGCGTGTTCGCTTACCGCTTTAAGCTCTATATCGAGCGCCACGGATATTCTGGCACTGGCAACATGGCGGTGTTTCGCCGCGACTTCGACCGCGTCGGCCCTTTTGCGGGCATTGATGTCGCCGAAGACATGGAATGGGGGGAGCGCGCGTTGCGCGTCGGCCTTCGATTTCGCTACACCCCTGAAATGATCGTCTTCCACCCGGCCCGGGGCTCTCTCCAGGAGCTCTACACCAAATGGGACCGACACATCGCGCACTACCGCAACATGGCGGAAGGCAAACCCATCTGGCGCTTGCGCTGGCTCGCGCAAGCGTTGCTCGTCTTCGCATCACTCGCGCCGAACGCTGTGACCGTGCTGACCAGCGATCGCCTGCACGGTACCGGCGTTCGCCTCAAGGCCATCGCAGTGTTGTGTGCCGTCCGAGCGCACCGCGCCCTCACGATGCTCTCGCACCTGCGAGGCCGAAGGGCGGTCGCCTGGAATCGCTAGCGCAACGCCGATTCCGTCAGGCGCCGAAGGCACCATTGTGGGTCAGCTCCGGCAGGTCGGCACGCCGGCCGAACGACCACAGAATCCAGCCCAGTTCGTAGCTTCGGCACTCGAACCGAACCTCCACGTCAGTGCCGTCGATCAGCCGCTCCTCGCTTCCGAGCCAGGCGTTCCTGAGTGCGCGCGCGACCCGCGGCACCTTGGTCGTCAGTTCACCTTTGCGAACCTGCGAACGGAGGGTCAGGCTCAGTTCGGGCACGAGCATGGCCCGGCCCAGCTGGTTATGGCCAAGCACCCAATTGAATCCCTTGACCAGGGCATCCCGCGCCCCCCGCTGCCCAAAGCGCTCGGCCCATTCCAGCAGTGCCGGAGCCATCCCATACTGATGGACCGAATAGACCTCATAGAAATCAAGAACGCGACCGCTCTGCGCGTCGAAAAACCAGGGCCACTCGCCCTGTGGGCCTTGAAGCGCAACCAGATTCCGCACACAGGTGTCGGCCATGACAAGCGCGGACGGATCGCCGGCGAATTCGCCAAATTGATAGCAGGCGATTGAGAGATAGGTCTGCGTCGCAAATGTCGAGAAGCGCCGCCGAAAGCCGAACGGCGCATCGAAGAACAATCCCGATCCACTGTGAAAGCGGTCCTTCAAGAAACGATAGAGCGGCCGCGCATAGCGTGCCCACTCATTCTCGCCCGCCCTCGCCTGGGCCACGACTCCCGTGAGCAGCATGCCCAGATCTTGCGCCCGGAAGCTCCTCCACCGGGCCTCATCGGCAAGGATGGCTCTCAGCTCGGTTTTGACCGGTTCCGGCATTTCGAGGCCGAGCTCGGCGGCGCTCCATAGCGCCATACCGAACGCGTACTTGCGCACCGGAAGCTTCGTGAGCAGCAACGCGTTGCGATGGAATATTTCGGACAGATCAATCCCATCCGGAATGGCGGCGACGCGCGACATCCCGAGTAGAACGTTGAGGGTATAAAATACGTCGCTGCGTGGGATCGACTCGTTCGGCGAGGTACGTCCATCGAGATGGTAGATATGCGACCACCTGCGGTGTTCGGGTAACCAACAACGTTCCAGCCCGTTGAGTGCATAGTCCACCAGCGGGGAATTGTGCGCGAGCTTACTCGCCGCGGCGGGCACCACGAGCTTCACCCCAAAATTCGGACGAATGATCATGTTAACCGCCCTCTCAAGTCGGATTAATATTCCCGGATGCTTTCATCCAATCCGCGCAGCAATGGATAGAGGAAATAGGAGATCACGGTGCGCTTCCCGACCTTCAATTCGGCCGTCACCGCCATCCCCGGAATCAGTTGAATGCGCTCCGCGGGCAGCCGAAGGTGCGTGTCCGACAAATCGACCAGTACGCGGTAATAGGGAGCTGGCGCGCGGGGCGCACCTTCGGCCTTCGCATCCGGCGAGAACGTATCCTGACTGATGACGCGGACTTCTCCCGTTGCAGTTCCATACTTCTGGAAGGGAAACGCTTCGAACTTGATCCGAACCGACTGTCCGAGCGCCACCTGACCGATATCCCGCCCCTCGATGTTGACCTCCGCCTGAAGCGGCACGTCACGCGGAACCAGGACAAACAGCGCTTCAGCTTCGCGAACCACCGAGCCGACTGTCCGGTTCGCGATATCCAGGACCACGGCATCTGCCGGCGCCTGCAGGACGATCAACTGTCGACGAAGCTCCGCCTTCTTCAATTCCTCTGCTGCGCTATTGCGCTTCGGCAGCGTCTCCACCAGTTCCTGATAGGTGGTGCGACGAAACTCCTCGGCGAACACTTTCTGATCAGCGCGGGCCTTTTCGAGCCGATGGGTACTATCGGCGATACTGCCGCGAACACGCGCCAGATTGCTTTCGACCTCGAGCCGAGCATCGCGAGACAGTAGGAAGTTCAGCCTCGAACCGACCTCCTTATCCATCAGCGTGGTCCGCATCGCTTCAATCGAACGCATTGTGTCGAGCCGCTGAAGGAGAACCGCCTCTTCATTCTGTGCCGCCTTGAGATTGGCTTGCGCGGATGCGATCTGTGCGTCGTAGTTCTGAATCTGCGCCTCGTAGGCGGCTCTCCTCTGCGAAGACAACTTGCCTTGCAGGACTTGATCCGCATTCGTCAGCTCTTTGACGGCATACTCGATTCCATTCAATTCGGCGCTCAGACGATCGATTGACGCATCGAATGCAGCCACTCTGCCGCGCAGTTGGTCGAAATCGGCCTGCGAAAACGTCGGATCGAGGGTGGCCAGAACGTCGCCGCGGTTGACGCGATCACCGGCCTTGACGTGGATCTCGCGTATGACCGACGTTTCCAATGGCTGCACGACCAGGTTGGGACGTGTCGTGGTCAGTTTTCCCTGCGCCGTGACGATCATCTCCACCTGCGAAACGGAAGCCCAGATGACCGCGAAAGCAATCAGTGCAATTACGCCGTAAAGGGTGAAACGCGCGAGCCGCGGTGGCGCTTGCTGCTCGACCTCGGCGGCATCGGACTGGAATTCGGCGATAACTGATGCTCGCCTCGGCCCCGGCCTGAATAGCTTGCGGCGGCGCACGACCGGTCTGGCCGGAACAAGACCGTTCGGCTTCACACCCGCGCGTGATGGCCCTGTCTCCCTCATGCAATCTGCTTCATCTGTTGATTCCACAAATGCCGGTAGATGGTGCATTTCGACAGGAGGTGGTCGTGGCGATCCACATCGACGATTCGGCCGCGGTCCATCACCAGGATCTGGCTTGCTTCCGTCAGCATCGACAATCGATGCGAGACGATGATGACGGTACGCCCTGCCGCCAAACGGCGGAGATTGCGCCTGATGATCATTTCGCTTTCGGAATCGAGGGCACTCGTCGCTTCATCGAGAATCAAGATCCGTGGATTGACGATCAGAGCTCTCGCAATCGCGAGCCGCTGCCTCTGCCCGCCGGATAGGTTCGAGGCATCTTCCTCAAGCATGGTGTCGAAGCCACGCGGCAACCGTTCGATGAACTCGTCGGCGCCTGCAAGCTGCGCCGCAGCGACGACCTCGGCAAAGGTGGCATCGCGTTTCACGCAGGCGATATTCTCGCGAACCGTCCCGCGAAACAGGAAATTATCTTGCAGAACGATTCCAAGGTTTCGGCGCAGATGCGCGAGGTCTAACTCCCTCGAGTCATATCCGTCGATGCGCAGCAGGCCCTGCTGCACCGGATACATGCCCGATATCAACCTTGTGAGAGTCGTCTTGCCGGAGCCACTCCGTCCCACGATCCCGAAGATCGATCCTGGCTCGACGGTGAAGGAGACATCATCAAGCGCCGGCGATCCCTCGGGTCCGTAGCGAAACGAGACACCTTCGAACTCGATTTTTCCGGCAAGGTCAGGCCGTAGCCCATCTTTCCGACCGTCGCGCTCAGGCTTCTGGTTCATCACCTCGCCGAGCATTTTCACCGCAAGAGCTACTTCCTGGTACTCGTGCACCATGGTCACGAGTTGGACCAGGGGTCCGGAGACCCTACCGGCCAACATATTGAAGGCGACCAACGCGCCGATTGTCATTTGGCCGGCGAAGACATCGAGTGCTCCGACGGAGATAATTCCGAGCGTCATGATCTTCTCGAGAAATCCGGTGAGCGCCTGCGCGCCTGCCGAGATCTTCTCGACACCGAATCGCATCGTCACGGACTGCGCGCAGCGGCTATCCCAAACCCTGCTCTGCGCTGGCTCCATCCCAAGCGATTTCACGGTGCGCATGCCGTGAACCGTTTCGACGAGGAGAGCCTGCCGCGCACCTTCCGCTTGGTATAGATCGTACAGTCGTCGCCGAAATGGACCCATGAGCAGGCCGACGACGGCGCCGCTCGCGGCGGTGAAGGCCAGGACGATCAACGTCAATCTGACGCTATAAAGCGCAAGGACAGGCAGGAAGACGAATAGCGAAAGCGCATCGAGGGTCGTCAGAAACAAGCGCCCGGTCAGAAACTCACGGATCCTCGCCGCCTGCTGCATGTGTTTGACCAGGACCCCCGCGGCCATATGCTCGAAAAACGTGACCGGCAGCCCGAGGAGATGACCGAACGTCTTCGTAGCAACGCGAATGTCGACCCTGTTGGTCGCATATAGCAGCAAGTAGCGCCGCAGAAAGCCGAATATCGCGTCAAAGACGAGCGCTACGGCCGCTCCTGCCGCGAGTACGTAAAGGGTGGTGAAGCTCTCGTGAACCAAAACCTTGTCGATGACGAGCTGGAAGAATATCGGGACGACGAGGCCCAACCCATAGAGCAGGATGGCGGCAATGGCGACATCCCTGAACAACCGCCATTGAAGAAGCAGTTCCGGCACGAACCACCGAAGGCCGAAACTCCTCCCACCATCCTGCGTCAATTGCGCTCGCTTGATCAGGATCGTTTCACCGGCCCACTGGGCACAGAATCGGTCGCGGTCGACGACTAAGATTTCGTGCTTGCGGTCGGCGAGCGGGTCGAAGATGTTGACGACCTCGGTGCCGTCAGCTCGCCGTCCCGCACCAAGGACAACGATCCAGTTGCCATTGGCGAGCCTCACCAGCGCTGGATAGGCCTCTCCGAGACGGATCAGCGCGCCCCAATCCAGCTTCGTGCTCCTCGCGCGCAGGCCTGCATCCTTCGCCATGCGCAACAAGAGATTCAACGAGAGCGGGCCGGCCACCGCATAGGCGTGCTTCAAGCGCTCGACCGGCAGATCTATGCCATGGTGACCGGAAACCTTGGACAGGCATTCCAATGCAGTCTGCGTTGACAATCCGGGCGCGGGCGCGTCCACAACCTGGTCCTTCGCGCCGCCAGCAGCGTCGATTTCAGCGGAAATTCGAAGAGACATTCAGAGACCGTGTGTTGGGCGCGAGCGCATCACGTACTCCCGACGCACCATTGTGCGATTCAGCTGGCTGATTCCGCCGGACCACGCCCGCATCAACCAGGCCCTGAAGCGCCTTTTGCATCACGTCGACCGAATTGGCGAAGGCTTCGACCGAAAAGATCAGCCGTTGGGAAAACACGCGTTTCGGGGCGTTGTTGGCGTCACGCTCTGTCGGTGAAAGACTGACCAGATCGATGCGGACGATGGTTCCGCTCACGGTAATTTCTTCGATTCCATCGGTATAAAGTTCGGCGTGCATCTTTACGTCTCCTATGCTGCTAGCTGCGGTCTGAAAACAACATCTACGCCATAGCTCGTTGAGTTGTAGGTGTTGGTCGGGAATAGGCTATCTGTCCCGTATGCAAACACACCGTTCCCGCTGATCGATCCCGAGGATGGGGCCGTCAGAGGTCCGTTGGTAATTGCGTTGGCGAGCAGGCCTGGATCGGCTGCGTAGTTCCCGGCAGTGTGATAGGAGGCTATGTATGTGGTTTCCGGCATGATCGTCACGGGCGTCGCGAAATTGACCTGCTGCCAGCCGTCCGCCGTCTCGTTGGTAAAGGCCGCAGTTGCCAGCAACGTCCCTGTGCTGCTCCAAAGATCTGCAACGTGAGCGCCCGTGTTGGTTGGCCCCTTGTAGAAGCGAATGCCGATGATATCGCCCGGTGTCGACGTCTGGAATTTGAGGCCCAGCTCCACAGACCTAGGATCATTGGCCGCCACAATGCTAGGCTCATGACTTGCGCTAAACAGGCGCACAGTCGTTGAAGACGCAGCATTCACGTCGAGGGCGACGGATGCGCTGGCGGAGCCACCTTGGCCATCGGAGATGCTGTAGTTGAACGATGCCGGCCCCGTGTAACCGGTCGTCGGTGTGAAGATCACACTGTTACTTTGGGCGTTGTAGCTGGCGACACCGTTCACACCACCGCTCGCGCCCGTGATCGTAAGCGTATTGCCGTCCGGATCGGTATCGTTGGAAAGCAGTGCCGAGGCCGGGATCCCGAAAGGCACGTTCTGCGTGGCGTCGAAGCCGCTGTCGTTCGCGGCGACGGGTGACCGGTTGGGGCCGCCGCTCGAGCTGTTGAACACGACATCAACCCAGTAATTGCTCGCGTTATAGGTATTGGTCGGGAGCAAATTGCTCGTTCCATAGGTGTAGAGGCCGTTGATGTTCGCGGGAGCCGTGAGCGGCCCATTGGTGCGAGCTGCGGTGAAGTAGCTGGTGGTGGAGGCGTAGTGGCCGTTGCTGTGATAGCTTGCGACGTAGGTGGTGCCGGCTGTGATGGACACCGGATTGCTGAACGTGACTGTCTGCCAACCGCTGCTGCTCTCGTTCGTGAAAGTCGCGGTCGCCAGCAGCGCGCCGGTGCTGCTCCACAACGAGCCCGTATGGGTTCCGGGATCATTCGCGCTCTTGTAGTATTTGATTCCGGTAATCGTGCCTGCCACGGACGACGTGAATTGCATTCCGAGGTTGACTTGGGAAGTGTCAGACCCCGATCGGATCGCCGGAATATCGGTGGTAGAGAATAGGCTCACGGTCGAAGGAACCGCCGAAACTGCGATATTGAATGTCTCGCTGCTCGTGAGGTTACCGAGATCGGCAGCGGACACCGTGACGCTGAACGTGCCAACGTCCGCGGACGTCGGCGTGCCGGTAAAGGTTCGGGTCGATGGAGTGAACGTGAGCCAGGCCGGAAGCCCTGAACTGCCAGCGGTTGCGCTGTAGGTGAGCGAGTCGCCGGCATCGACATCGGTAAAGGTGCCGGCGGGTAGCGTTAGCGAAAACGCCGAGCCAACGGTCGCGGCCTGGTTGCCGGTCTGGATTGCCAGGACCGGCGCGTCGTTGGCGCCGTGAATGGTGACAGTAAGGGTTGCCGACGATGCCGCGCCCGCGGCGTCGCGCATCGTATAGCTGAAGACGTCGTTCAGCGTATCGGTCGACTGCCGCAAGGCCTGCACGGCTTGATCGTTCTCGTTCACCGTGTAGGTGAAAGCCCCCGAGGCACTGAGCAAGAGCGTGCCGTGCGCGCCCGCGAGAGGCGTCTGGAACGTCCCGCTGGTCGTGCCAAAGCTGAATGCAGTGACGGTCTTGGTGTCGCCAGAATCGGGATCGGTGTCGTTGGTCAGTACGTTGCCGGTGGCGGGTGAACCGCCAGCGCTGTTGTTGGCGCCGCCCTTCTCCGTAGCACTCGCAGAGTCAGCAACAGCGGTGGGGGACGTATTGTTGGCGGAGGAGGATCCGTTGAAGACGACGTCGACCCAATAGTTCGAGGATCTATAGCTGTTCGTCGGGAACGCGCTTCCAGATCCATAGGCATAGACCCCGTTGGCGCCCGCCGGTGCCGTCAACTGGCCATTGGCAAGCGACGTCGCGAAATAGTTCTGGGTACCGGAATAATTGCCGTTGGTGTGATAGGACGCGACGTACGTGGTCCCTGCCGTGATCGCGACCGGGGTGGAGAAATTGACCTGCTGCCAGCCGG
>NZ_JADYVO010000038.1:0-29153 GCF_020193825.1 Bradyrhizobium sp. NBAIM18
CCCGCCCCCCCTAGAAAACCTCTCGGAGAACCAAACAGGTCCGAAGAGGGAAGCCGCCTTTACGAGACCATCGAAGGAGCGACGTAAAGAAGATACGGGCGATCTCGAGCACAAAAAGCGCGATCAGCCTCACATCGAAGAGGAGCGTGTGAAGCTCCCCGAACGGCAAAAAAAGAAGAGCCTGGAAAAGAAGCGCAGCCGCTAGAAAGCAGCGATTTAGAATCGTTGCTTCGGAATTCGAGTAGCAGACGTCCCATGACAGGCTCCTTCAGCGCCCGAGAGCTCAGCGACTCTACGATCGAACTCGATCTGGGTTTACTGGCCGACTCCAGCGCAAGCTTTGACTTCGCCGTTTTGCTGGAAATCAACCAGCGCTTCAAGGATCCGGAGGGATGGAACGAAGCGCCGTATTACTTCAAGCCGCTGTCCGTTTCCCACGATACGACAACGAAGCTCGCGATCGCGCGAGGGATCGGCTGGGGTATCCCGCTCGCTGCACCGGTTCGCATCGACGTTCCCGGACTTGGTTACTCCGCGCACGGAGAATGGCCGATCGCGATCAACAGCGACGCGAAGGACGCAACGTCCCGGCATCCGGTCGATCCGGTCAAGTTGATCATCGAGGAGTTGTCGAGAGCAAGTAAACAGACCTTCGTCCCCCCCGACAGCCAGGCCAGCGAGCCGGCTCCGTCGATCCCCGTCGCAGCCCGACCTGTTGCCCTCGCAACGCCGGTCAATCCCGCAATTGAAAGCGGACTTCCGATCTCCATACCGGACAATTTCCAGACCAAGCTGCTGCTTGCGGCGACGACAGCCTGCGTCGTGGCTATCGCGGTTCTGAGCTGGCAGGTTCGCTCGGCTTGGCAAGACGCGGAGACACTCTCCAGCACCACGGCGACCACGCGAGACGAACTGCTCCGAGAGCAGAACGCGCATCTCGCCAGCAAGACGCAGCTCGCAGAAACGCGGGGCGAGCTCGATACCCGGCGAGCGCAGGTCTCGCGTCTGCCCCAGACCGAGCGCGAACGCGACGCGGCCCGATCGGAAACGCTGGCTGCCAGATCGGAGCTGCAACGCGAGCGCGACGCTCACGCGGTGACCAGGGACAGACTCGGCGCGGTACAGCAGCAGCTTGATTCCGAGCGGGCGCTGCGCAATTCAAGCCAGACAGCTCCGCCCGTGGCTTCGGCGGCGCCAGCGGCTCCAATTCTCCCCATCCCTCCGGCTGCACCGTATCAAAGTCCTCCCGTGGCACAGAGGCCAGCCCTCGATCGAGCCGGCCTTTCGGAATGCGATACGCTGGCGGCCAATCCAACCGACCCGCGGCGAATATCGAACGGTGTGTCCTTTCCCGAGCTGCGCGCCAATGCCCGTGCGGCGGTGGACGCGTGCGAGAGGGCAGTTGCGGCTAATCCCAACGAACTGCGGCTGCGGTATCAATGGGCTCGTGCCCTTCAGGCCACCAACGACGGTCGCGCGGCAGCAATATTCCAGGAGCTTGTGCAGGCCGAATATCCAGCCGCGTTCGACAATGCCGCCCAGCTCCTAGTCAATCAAAGCAAGTTCCGGGATGCCGAAGCCCTCTACCGACGCGGCGTGAACCTCGGTGATCCGGATTCGATGATCGGGTTGGCAGACCTCATCCGAGCCAAGAAAGCGACCGCGCGGATTTTCGGTGAGGACTTCGCACTCTACCAGGCAGCCGCCTCGCTCGGGCATAAAGGTGCTCAAAACGAAGTCGAGAAGCGCAAGGCAGCAGGTCAATGGCTGGAATTGGGTATGGAAGTCGTTAAGGAAATTTTGTCCCGCTAATCGACAGCTTTTGATCGAAATTAAGGACAAGCTCAGGGAGACTTAGCTTCGCGCTCACGTTTCGTCGTGCACCTGATCTCACAACGGTCATCACTAATGGCACCGATCGCTCTAGTTGGCGGTCACTCACTAAGCTGCACGATAGCGATAAGACTGATAAGCTTTGCGACCAAAGCTTATCAGTTGGAGCGAACGGCCTCTGCACGAGCCTCCTGAGGGATCTCGGGCGCGCTGAAACATTCGGGGCGGTCGGAGCCAGGGGCGTCTAGTCTACCGACCCACTATCGACCGTCGGCCTCCTGCTGCTCGCCCTCGAACTCTTTAGCCACTTCGCATTGAACCTATGGGATGGCCTCGACTCTGAGTCGCAAGAGTTTGTGGCGATTACAAATAGGCCCTTCGATACCGACAAGGCGTGGGATGCTCTCGTCGCATTTCGTGATCGCGTGCGCGATTATGTTATTTGGAGTATTTGAACTCCGGCATGGACTTCAGTTCATCCTTGCTAATGCTGTATATGGCGTGATCCGGGTACCGAAGGTTTTTTGTTTGATCTTGAGGCGACGAAGCGGTAGCGGCCCCAGTAGTCGTAGGACGAGAGCCGGCTGTCGTTTCCGCTGAGCCGGTTGTAGAATTGGAAGTCGCGACTCTAGAGATTGGTTCGTTTGAAAATCTTACCTTGTTGAAGTCCACGGCAACGAGGCGCTCATTCATACCGAGGAAGCCGCCGACACCAAGCACAGCGCTCTTTATCGCACCTGACTTATCGGCGATCAGGTCCTCGATCTCTCCAATAACTTCGTTCTTATCATTATATACCATGGTGCCAATCAGCTTTGAAGCAGGCCAGTTACCTTGCCCCTCTGAAACGTTAGGCCCAGCCGCACCCGTTTGTGCGTCAGCAATCGGGGCAGGAGACGGGACGCCACTCGCATCTGTATTCTTTTGGGCTTCATAGCTCACCGCGAATGACACCTTAGTGGGAACCAACTCGCATAGCTTTGTTTGCTCGATTCTTAATCCAGAAATTCGAGGCACCGTTGCACAGACGCTTCGCGGAGGAGGCAAAGTCACGGTAACTTGAAAACAATTCGACTCCAAATCGGTTTCGATCTCGATCTTCGCCCGTGCGTTTGATAGGTCAGGTTTGACATCACGAACTCGCAACAAAGAGAGTTCACGGGGAAGACAGTACCGCTCTCGTTCAACGGACCCGTTCGGGTCTGGGGGGAGGTCTGCCGCCTTAAGCTCGCCGGGAAGTCGGGTGGAGAAACTGAACTTTTGAATTCCTTGCACGTTGTCGGCATTTTGAGCGCAGGCTGTCGAGCTAAGAGCCGCACCAATTGCAATAATGACTAGAGTGCTCCAGCGATTCATGGCGGCAACTCCTTATTTCTTCTTCCCAACCGAAATCTCGGGCTGAACGTACTGATTTGACAGTTGCTTCACCTGGTTGGATTGCGCAAGCAACGCATTGGCTTGGACCTCCGCAACAGACACCGTCCACGCGAAGTAAAGCTGTGGCGCTGTTAGAAGTATCGCGAGGAAAACAACGATCGTTGTTCGTAACCACCAAATGCGCGTTCGAATATTGCCTCCCCCAAGCAACAGAAGGACAATCGTCAACCCGACAACGCCTAACAGACCTACATACATTTGAGTAAAATTCATAATCTTCGTGAGCAGAACGCAAAGATAGCCTATAAAAAGGCCCACCGCCCCCAAAACGCGCGCCTCGTGGGTATCTAAGAGGTTTGCTATTGCGGCCATCGCGTCTTGATCGCCGGGTTTCACAGGGGGGTTCATTGCAGCCTCCCACAACTTCAACCCAGCGTAGCTACGCGATTCTCCCAAATCAACATTAAACGTACGGCTGCAACCGATCCTACGAACGCGCGCTCATCCTACGGCTAATGAGCGGGCATCCTATTGCTGAGCCCTCAGCTCAGACAATCTGCACCTCAGATGCCGCGTTGCGGGCGCCGACGCAAAAAGGCGCGCGAGTTAGCAAGATCATGAGGGGGCGTACTTCACGCCGGTTCGGAAGAAGATCGAGATGCGTTTCCGCACGTTAACCGCATTCTCAAGCTCGCCCGATGGCGCACGATTACGAGTCTCAAAAGGCGCACGCGACGAGTTCACTCTGGCCGCCCCGCACAGAACTTTCGGAAACTGGCCAAGCTGATCGCGATGGCTATCGCAAGGTCCCACAGGGATTACCTCGATCTCATCCCGGCTCAACCATTACGACGGAATAGTGCCGGCCTCTTCCACCGGAAATGGTCAAAAGGCGACCCCGTACCCGCTTACCATTTGTCGGCCACATGTACAAGAAGCAGACTGTACAGCCAAATTGGCGCGCGACTGGCGCTCGTTGATAGCTTTTGTTGAACTGATAAGGTCTTGTTAGTTTCCTTATCAGTCTACAAGCTGACTCCGTTTACGACTAAAGTTGATTAGTCACGGTCGACGCAGTCTATGTAGTCTTTCTATCAGTTGTCGGACGTCGGCCGCTTGTCATCATGCGACTCCGTGAGAATAAGCCAGCGGTCATAAGCGTGCCGCAAGGATGCGTCCCGGCCCCGGGGTTTTGATCCCCCGCTGGGGCTACTGCTTGGGAGTGCTGCCTCTCTCGCGGACGAGGACCGGACTCCTGAGTCGCCAAGGTACTACTTCCTTTGGTCGTCCGTCTGGCGTTTGCTCCTTACACACAGAACGATTCGCTCCCAAATTTGGGCGTGCCACAATGAAGGCCGCAGCTCAGCGACGGACTACCGGGCGCATCCAAGGAGTCCTCTTGCGCGCATTTTATCACCTAGCCTATAAGTTGCAGGATTAGCAGCCACACTTTCCTAGCGCCTGAACCAATTCTCGTGGCTAACCAGGCCAAAGTCCAAGACATCGGCATATTCCTGCAGCTCATCCAGCCATGATCCACATCTCACGCGTAGACCTAACCGAGCGGGGCATCGTGCTGCCGCATGATCGCGTGGGGATGGTAATTGCCCAACCACATCTGACATTGACGCAGCAGGAGCCGTTCAGGACCGTCGCCTCTCGCAAACCCGAGCTCTTGGACAATCTGACGGCCACGCTGGCCGTCTCGCGTGCCGCCCCGCATCAAGCCGAGAAAACGCACTTCACAATCTTCCCAGAATACAGCATCCCCGGTCTGGAGGGGGTCGACCTGATCGACGCCGCGCTCGCGGATCCACAATGGCCCACGGGAACGATCGTCATAGGCGGAACGGACGCGCTTTCGAAGACCGATTTCGCAAGTCTGACCGCTCGCGCGGGCAGCCATCTCGACACCGAGCATAATGGCCTGGACCAAATTGGTACAGACGAATGGATCAATTGCGCGATCACCTGGACGAAGGCCGGAGATGGAACGGTCGAGCGATGGTTGCAGCCCAAGCTCTGGCCAGCCTGGGAAGAGCAACACATCGTCTACCAGAACATGTACCGAGGCAAATCGGTCTTCTCCTTCAAAGGAAATCTGTCGAATGGACCGAAGTACCGATTTTCTTCGCTGATCTGCTTCGACTGGATCGCCACGATCGGCACTAAGCCGTCGTGGCGATGGGCCCTCGATGATCTCGGTGTCCAAGCTGGCGAAGGCGAGCTGTCGCTTTCATGGATGTTCGTCATCCAATACAACCCGCGCCCTTCGCATCCAACATTCATGGGCGCGGCCGTGTCATTCTTTGAGGGAACGATCGTGCCGAACGTCCGGCGGGACCGCACATGCCTCGTGTTCGCCAATAGCGCGGGCAAGCCGGTCCCCGGGCGATCCGAACTCTATGGCGGCACCAGCCTAGTTTTTTCACCGCAGACGCTGTTTCAGGAAGCTGCTTCGCGGCCCACGGTCGCGAAAGGCGGTCCAAGGTTTAGAGGCAATCCGCTGTTGAATGCCTTCCGCGATACGTATTTCCGTGAGAAGGGCGCGTGCATTCATTCGTTCGTCCAGATCAACCCCGACTCTGTGATTGCTGGGGCAGCAAACCGCACGTTCGCGGTCGATCGACCGTTCGTCTTCCCGCTAGTCGCTTCCCCCGATCCACGTACGCCATCCAACCTGGTTCCGGCCTGCGTCAAATGGATCAACGATGAGCTCGACGATATAACGAGCCTCAGCGACTTGCAGCCCGCGGGCGACCTCAGCGCCCGTGCCGACGCCGCTCATGCGACATCGATTCAAGAGTTGCGCACGCTCTCCGCGCCCTCCTGCGGCAAGATCATAAGGTTGGCAACCGCACGCGACGGTCAGGCGAACGGACGCGCCGCAACCGAAGGCGACGCCGATGCGTGGGACGCCGATGAACGCGGAGCCCTCGGTCATGTGGTCAATACACTCGATCTGTTTGGGATGTGCGGCGGGGTCACTGCAGACGCTCAGAATGCTGGACACGCCACGGTGTCGATCGGTGGAAAGACACTCGACCTACTCGCCGTACGGGGCAAAACCCATGATCAGTGCCACAAATACGCACAAACCCAGTTCACACCAAATGCCCGCCGACAGGCACTTCTCATCACACGCGATCGTGACAACTTGCCGCGCAAGCGCCGGTCCGGCAGCATCCTTCAAACCAGCGAGCCAAAGCTTGGTGACGAGCGCAAGATTACGGAACCCGAGAGTGCGATCATCCACGTTGATTATCAAGGATTGATCGCCGCCTTCGTCAATGCGACCACCGTCGACGAACTCTCACAAGAAGTTGGTGCCCATGTCGGCGCTTAACGAAGGTCACGCGGAGGTGGTGAAGGCGTGCCTCAGTCAGGTGCCGGGAGGCACCCTATCTGTGTTGGAGGCCGGACAAGGTCTCCCGGTTACCATCTTGCAAACCGATCGAGTCGTCGCCGCGTTTGCCTTTGCTGGCTCCGAGCCGCGCGCAACATTCGAGGAAACCTACGAGGCGTTCAAGACAGAGGCCGAGCGGTCGAAGGACTGGGATCAATACGATCTCTCCTATGTGCTCTGCATCGCGAGCGACACCGACAAGCTCGACCAGCTCGCTTCGGACATCGAAACGGATGTCTATTTTTGTCGCAAATTCGTGGTGCCGCTCACCGAGCACGTCGGGAATGCACTGGCGCGGCTGCCCTTCCTTCCGTTGACGCAGCTTGACGGCCCGGCTCTTCGACCGGCATCGGCCCAAACGTTCCTTCAACAGTCCGGGGTCCCGACGACGCTGGCCCGGCAGATCGTGGTTCAACACGAAAGGAGCGCCGAACGCATCGTCGAAGCCTGTCTCGCCAACGAGTATGGAACCCCGAAAGCACCGACGCGCGTGGCAACTTTGTCCGCCGTTTTCGGCGAACAGACCAGCGCACCAGTGTTGCTGGAATCCATCACGATCGAGAACTTCCGGGCATATCGCGCTCCGATGACGTTCGAGATCGGCAGCGAGATCACCGTGCTCTACGGCCCGAACGGGTTCGGCAAGACCTCGTTCTTCGATGCGATCGACTTTGGTATCACTGGATCGATCGGTCGCCTCAAAATTGCCGATACTGACCACTTCCGCGAAGTCGCGGCCCACCTCGACAGCAAGCCCGAAGATGCCCGCGTCGCCTTGACGTATCGATCAGATGGGAAGTCGCACACGATTGACCGGTCGGTAGCCGACCCAACGCATGCATTGTTGGACGGATCACCGACCGACCGCAAGCCTATCCTCAAGCAGCTGACCAAGAGTGGGGACGCCGTTGCCGAGCGGATCGACAATCTCATCAGCTTGTTTCGTGCCTCCCACCTGTTCAGTCAGGACAATCAGGCGCTGACGCAGAGTTTCAAGGATCATTGCACCTTGCCGCGCGAGATTGTCTCACGCATGCTGGCGTTCGAGGATTATGAAAACGCGCTGAAAAAGTCTGCGAACATCGTGACGATCCTCAAGAACAGCCTCAATGCGCTTTCTTCCGAGATATCGGAATCCACGGCTTCCTTGAAGGCAGACAAGTCAGAGCTCGACGGACTTCGTCGCACCATCAAGGACAAGTCGAACATTGGCGCCCTCAATGCCGAGCTGAGCAATTTGCGCGCCGCGTTGAAGGACATCGACGTCGACGCCGACTCTGGTGCAGCCGATGCCACGGCGGTGCGTGGCTGGAGGGCAACGCTGGAGGCCCGCATCGCTGAAAGCGAGGGTAGGATCGCCGTTCTTTCCGAGCTCGCGAAAGAAGTCGTCCGGCTCCCGCCCCTGGTCCTGGAAGGGAAGGACCTGCGCGCGCAGCTCGAAGCGGGCGACGCCCGCAGGATGGCTGCCGAGCAATCGAAGACGTCCATCCAGCAGCAATTGGACGCTGTCCGCAAGCGCGTTGCGGAGATTGCTGCCCAGGTCCGGCAAGCTCAATCAGCGCTCGACAATCTGAAATGGGTGCGCGATCAGCGCCCGGGCTACGCGACCGCGCTCAACTCGCTCAATGTCCAAACCGAGCGGCTCAATCGGGCGACCGAAGCTATCGCCGCAGACCGCAACCGGTCGGAAACTGCCTCGGCTTATCTGCAGCAAAAATCCAGTCAGCTCGCGATGTCCGTTGAACGGCAGGCTGCGGGGAGAAAGCGTTCCGCCGATCTGGAAGCACTTAGTGCGGCCTTAGGCCCGTGGAAAGCAAGTACCGACCGTATCGCCGAAATCAGGCAGCAGGAAGTTGTCCTGAACCAGACCTTGCTGGAGTTGCGCGCGGCAGAGCCTACGCTTCAAGCGCGACTGGACTCGAATGCTCCGCAGCAAGCAACGCTCGAGCGGGTGATCGCCGATGCCGATCGTAGCCAGTCCGAGCTTCGACAATTACTTTCTCAGCTGCAAAAGCATATCACGGACGGCAACTGCCCGCTGTGCGGCGTCGATCACGGAAGCCAAGATGAACTGATCCGTCATATCCAAGAGCAGATGACGCTCGACAGCGCGGGCACGGCCCGCACCGAACTCGCCGGGGTGCGGCAACGTATCCAGGAAATCACCCGTCATCTGGCAGGAAATCGTGAGGCGCAAAAGGCCGCTCAGGCGCAGCTGATCCAACTCGCCGATGATCGCACCGCCCGTGATCGCGAGATTAATGTCTGGGCGAACGCTGCAAATGGCCTCGGTCTGAATGCATCTGCTGGTTTGACTCAATTGACCCGGCAGATCGCGGCCAATTTCACCGAAGCACGTAAGGAGATCGAAGACAGCAATGCTGCCGTGAAGGTGGCTGCGGATGCCGCCGATGCGGCAAAGGCTGCCCTCGACGCTCTCACCAAGTCGATTTCCCAGCAGGAGTCGGCGAGGACCGCGGTGAATACGGAACTCGAGCGAATTCGCAAGGGGCTCACGACATTACGTAGTGACCCGCGCTTGAGTGGCGTGACGCTGGATTCGAGCGACGACGAATTGAATGAAGCGGAGCAAGATCGCTCGGGACTGCTCAATGAACTTCGCCAATCTCACGATGCCGCGACAAAGGAACAGACAAGACTTCAGGGAATGCTCGATGCAGAGTCGCGCATCATCGCGGAGCTCGCCGGCCAACTTCCGGTCCTCCGCAGACGCGTGAACGAGAACGAACAAGCGCGCAGGGCTATCATTGCACGGCTTGCCGACTCCAATTTGCCGGAAGATTCCGACGAGCAGGAATTGATCGGCAAACTGGGTGAAGAGACCCAGGCACTTGCCCGGCTCCGCGCCCTGCACCAACGTGTCGCAAGTGCCGAAATCGGCCTCGATGCCGCGACGACCGCCGCCGCGCTCGCCCGGCTTGAAACAACTATAGCAACGAAAAACAAACTCATCACCGAGAAGAAGGCGTCGCGTGCCGCTCGAATGCCTTGGCGTGACTACTTCGCTGCGGTCGAAAAGATTCTGTCCGACGAACAGGCTGCGGCCATCGCGAACTTCACGCGCCAATACGGTCCGAGGACTTCCGTCATTCAGCGCCGGCTTAGATCGGTCTACGGCTTCGACGACGTCGAGATCATCAGTCGCAAGTCTGAGATTTCGGTCACGGTCAAGCGGCATGGCGTCGAGCTGCGGCCCGTCGACTATTTCAGCGAGTCCCAAAAGCAAACCCTGCAGCTTGGTCTCTTCCTGACGGCCTGCAGCGGACAAAACTGGTCCTCGCTGGCGCCGGTCTTTCTCGACGATCCCGTCACACATTTCGACGATCTCAACATCTATGCGCTATTAGATCTAATCATGGGTCTTCTCAAGTCAGACTTCGGCACCCGGCAATTCATCATCTCGACATGCGACGAGAAACTCTTCCAGCTCGCGCGCCAGAAATTTAACTATCTACAGGACAGCGTTCGCTTCTATCGCTTTCGCGCCATTGGAGAAGATGGACCGCTCGTTGAGCGTATCGGTTCATGAAGCACCGCGCATGTGGCAGGCCCGACAGACCACGGGGCAAGCTCACCCATTCGGATAGTAGAAGCCGGCAGTCCAGCGAGCCTGCGCTTTGGCGTCGTGGCGAATCAGACCGAAGCGAGTGACATCCTGTGTTCGGCGAGCTTCGCGAGCCACGTCCAAGCTCGATCCAGAGGGCACGAGACTAATTTGGCCTCGTAACTTTCCCCATCAGTCGATGTGCGAACGTCGGTGCAGCGCGCATTCGGACTTTCCTGGGGATCAATCGAGCTAACAGTTGACCGAGGCAATGGATTGAGCCAAAATGAACAAAACAGGAACATTCCGCAGTGACCTCCATGACTGGACACGTCCACGAACCTCACATCCCCTGCCCCAAGTGTGGCCACGAAATACCGCTTACGGAGTCGATTGCTGCACCCTTGTTGGAAGTCGAGCGACGCGGCTTCCAGACGAAGCTTGCCGCGAGAGAAGCGGAATTCACTCGCCAGGCTGACGAGTTGCGACGTCGGCAAGAAGAAGTCACTAAGGCGCGAGCCAGCATTGAAGGGCAGATCAAGCAACGGCTGGAGACCGAACGCAGACAAGTCGCCGCCGCCGAGGCTAAGAAGGCACGGGATGCTGTAGCTTCAGATCTGCAAGCGCGGGCGAACGAAGTCGCAGAATTGCAACAGGCCCTTGAGAGCAACAATATAAAACTAGCAGAAGCTCAGCAGGCGCAGGCTGAGCTAATGCGCAAGCAACGTGCACTGGACGAAGAAAAGCGCGAGCTGGATCTGACGGTCGAGAAACGCGTGCAGGCGTCCGTCGAGACTATCCAGACCAAAGCTCGACAGGAGGCCGACGAGGCGGCCCGGTTGCGAGTCGCGGAGAAGGATCAGACCATTGAATCGATGGCACGTACGATCGAAGAATTGAAGCGCAAGGCAGAGCAAGGGTCGCAGCAGTCCCAGGGCGAGGTTCTAGAGCTTGAGCTCGAGGAGCTTCTGCGCGGACGCTTTCCGACGGACTCCATAGAGCCAATCGGCAAAGGCGAGCTTGGTGCAGACGTAATGCAGCAGGTGAACGGTGCGATCAGCCAGCCTGCCGGCGTCATTCTGTGGGAGACAAAGCGCACCAAAGCCTGGAGTGACGGATGGCTCTCCAAATTGCGGGACGACCAGCGCCGATCCGGTGCCGACGTGGCTCTAATTGTCTCTCAAGCCTTACCCAAGCATATTGAGCAGTTCGACCTGGTCGAGGGAGTATGGGTCGCTCATCCTCGTTGCGCTCTTCCAGTCGCCGTAGCCCTTCGCCAAGGTCTGATCGACGTGAGCAGCTCGCGATTAGTCCAGCAAGGTCAACAAACGAAAATGGAGCAGGTCTATCACTATCTGACCGGCACCAAGTTTAGGCAACGTGTGGACGCCGTCGTCGAGAAATTCAACGACATGCGGGACGACCTCGACAGGGAACGCAAATTCATGGGGCGTCAGTGGGCAAAGCGAGAAACACAAATTCTGTCCGTGCTTGACTCGACTGTTGGCATGGTCGGCGACCTCCAGGCAATCGCTGGCAAGGCGATGCCTGAGATCCCGAGCTTAGACATGCCACTGTTGGAGGATGCAACCGACCTTCAAAGGAAAGTTGGCCGAGCTGGACACTGACATCAAAGTTCTTCCCCTACGGATTTCGATCAGTTCATCGATGGAAAGCTAGCCAGCTCCAACTGACTAGCTTTTCTTAATTTCCTTATCAGTGCGGCTCTCAGTACCGCCAACCCTCCTCAACGTGAAGGTGAGTGCTTGCGCAGCAGACGAAGAACTGTGCGAGACCCAATTACAGGATCCTCCCGGAAGGCCGCCAGAGCCGTCCGTCCGCGCACCACTTCTTCAATTCTTGCAGAGGCACGGGTTTGAGACGATCAGGCGTGCGGTGCGCTCTTCGATGGCAAGTTGGGCATAAGATCTCTAACTGTTCTGCGGTGGTGGTACGTCCAGCCGCCAAGCCTGACCACAGGTACTCTTTTAAGCGGCCCGTGACAAGTTAAAGGCCACTCAGCGCATCCAATGACCTTATTTGGACATAATAGTGATTAATGACCCCTGAGGTGACATTTGGAGAGGGCCATGGGATACACCACTGGGGAGCAGTTCAGGGCCGCGCGGGCAATGCTCGGCTGGGAGCAGTCGGAATTGGCCGAAAAGGCGAACGTCTCGTTGAAAACGATCAAGCGCTTGGAGGCCACCTCCGGGCCGGTCGAGGCTCGTTCAGAATGGGGCGTGAAGCGCGCTCTTGAACTTGGTGGCATCGAATTCATCGGCCAGCACGAATGGACGGACCGTACCGATGGCGTGAAGTTCTCCAAGGATGCGACCGCCAAACTCAGGCGCGCGATCGTGCAGAGCGTTTCAACCTGGTTAGACGTCACCATTAAGATGAAGGCGGATAAGGATCGCGATCTCTTTGAGCGGCCTACCGCGGAGATTGTTGACCTAATCATGGTTGATGCACGCGAGGGGCTTACCCGCGAAATCCAGAGCCTGCTCAACAAGTCCGACTAAGACGATCTGCCCCGTTACGCGGGTCCAAGCGCACCACGATTCCATATCCATGATTTTTGTGGAGGTGAGCCAAAGAGGCGATCCATCTCGAGCGGTCATGTACCCACTCATCCCTTCGCTCTTGCAGGATGTCGTTCTAAGCTCACGTCAGCCCCTCCCCTCGGAGAGATCGAAGACAACATGGACGAGAAGAAGATTGAAGAGATCGTCAGCGAGATTGTACGTGGCGCGGATCCAGAGAAAATCCCAGCTTATCGCAGGGCGTCGTACGACGATCGCAAGCGGATCGACGCCAGGGTCGTAGAGATTAGGCGCCGCCGGGCCGCCCTGGAAGCCCAAGAGCAAGACGAATTGCACAACAGACGTAAACGCGATCGCGAAGACCCTCCTCAACCTAAGTTTTAGCTGGACCGTCCAGACCGCCGCGATTTCCTTTTTCGGAAATCTCCATTGTTTTACCGCGCCTTCGAAGATGCTGACGATTTCAAGCATCGCAATGCGCAGACGCAGGATCTCATTCCTCAGCTCTTTATTCGAACCTTTCTTGGAACGCATATGACAAAGAAAATCACGCGGAGACACCTGAAGAATGGACTGGTTGGTTTTGTCGACCTACTGGGATTTTCGGCACGCGTCGAAAGCATCCGGACGGAGCAAGAGCTGCGCGCACTAGATAACGATGTGGCCTTTGCCCAGAACGAGTTCGGACACAAGTCTTCTGACAAGTTCACCCGGCAATCCGATAGGGCGGTCGGCAAAAGTGTTTTGGCGTTTTCTGACTGCCTGGTCTTGTCCGTTCCGCTTCGTTCCCCGCTGACGCCGATCCAGGGCACGTTCGACATCCTCATGAGCGAGCTTAGCGGTTTCGCACTCTCCCAAGGCACCTGCGTGCTCGAAGGGATATTCGTGCGTGGCGGCGTAGATCTCGGTATCTGGTATCGGCGCCAGGATTCGCTCATTAGTCCCGCGTTGGTGCAAGCCTATGGCCTCGAACGCGACGCATGCGTGCCGATGATCGCGATCACACCGAGACTGCGAAGATATCTTTCCAATCACCCTCACAGGCGGTTTTACAGCGACGACATTGACCCTATTCCCAGAACACTGAAGCAATACAGGAAGCTTCCGAACGGCAAGACTTTGTGGTTCATCAATTATCTCCGCATCTGCCTGGACTCCATTGAACCAGTGATCGTGGGTGAAGACCGAAAGAAGTATTTGGCTGCGGACGCGGACGATCGAGATCGCATGCGCACCGAAGCCTGGCAGAAGGCTTGCCTGGACTGGGCCAAGAATCACGGTCAAGCCATTCTCAAGGCCCACGCCTCAGCAGAGGTCGCCAGCGTTCGTGCCAAATATGCCTGGCTTGCCAAATACCATAATGAAGAAGTGAAGAGGTTCTTCGGTAAGGCGGCGAAACCACTCTCAGTCAAACCTGTGTAGGCCGCATTCGGCGCGGAGGGGCATATCCTTGGGAACAGAAATCAGTCTGGATGTAGGTGGCATGTCGATTTCCTGGGCAAAGAACCGCAGGGGACCTGACCACGGAGATCTGTACCAACCGGGCGACCTTCAACGCCTTCGGTCCGAGCAGATCAACTACGACATCGCAGATGAGGATGATCCGGGTCTGGCCGAGAGCGAGTGGGGCTTTGCTCGATCTCTCAAGTCGCTGGTGCCTCGTCTGGAATTGCTCGGGCACACGCTCAGCTCGGCGCAACACGAATACGACAGAGGTGCCGCGGCATGGATTGACGAGCGAAAGTCATATCAAGAAGACGAAAAGGACATCTCGCTCGACGTCATGCCTTTTGCGGAATTTCTGCGTTTTATTTCGGCGGTCGCCATTGCGGATCTCGATGACACATTTGTCTCTGGGCAGGAGGACCATGAACAACGCGAGATGGGCCGGTTTTCCGATGAAGGCGTGAAGGCTCGACTCCCGTTTTATCCGAACCATGACGCTCAGGCCTGGTCAGAACGCAGCTATTTTGGAATGCTCGTTGGCTTTCTGCATCCCTATACGCTGCTGCGGCTGTTCGCCGAGAACGACAAGAACCTGACAGAGCGCGTTGAATGGCAGTTTGGGCCGCTCGTGTCCAACGGCTGGGCGCAGGAAACAGAATTTGTGCCGGGTGCTCGTCGCACGCAAACCTACCTTATCGCCACCGAGGGCAGCTCAGACACCCATATCCTGAAGCGTGCGTTTCAGCTCTTGCGTCCGGAGATCGCCGATTTTTTCCATTTCATCGATGTAAGTGAACGCCATCCTTTTTCCGGAACCGGCAGTCTGGTAAAATTTGCAGAGGGCCTCGCGAAGATCGACGTTCAGAACCGCACCGTCTTTGTTCTCGATAATGACGCGGAAGGCCAGAGCGCCTTTCGAAAGATCAAGGGTCTCACCTTTCCCGTCAACATGCGCGCCATGGTGCTGCCGTCTCTCGAAGGCTTTGAGTCCTTTCCTACTGCCGGACCGGGCGGGCAGACTTTATCTGACATCAACGGGCGGGCCGCTTCCATCGAGTGCTATCTTGATCTGTGGGCAGATGGCTTACCTCCGCCCCTGGTACGGTGGATGAACTACAAGGACGATGTCGGGGTTTACCAGGGCGCACTGATAGACAAGGATCGATATACCCGGACATTCTTCGAACGCGCCGGACGCAGCTCGTACGACACGTCGAGGCTGTCCACTGTATTGGCAGCAATCGTGGACGTGTGCACCACGATGGCGGGGGACATGCGGCAACAAGGCGCCGACAAATGAACCCTGCATATTCTCAAATATCTGGTGGTCGCGACCCATTGGTATCTGAAATCGCGGCAACCCAGGCTCACAGCCGGTCAAGTTCGGGTCCGAAACGACGGCCGGGCAGCGTGCGCGCGAGGCCATGCAAACCACAGCCACGTGACAAACTGAAGACTGATGGCTGCTCCAAACGCGGCCTGACAGGCGATCAGCGGATGGCGCTCGTATTCTGCAGGCCAGCAGCCGATGACGGCTCCAATAAGGTCCTGGACAATGAAGGTGCCCCCGATGTGGAGGACATTCAATACTGCGTTCGCGCGTCCCGCCAGCTCCTCGGGAAGTGCTTGGCCACGATCGCGTAGCTGAGTACAGCTTGATCAAACGACCGTTCTAGATATGTCGCTTTGGAGAATATGACCGCCCCGTGCAGGGGAATTCTCGCCGAAGGCGTTCGGCTTCATTGGCTTTGAGCGTCATCGCCCAAATGCGCTCGATAGCTTACCAGACGCCTTTTTATCGCACCGACGGCGATTAAGCGCGCCTCTATTTTTTGCAGCAGCGCCGCGTTGTCCGCCAAGCGTCTCGCAGTCTCGGCCAGGTTGTCACCGATTGCGAGCGCTAGGCTGGAGGATCAACTCCGCCTCCTCCACTGATAAGCTTACTCTCAAAAGCTTATCAGTTGGCGAAGCCCGACTGGGCTCGTCTGGCGGCGGTCGCAATAGAGCCTGCTCCACCAATCGTCTCTTTGAAACGAGAATTTTTGGGAGACCGCCGGAGACTTCCCGTCATTTTAGACAGAAGCTGGAAGATGACGCGCGACGCCATCGCCCATTAAATTCGACAGCTATATCGGCGCCTCGAGGCGGGACCGGTTCTGCTCTATCACCGCATGGCGGCGTACCGGCCGAACAACATGAGGGTTCACGTCGACTTTAAGCACTATTTCGAATGGAAGCGCCGCGCAGCTGGCGCAATACGTCGCCGATGGCATTGGACAGAGGGGCAAGCATGCCGGCTTCGTCGGGCTCTGACTCAACACAACGTTGAGGAAGCGGTTCTGTGAGGCGGACTTCTAGTCGCCTTGGCTTCTGCCGCGACGAGTAGAGCAGATCACAATGCCGAGAGTGGACTCGCCAAACGGCCGTCAAAAACACCGTTTGAAAAACCGTTTTAGTTCGGCTCTCTCAAACGGTTTCTCTCGCTAAGGTCTTGATTTATATGGTGGGCGCACCAGGGCTCGAACCTGGGACCCGCTGATTAAGAGTCAGCTGCTCTACCAACTGAGCTATGCGCCCGAAAGGCGGTCAAGGCCTTGCGAGGCCGGTCGTTTAGCAAAGCGATCCGGGTATGGCAAGCGATCGGACACAAGTTTTCCAAGGTCTCGTCCACAGGGACGGAAATGCGAAAAGCCGCTGGATTCCAGCGGCTTCGCCAGGTTTACGGCCTGAGAACCGGTCCGTTCAGAGCCGGCCCTCCCGGTCCCGGTCGGGACCGCGGTCACGGTCGAAGCGGTCATGGTGGAAGTGGTCCATGCCCCGTTCCATCATGCGGTCCATGCGCTCCATGAAGTGGTGGTGGCGCGGGCCGTCCTCGCCGCCGCCGAACGGGCCGCGGTGCCGGGTCAGCACGGCGAGGCGCCTTTTCTGGCCCTCGTCGAGGGTCTTGTAGAGCGGATCGGCGGCATCGGCGATCTTCCTCAGGGCCGCGGAAGTCGCACCCATGTCCTCGGCGCGCTGGCGCAGGCGGGCGACCGGATCCTCCGGTCTGTCGGCATCCCTCGACATATCACCTGGACCCGCATTCATCCGCGCATTGGCGCGGTCGATGCGCAGCTTGGCGAACTCCCGCACCGCCGCCTCGACCGGCGGCCACAGCTTCTCCTGATCTGCGTTCAGCTTCAGCCCGGCATGGACGGCTGCGATCCGCGCATCGACGAAGGCGGCCCGGTCCTCGGGGTTCATGCGCATGTGGCGGACGTGCTCCATCCACGGGCGATGATATTGGGCGTAGACCGCGCCCGAGCCGGCGATGCTGAGCACGGCGATGGCTGCGATGGTGAATTTCTTCATCCTGACCTCCTCTGGAAAGGTGCCCGTAAGGATGAGCCCGAGGGGGCTGACGCGCAACTTACAACTTGAACAGGAAGGGCGTCCTTGCAGAGATGTAACCGCCGTGAATGTCCGTTCAGATGCGAACAAAAATAATTCGCAACAAAATGGGCTTCCGTGCGCTGCGCGGAAGCCCTTCGTTGGGGTCGCCCGTCGAGGTCAGTTCGTCGGGCTCTTGGCTTCCTTCAGGAACTCGTCGATCAGCCCCTGGCCGATGCGGCCCGCGGCCTCCTTGTAAACCGGCTCCATCGCCTTGCGCATCGCCTCGTCCTGATCGGCCGTCAGCTTGATGATCTCGCTCTTGCCGCTCTTCCTGATCTCGGTCAGCGCGTCATCGTTCTCCTTCTGCGACTGCGCGTTGCTGAACTCGGTCGCCTCTTTCATCGCCTTTGACAATGGGTCACGGATGTCGGCCGGCAGATCGTCCCAGAATTTCTTGTTCACGATCACCACGTAGCCGATGTAGCCGTGATTGGTTTCGGTGATGTACTTCTGAACCTCGTGCATCTTCTGGGTGTAGATGTTCGACCAGGTGTTCTCCTGGCCGTCGACCACGCCGGTCTGGAGTGCCTGGTAGACTTCCGAGAACGCCATCACCTGCGGCAGCGAGCCGAGCGACTTGAACTGGGCCTGGATCACGCGCGAGGATTGGATGCGGAATTTCACGCCCTGATAGTCGGCCGGCGTGATCAGCTTCTTGTTCGCGCTCATCTGCTTGAAGCCGTTGTCCCAATAGGCAAGACCGGTGATGCCCTTGGCATCCAGCAGCTTCAGCAGTTTGGTGCCGAGCGGCCCTTCCGTCACTTTCCGCAGCGTCTTGATGTCGGGCAGGATGTAAGGCAGGTCGAACACCTCGAACTCGCGGATGCCGAGCGGCCCAAACTTGGAGTTGGACGGCGCCAGCATCTGCACGCTGCCGAGCTGGAGCGCCTCGAGCTCTTCCTTGTCCTTGTAGAGCGTCGAGTTCGGATAGACTTCGACCTTGACCTTGCCGCCGGTGTACTTCTCGGCGAGCTCCTTGAACTTCTCCGCGCCCTTGCCTTTCGGCGTGTCGGTGGCGACGACGTGGCTGAATTTGATGATGATCGGTGATTGGGCCGATGCCGGCCCGCTCAAGCCAAGTGCCAGAACCGCGATGGAGGCGGCGATCGCCGAGGTGCGCATGGTCTCTCCCTGTCGTTTTGTTTGAGCCGCCCGGCGGCGCCGGGTGGCCAGTCTTACGCCGGCTGCATCAATAGCGGCTCGCTTACACAGCCGCTATTGGCCCTTAGCAGGGCAGCCATTCAGCTCGCCGCCGCCGTCGTCACATTGTCGCGCTGGCGCTTCATGACGATCTTGTTGAGCGCGCCGAGATATGCCTTGGCCGAAGCCACCAGGGTATCCGGATCCGCCGCGCGCGCCGTCATCGAGCGGCCGTCCTGCGCCAGCCGCACCGACACTTCCGCCTGCGCGTCGGTGCCCTCGGTGACCGCGTGCACCTGGTACAGCTCGAGCTTGGCCTCGTGCGGCACCAGGCGCTTGATGCAGTTGAAGACGGCGTCGACCGGGCCATTGCCCTCGGCTTCCTCGATCTTGATCTGGCCGTCGACGTCGAGCTTCATGGTCGCGCGCTGCGGTCCGTGGGTGCCGGCGATCACGGTCAGCGAGGTCAGCTTGATGCGGTCGTGGGAGGCCGCCATCTCCTCGTCGACCAGCGCCTCGATGTCCTCGTCGTAAATGTCCTTCTTGCGGTCGGCCAGCGCCTTCATCCGCGTGAACGCATCCTCCAGCTGGTTCGGACCGAGCTTGTAGCCCATCTCCTCCAGCTTGTGCACGAAGGCGTGGCGACCGGAATGCTTGCCCAGCACCAGCGAGGACTGCTTCAGGCCGACCATCTCGGGGCGCATGATCTCGTAGGTCGAAGCGTCCTTCAGCACGCCGTCCTGGTGAATGCCGCTCTCATGCGCGAAGGCATTCCGGCCGACGATCGCCTTGTTGTATTGCACCGGGAACGAGGTCGCCGCCGAGACCAGCTTCGAGGCGCGGGTCAGCTGCGTCGTGTCGATCTTGTTCCAGTAGGGGAATTTGTCGTTGCGCACGTTGATCGCCATCACGATCTCTTCGAGCGCGGCATTGCCGGCGCGCTCGCCGATGCCGTTGATGGTGCACTCGACCTGGCGCGCCCCGCCCGTGATGCCGGCCAGCGAGTTGGCGACCGCCATGCCGAGATCGTTATGGCAGTGCACGGAGAACACCGCCTTGTCCGAGTTCGGCACGCGCTCGATCAGCGTCCTCATGAAGTGGGTGTATTCCTCCGGCACCGTATAACCGACGGTGTCGGGGATGTTCACCGTGGTGGCGCCGGCCTTGATCACGGCCTCGACGATGCGGCACAAAAAGTCCATCTCGCTGCGGGTGCCGTCCTCGGCCGACCATTCGACGTCGTCGATCTGGTTGCGGGCGCGCGCGACCATGGCGACCGAGGTCTCGATCACCTGCTCCGGGGTCTTGTTCAGCTTCACGCGCATGTGCAGCGGCGAGGTCGCGATCACGGTGTGGACACGGCCGCGCTTGGCGAACTTCACGGCTTCGGCACAGCGGTCGATGTCGGCGGGATGGGCGCGCGACAGGCCGGCGATGACGGCGTTCTTGGAGCGGCGGGCGATCTCGCTGACCGCCTGGAAGTCGCCTTCGGAGGTGATCGGGAAGCCCGCCTCGATGACGTCGACGCCCATATCATCCAGCAGTTCGGCGACCTCGAGCTTCTCCTCGAAGGTCATGGTGGCGCCGGGGCACTGCTCGCCGTCGCGCAGCGTGGTGTCGAAAATGATGACGCGGTCCTTCTCGGACTTGTTCACGGTGGCCATTCCTAGATTTCCTTTTGAGCGTTTGCGCCGTTCAGAGCCGTTTCAGTCCCTTGGCGCTTGAGGTGTCCGTTGATCTCGACCAACCCCTGAGCGCCCAGGCGCATGGCGCCCAGCCGGCCCTCAGGGGCAAGTAAGAAGAAGGCCGCCAATAAGGAGGGTGGGCAGCAGTGCAGCCGGGATCGCGGCGGCGGCCAGAGCCACCTCCCCCGAAATCCCCTCGATTTGGCCGCGAATCAGCATTGCCAGACCCTGCAGAGCCTCAAATCCTCGGTCAAAACCGTTGACGGTTGGTTTCCGGGAGAGGCCCGATGTGGCCGTTTCTAGACGAGAAATGGCCGCAACTGCAACGCCAAAAGATGGTCAACATACGTGACCTAAAAGGGATAGGCCTACGCCGTGCCGGTGCGGCGGGCGCGCGCCCTGTTCTCCCAACGGTTCAGCATTTGGCCGAGCTCGCCAGTGGGCGCAGGGGTGCCGGTCTTCGCGATCTCGTTGGTGTTCGCCGCCGTATTGGCCGAGAGCCAGTCCGGCTCCGCGTACTCGCGCCAGCGGCGTGCCTCCGCCCGCCTTTTTCGAGAGACGTAGTCCCGCGTGAAATAGCCAGCCCCAAAGGCAAACGAGAGAAGGATGACCAGGATGACGACTTGCACAATGAGCTCCGGCTTTATCCCCCGCTAGCGCCCTGCAATCCAAACGCACTCGAAGGTGACGAAATTGCGACCTGCGATCACGCCGCGGTTTCAAGTCTGCCCCTCGCAACCGGACGCGGACCGGACTAACCTTCGCCGCGCTTGGCCGGATCAACCGGCCGGCCGAACGTAACCGGGAGGATACGATGACACGCCAGGAGGCTCCTGAGCAGGAGCAGCGTGCGCACGATGCTGCGCTTTCACGACGAACGCTGGTCGGGGGGCTGGCGCTCGGCGCCGCGGCCACGTTGGCGGGCCCCGCGCTGGCCCAGACCGGACCCGCCGCACCGCCGACGACGATCACGACGCCGCCGCGCGATTTCGGCCCGGGCGGCGCGCCGACGACCTATTTCTGGGACCCCGACATCATCGCGGTCGATCCGTCCTTCAACGATCTCGCGCAGCCCAACACCGCGATCAAGCGTCTCTACACCGGGCTGCTCTGGGCCGAAGGCCCCGCGTGGAGCGCGCAGGGCCGCTATCTCTTGTGGAGCGACATTCCCAACAACCGGCAAATGCGCTGGACCGAGGACGACGGCCGCGTCAGCGTGTTCCGCTCGCCCTCCAACAATTCCAACGGCAACTCGTTCGACTTCCAGGGCCGCCAGCTCTCCTGCGAACACCTGACGCGGCGGGTGACGCGCTACGAGCATGACGGCACCGCCACCGTGCTCGCCGAGTCCTACCAGGGCAAGAAGCTGAACTCGCCGAACGACATCGCCGCGCATCCCGACGGCAGCTATTGGTTCACCGATCCGCCGTATGGCGGCCAGCTCTACGAAGGCGAGCCCGACGTCGCGGGCGGCCCGAGCAATGCAGGCGGCAAGCTCAATCCGCGGATCGGGCAGCCGGCCGGCTTCGTGCCGGGCAAGCGCGAGCTGCCGACCAATTGCTATCGCATCGATCCCTCCGGCCGCATCGACCTCGTCGTCACCGAAGACCAGGTGCCCGACCCGAACGGGCTCTGCTTCTCGCCCGACTACAAGAAGCTCTACATCGCCTCGACCGGCAAGGGTCCGGGCGACACCGGCCCCGGCGGCAAGGGCGAGATCTTCGTGTTCGACGTCGGCAGCGACAACAAGCTGTCGAACCTGAAGAAGTTCACCGATTGCGTGATCGACGGCGTGAAGTGCGGACCGGATGGCCTGCGTTGCGACGTCAACGGCAATCTCTGGGCCTCCAGCAATGCCGGACGCGCCGTCGGCTACAGCGGCGTCACGGTGTGGTCGCCGGAGGGCAAGCTGCTCGGCCGCATCCGTCTGCCGGAAGTGTGCGGCAACGTCTGCTTCGGCGGCCCCAAGCGCAACCGCCTGTTCATGGCCGCAAGCCAATCGCTCTACGCGGTATATACGGCGACGCAGGGCGCAGGGCCGGGCTGAAACGCAGCGAGCCTTGCTACGACATGGCGCCGGCGGCCCTCGCCGGCGCCGAACTTTTTTGATCGAAGCACCAACCTGCCAACAGAGGTGACTTTCGGACAGAGCACGTCATAAATGAGCCATGGCAAACAAAATATTGGCAGACAAAATTCGCGTCGTTGTTCTCTATGGCGGCAGGTCCGGCGAGCATGAGGTCTCGCTGAAATCGGCGGCCTCCGCATTCAGGCATCTCGACCGCACCCGCTTCGAGGTGATCCCGGTCTCCATCGACAAGGAGGGCCGCTGGCAATGGAACGATCTTGGTGCGCTCGATCTGGCGCAGACGACGTCCTTGCCGATCCTGCCCAATGCGCCCGAGATACGGCTCGCCAGAGAACCTGACGGACGGGTGGCTCTCATGCCTGTAACCGCAGGGACGATGGATCCGCTCGAGATCGACGTCGTCTTTCCGGTCATCCATGGCCCGCTTTGCGAGGACGGCACCGTGCAGGGCCTGCTTGAATTGGCCGACGTCGCCTATGTCGGATCCGGCGTTCTCGCCTCTGCCGTCAGCATGGACAAGGACGTCGCCAAGCGGCTCGCCGAATTCGCCGGCATTCCGGTCGCGCCCTATCGCGTGCTCACAAGCAAGGCCTTCGCGCAGGACCGTAGCTCGTCGCTTGCGAAGGCGGCCGGGGGCCTGAGCCTCCCGGTGTTCGTCAAGCCGTGCAATATGGGCTCCAGTGTCGGCATTCACAAGGTCAAGACCTTGGATGCGCTCGGAGCGGCGCTCGACGATGCCTTTCGTTACGACATCAAGGTGCTGGTCGAACAGGGCATCGACGCACGCGAGATCGAGGTCGCGGTGCTCGAGGGCGAGACGCTGTTCGCCAGCGTTGCCAGCGAGCTCAATCCGAACGCCCATCACGAGTTCTATTCCTACGAAGCGAAATATATCGATCCTGACGGCGCCCGGGTCGATCTTCCCGCGAGGTTGGACGCGGCGCAGATGGAGCGCGTGCGCGCGCTGGCGACGCAGGTGTTCGCGGCGCTCGAATGCAGCGGCTTCGCGCGCGTCGACTTCTTCCTCGACCGGCAAACCGGAAACTTCTATTTCAATGAGATCAACACCCTGCCCGGCTTCACCTCGATCAGCATGTATCCGAAGATGATGGAGGCCTCGGGCGTGCCTTATGGCGAGCTGCTGACGCGCCTCGTCGACCTGGCGCTAGAGCGGCACCGGCAGCGGCAATCGCTGGAACGGGGTTACGCGAGCTAGGTTGTTTCCGCTCGGGAGCAAAGCGCCCCACAAATTGACGCGAGCCAGGGAGCCCATCATGCGCGTTGTGGTCTGCGGCGGCGGCGTCATCGGGGCCTGCGCGGCT
Organism: Bradyrhizobium sp. NBAIM18; assembly: GCF_020193825.1. NCBI lineage: Bacteria > Pseudomonadati > Pseudomonadota > Alphaproteobacteria > Hyphomicrobiales > Nitrobacteraceae > Bradyrhizobium > Bradyrhizobium sp. NBAIM18. The sequence goes on from NZ_JADYVO010000038.1 coordinate 23,842, forward strand.
TATTTCTTGCGCCGCCGCGGCATCGACGTGACTGTCGTGGAGCGAACCGAGGTCGCCGCCGCCGCGTCCGGCAAGGCCGGCGGCTTCCTGGCCCAGGACTGGTGTGTCGGCACGCCGCTCGATGCGCTCGCGCGGCGCAGCTTTGCGCTTCATGCGCAACTGCCGGAGGAGATCGCCGGCGATTGGGGCCACCGGGCGATGACCGCCTATAGCGGCTTCGTCGCGCCCGACGGCGACGCGCGCCGGGATGCACCATCCGCGCTTGGCTGGCTCAGCGACGGCGTCGTCATCACACAGCGCATCGGCACGGCGAGGACGACTGCGATCGTGCATCCGCGCAAGTTCACGTCGGCCATGATGGACGCAGCGCTTGCGCTCGGCGCTGAGTTTCGTTCCGGCCGCGTAGCCGGCATCGTGCGCGACGGCGATCGTGCGATGGGCGTCGAGGTCGAAGGTAGCATCGTCGCGGCTGATGCCGTCGTGATCGCGATGGGGCCTTGGTCGCTGCTCGCCGCGCAATGGATGAGCCTGCCTGCCGTCTACGGCCAGCGCAGCCCGAGCATCGTCTACGACATCGCCGCAGACGTGCCGGCCGAGGCCTTATTCCTGGAGTATGAGGAAGGCGGCAGTGCGGTCTCGATCGAGGTCTTTCCACGCGCAGACGGCAGCACGCATATCACGGCCCTCTCCGACATCGCGCCGCTTCCGCTCGATCCCGCTTCCGTGACGCCAGACCAAGAGGCGATCGCGCGTCTGCAAGCGATGAGCGAGCGGCTGTCGCCGCTGTTCACCTCTGCGAACATCATCGCGCATCAGGCCTGTTTCCGCCCGGTGACGCAGGATGGCCTGCCGCTGATCGGCAAGGTGCCGCGGAGCAACGGCCTCTACGTCGCGACCGGCCACAATGTCTGGGGCATCCTCAACGCACCCGCGACCGGCGAAGCGTTGGCGCAGCTGATTGCCGATGGCAGCGCGCAGGTCGACCTCTCGCCATTCGATCCTGCCCGGCTCAGTCCGCTCGATCCGTCGTTGCTGCACACGCGCTAAACCGGTGCGGCCCGCTGGCATCCTGGGACCTATCCTGCGATCCTGCCGTTACCCTCCCATGGGAGGCTGGAGGAGCCAGATGGACGATCGACCCAGACAACCCGACCTGATGCAGGACGACGGCTTCGTCAAGGTGCGCGGCGCGCGCGAGCACAATCTCGGCAACGTCGACGTCCGCATTCCTCGCAACGCCCTCGTCGTGTTCACGGGCGTGTCGGGTTCGGGCAAATCCTCGCTCGCCTTTGGAACCATCTACGCCGAGGCGCAGCGGCGCTATCTGGAATCGGTGTCGCCCTACGCGCGGCGCCTGTTTCACCAGATGCAGATCCCCGAGGTCGACGACATCGAGGGCCTGCCGCCGGCCGTGGCGCTCCAGCAGCAGCGCGGGGCGCCGACGACGCGTTCGTCGGTTGGCAGCGTCACCACCATCTCGAACCTGATGAGGATGCTCTATTCCCGCGCCGGCGACTATCCGCGCGGGCAGCCGATGCTCTATGCAGAGTCGTTCTCGCCGAACACGCCGGAGGGCGCCTGCCCGACCTGCCACGGCATCGGCCGGATGCTCGACGTCACCGAGAAGTCGATGGTGCCCGACGACACCAAGACGATCCGCGAGCGTGCCGTCGCGGCCTGGCCGAGTGCCTGGCAGGGCCAGAACCTCCGGGACATCCTGACGACACTCGGCTACGACGTCGACAAGCCCTGGCGCGAGTTGCCGAAGAAGGACCGTGACTGGATCCTGTTCACCGAGGAGCAGCCGACCGTTCCTGTCTATGCCGGCTACGACGCAGCCGAGGTCAAGCGGGCGCTACGCCGCAAGGAGGAGCCGAGCTACCAGGGCACGTTCACCGGCGCCAAGCGCTACGTGATGCAGACCTACGCCAAGTCCGAGAGCGCGATGATGAAGCGTCGCGTCGCGCAGTTCATGATCACGCGGGACTGCCCGACCTGCCACGGCACAAGGCTGAAGCCCGAGGCGCTCAAGGTCAGGTTCGCCGGCCTGAATATCGCAGAGATGTCGCACCTGCCGCTCAAGCAGTTGCACGACGTGATCAAGCCGTTCGCAAAAGCTTCATCGGACAAATCCGAGAAGACCGTCGTCGCGAGGCGCATCTGCGAGGATCTGTCGGAGCGCCTCGCCGTCCTGCTCGATCTCGGCCTCGGCTACCTCGCCTGCGAGCGCAGCACGCCGACGCTGTCGCCGGGCGAGTTGCAACGGCTACGCCTCGCGACGCAGGTCCGCTCGAATCTGTTCGGCGTCGTCTACGTGCTCGACGAGCCGTCCGCGGGCCTGCATCCCGCCGACACCGAGGCGCTGCTGCGCGCGCTGGACCGGCTGAAGCACGCGGGCAACTCGATCTTCGTGGTCGAGCACGAGATTGAGGTGATCAGGCATGCGGACTGGCTGGTGGATGTCGGGCCCGAGGCCGGCGAAAACGGCGGACGCATCCTGTATAGCGGACCGCCGACAGGGCTCGGCCAAGTCGAGCAATCGCGCACCGCCACCTATCTCTCACATCCCCGGCGGCCGCTGCCGACGATCCGTCGTGAGGCGAAGGCGCATCTCAAGGTCAGAGGTGTGACCCGCAACAATCTCCGCGGCCTCGACGTTGACATCCCGCTCGGCGTGATTGCCAGCGTGACCGGCGTGTCGGGTTCGGGCAAATCGAGCCTCATCAGCCAGTTCGTGGTCGACACCGTGGCTGCGCATCTCGGCCACACGCTTGCCGCCGATTCCGACGACGACAATCTGGCTCCCACGGTCGAGACATTGGGCGGCAAGATCGTTGCCGGCCTCGATCTCGTCGATCGTCTGGTCGTGGTCGATCAAAAGCCGATCGGCCGCACCCCGCGCTCCAACCTTGCGACCTATACCGGCCTGTTCGATCATGTACGGAAGCTGTTCGCGGCGACGCCGCAGGCAAAATCCCGTCGCTACGATGCCGGGCGCTTCTCGTTCAATGTCGCGAAGGGGCGCTGTGCGACCTGCAAGGGCGAAGGCTTCGTCTGCGTCGAGCTTCTGTTCCTGCCCAGCGTCTATGCGCCCTGCCCGACCTGCAAGGGCGCGCGCTACAACGACAAGACGCTCGAGGTGAAGATCCGCGGCAAATCCATCGCAGACGTGCTGGCAATGCGGGTCGACGAGGCCTTCGACTTTTTCCAAGACGATTCGACGCTGCACCGGTCGCTGTCGGTCGTCCGCGAGGTTGGGCTCGGCTATATCCGCCTTGGCCAGTCCGCGACCGAACTATCCGGCGGCGAAGCCCAGCGCATCAAGCTCGCGACCGAGCTGATGCGTCCGCAGCGTGGCCACACGCTCTATGTCCTCGACGAACCGACCACCGGGCTGCATCCCAGGGATGTCGAGCGTTTGATCGCCCAGCTTGAGCGGATCGTGGACGCCGGCAACAGCGTGATCGTGATCGAACACGACATGGACGTCGTCTCGCACAGCGACTGGATCATCGATCTCGGCCCTGGCGCCGGCGACGAAGGCGGCCGCATCGTCGCAGCGGGTGCGCCGGACCAGATCACCAGAACCGGCGGCAAGACGGCGCATTATCTGGCCCGTCGCTTAGCGCAGTGAAAGGTTGCGTCGCCCCTTATCTCGCAATTGCGTACTCCACCTTGGCGGACCACCCCGCGACTTTCGCGATGTTGACTTTCCGCCGCCCCCCTCTCCATACTTCGCGACAACAACAAGATCGAACGACGGTTTTGAGGGAGGATAGGATGCCGACTTCACGCAGGCAGCTGCTGAAGACATCGGCGGCTGCCGCCGCCGCACTCAGCCTCGATTGGACACGCGCCCAGGCACAAGCGGAGACTATACGCATCGGCCTGATCTACGACCTCACCGGCCCCTTCGCCGCCGGCGGCTCGGTCGCCTCCTCGATCGGCGCGCAGATCGCCATCGATCTCGTCAACGAGAAAGGCGGTGTCGGCGGCAAATACAAGGTTGCTCCGGTCGCCGCGGATTCGCAGAGCAAGCCCGACGTTGCGATCAACGAGGCCGAACGCCTGATCAGCCAGGAGAAGATCGACATCCTCAACGGCGTCTATGCGAGCTCGCATGCGGTGCCGCTCGCGGCCAAGGTCGAGCAGCAAAAGAAGATCCTCTGGATCACGACCGCGGTCTCGACCGCCGTGTTCAAGGACAAGAACCTGCAACACGTATTTCGCGCGCAAATCCATTCGGATCAATACGGCCAGGCCTTTGCAAGCTTCCTCACCGAGCATGCCAAAGCCAAGCTCGGCATGGACCCGAAGGAGGTCAAGGTCGCGTTGATCCACGAGGACGGCCCCTATGGCGTCGGCGTTGCCTCCGCTGACGAAGCCTATGCGAAAGAGGCCGGCATTCCGGTGGTGCTGCGCGAAGGCTATTCGGCCTCGGCGCCCGACCTGTCGGTGCTGGTGACCAAGATCAAGCGGGCCAAGGCCGACGTGATCTCGCACGCGGGCTACAACCCTGACATCACCCTGTTCCTGCGCCAGGCCCGCGAGAGCGGGTTGCGCTTCAAGATGCTGTTCGGAGCCGGTGCCGGCTACAGCCAGCTCGACAAGCTGCGCGCCACGTTCGGCGCCGACATCGACCATTTCTGCAACATCGACCCGGTGCCGGCGCAGCTGCTCGATCCCGCCAAGCTCGCGCCCGGCATGGGCGATCTGATCAAGACCATGGTCAGTCGCTATCAGGCCAAGACCGGCGCCACCGACGTGCCGCCGCACTGCTCGATGGGCTTCAACCAGACCTGGGTGCTGCTCAACAACGTGCTGCCGGTCGCCAAGGAGAAGTACGGCAGCTTCGAGCCCGAGGCGATCCGGAAAGCGGCGCTCGACGTCGACATCCCCGCGGGCGGCACGATCCAGGGCTATGGCGTGAAATTCTTCCCGCCGGGCACGCCGCTCTCCGGCCAGAACGAACGTTCGACGCCGGTCGTGATGCAGAACGCCGGCGCGCACATCTCCGTGGTGTGGCCGACCAACATCCGCACGCAGGATCCCGTCTTCCCGCTGCCGAAGGGCTCGACCTACGGGGCGTGAGGGGGCGGCGCACTCCCCACCCTCCCCTGGAAGGGGCCGGGACGAGCGTAGCTCGCCCGTGGGTCGCCACGCATGCAGCGAAGCGGAATGCGTGGCGGGGTGGGGTGATCTCTCCACACGGGCACTGCCCGATTAGGAGAGATCACCCCACCCCGCTCGCGCTTCGCGCGATCGACCACGGGCGAGCTACGCTCGTCCCGGACCCCTCCAGGGAAGGGTAA
>NZ_JADYVO010000039.1:0-23556 GCF_020193825.1 Bradyrhizobium sp. NBAIM18
CGCCGGCCCCGCCTCCGCCACCTGCGCCTGCTCCCGCTCGCGTTGAGGCGGCCGCAGTGCCGCCTGCACCTGCAACTGCGCCGACGCGCGATCTCAATTCGCCGGTCGGCGTCTGGCTCACCGAGGAGAAGGAAGGCAAGGTCCGCATCGAGCAATGCGGCACCAACCTCTGCGGCTATTCGGTCGACAGCAAGTCGAACCAGAACGGCGAGCAGGTGCTGATCAACATGAAGGCGGGCAAGGACCAGAAATGGTCGGGCCGCATCCTCGATCCCAACTCGGGCTCGACCTACGATTCGACGATCGCCATGAAGGGCACCGACCGGCTGCGCGTGCAGGGCTGCGCCTTCGGCGGCATGTTCTGCGGCGGCCAGACCTGGACGCGGGTGAACTGAGATCCGCCTGATCGTTCTTACGCAGACAAGGGGCCCGCGATGCGGGTCCCTTTGCTTTTGCGCCCTGCCGTGCCGGCGTGCCCAGGCTCACACAGCCTCCGGCGCACGTGACAGCCCTCACATCGCCGGTTCCGCGCACGTGTCACGGTCCCCCGCATGGTCAACCACAGGGGCGTGTCATGAACGTGTTCCGCAAGGCTCTATTCGCCACCGCCATCGTCATCGCTGTCCCGCTGGCGCAGGCCGACGCTGCGACAAGCACGTTCGATGGCGCGTGGAACGTCCGCATTGCTTCATCAAGCCAGGCCTGCGGCAACGGCGCGACTGTCTCTATCGGCATCAATAATGGTCAGATCGCCTCGAGCAGCGCCGCAGTGACGGCGTCGGGGCGCGTCGTCGAGGCCGGCAACATCAAGGTCACCCTGAGCACCGGCATCAAGCGTGCCGTTGGCTTCGGCCGGCTCAGCGGCGCGTCCGGCTCCGGCACCTGGCGCGGCGCGATGTGCACGGGCACGTGGACCGCGGAGAAGATTTAGGTGCCGTCTCCCGGACAAGCGGCAGCGCGAAGCGTTGCCGCGCAGAGCCGGGACCCAGTGCTCTCAGTGGGTCGAAGATCTGGGCCCCGGGATCGGCGACGCATCGCCTTAAGGCGATGCGTCTTGTCCGGGACACGAGAGTCAGCCCACCGCCGCGCCATACTCCGCGTCGGTGACCGGCTCCAGCCAGGTCGAATAGACGCCGTCGAGCGCTTCCTGCATGGCGATGTGGCACATGCCGTTGGTTGGTGACGCCCCGTGCCAGTGCACTTCACCCGGCGGAATCCAGACGGTGTCGCCGGGACGGATTTCCTGGACCGGGCCGCCCTTGGTCTGAACGCGACCGACGCCTGAGATCACGTAAAGCGTCTGGCCGAGCGGGTGATGATGCCAGTTGGTGCGCGCGCCGGGCTCGAATGCGACGCGCGAGACGTTCAGCCGTGCAGGCGCCGGCGCCATGTTGATGGGGTCCTGCCACACGGTGCCGGTGAAGTGTTCCTTCGGCGCGCGGCGGGTCGGCCGCGTGCCGGCGAGCGTGATGTCCATGAGGGTCCTCGTTCCTTGTCCGTTACTTCTTGCTGGCGGCGTAGCGCGCCTTGGTTTCGGCGTTCATGGGATAGAGGCCCGGCAGCACCGCGCCGTTGTTCACCTCGTTCACGATCCAGGCTTCCATCCGCTCCTGCTCGACGCCCTCATTGAGGACGTGGTCGAGCATCGCCTGCGGGATCAGCACGCAGCCGTCCTGGTCGGCGACCACGATGTCGTTCGGGAAGACGGCAACGCCGCCGCAGCCGATCGGTTCGCCCCAGCCGACGAAAGTGAGGCCTGCAACCGACGGCGGCGCGGCATAGCCGTCGCACCAAACCGGCAAATTGGTGCCAAGCACGCCCTCGACGTCACGCACCACGCCGTCGGTGACGAGCGCGGTGACGCCGCGCTTGACCATGCGCGCGCAAAGGATGTCGCCGAAGATGCCGGCATCGGTGATGCCCATGGCATCGACCACGGCGATGCAGCCCTCCGGCATCGCCTCGATCGCGGTGCGGGTCGAGATAGGCGACGACCAGGATTCCGGCGTCGCCAGATCCTCGCGCGCCGGCACGAAGCGCAGCGTGAAGGCCGGTCCCACCAGCCGCGGCAAACCGGGGCGCAGCGGACGCGCGCCGCGCATCCACACATTGCGCAGCCCCTTCTTCAGCAGGACCGTGGTGATGGTGGCGGTGGTGATGCCGGCGAGGGTCTTGCGGGCTTCGGAGGACAGCGACATGGACGAGAACGAGCTCCAAGGTGCGGGACAGAACGCGCGCATCTTGCGAGCCGCGAGCTTTGCGTCAAGGGCCAAGAGGCTAGCAATTACGCAGGGCCGCAGCGCCGTTATGCGATGCGATAACAAGGCTTTATCGCTTCCCCTTGCATTAATTTATTGGACTTGCGGGCACAATTACGCGAAGCAGGGACAAGCGGAACTCAAGGTCGAGCCCGCGTTCCCGAGAAGCCCGATTACGACAGCGCTCTGACAGCTCAATGGCCGCGACGCTTCCCCCGCCCCGCCTTCTGCCCAGCGGCGACAGTGCCGTCACGGTCGAGTTCAGCCGCACCATCGACGACGATGCCAACCAGCGGGTGCTGGCGCTCGACAAGGCGCTGCTAGCTGCGCCCATCGACGGCATCACCGAAACCGTGCCGACCTATCGCTCGCTGCTGGTCCATTACGATCCCGGCAAGATCGGCTTCGATGCGCTGGGCGAAAAGATCCTTCCCATCGCCACCCGGCCGCTGCCGCCGGTCACCAAAGCGCGCCGCTGGCGCATTCCCGTCGCTTATGGCGGCGAGCACGGCATCGACCTCGAGGACGTCGCCAAGACGTTGGGCACCACGCCCGATGACATCGTCATCAGGCATTCTGGCGGCGATTATAAAGTCGCCATGATCGGCTTCACGCCGGGCTGGTCCTATCTCAGCGGTCTCGACAAATTCCTGCACATATCGCGGCGGCAATCGCCACGGCTGCTGACGCCATCAGGCACGATCTCGATCGGCGGCGTCCAGGCCGGCATCCAGTGCCTGGCCGCCCCCAGCGGCTGGCACCTGCTCGGCCGCACCCCGGTGCGAACCTATCAACTCCACCGCAATCCGACCTTCCTCACCGAGCCCGGTGACCGCGTCACGTTCTACGCGATCGACCATAAGACGTTCGAGGACATGGACCGCGCCGCGGAGGCCGGCGAGATCGTCGCCGAGCAGGTGGACGCATGAGCCGCCTCGTCGTTGCCAGCATCGGCCCTGCCAGCTCGGTCCAGGACGGCGGCCGTCAGGGCGCGCAGCGCTACGGCTTGACCGTGAGCGGGGCGATGGACCGGCTGTCGCTTGCGGCGGCGAACACGCTGGTCGGCAACGAGCCGTTCGCGGCCGCCATCGAGATCGGCCCGTTCGGTGCCTCCTTCACCGCCCGCGACGGCGCCGTGCGCGTGGCGATATCGGGCGCGCCGCGCAATGCGGACATCGCCGGCAGCCCGGTCGCGATGGACACCTCGGTGACGCTCAAGGATGGCGAGACGCTGACGCTCGGCTTTGCCCGCGGCGGCGCCTTCACCTATCTCGCGATCGAAGGCGCCATCAAGGGCGAGGCAGTGTTCGGCAGTCTTGCTGTGAACGCCCGCGCCGGCCTCGGCAGCCCCTACCCGCGCCCGCTCCAGGCCGGTGACGAGTTCACGGTCGATGCCGCCAGCGGCGCACCGGAGCTGCGCATCGAGCTGCCGAAGCCGGCGACCGGTCCGATCCGCGTGCTGCTAGGGCCTCAGGACGACGAATTCGACGACGCCAACAAGGCGCTGTTCCTGGACAGCGAATGGAAGATCTCGGCGACCTCCGACCGCATGGGCTACCGCCTCGAGGGCCCCGCGATCAAGCATCTGCACGGCCACAACATCGTCTCCGACGGCACGGTCAACGGCAGCATCCAGGTGCCCGGCAACGGCGCGCCGATCGCGCTGATGATGGATCGCGGCACCTCCGGCGGCTATCCGAAGATCGCAACCGTGATCACGGCCGATATCGGCCGCCTCGCCCAGACCTCGGCAGGAACCGCGTTCCGCTTCAAGGCGGTCAGCATGGCCGAAGCGCAGGACGAGGCGCGCAAGTTCGCGCAAGCGATCCGCAGCCTGCCCGATCGTCTGCGCTCCTCCGACATCGTCGCCCTCAACATCGAGGCGCTCAGCGATGCTAACGTAGCGGGCTATGCGGTCAGCGCGGTCGATTCCGGGACGTGGCAGGTCACGGCGGAGCCGTAAGCGACAACAAGACCAGAGGCGGAGAGCAACCCATGAAGACAGTCGATCTGAATTGCGACCTCGGCGAAGGTTTTGGCGCGTGGGAGATGGGCAACGACGCCGCGATGATCGAGCTGGCAAGCTCGGTCAACGTCGCCTGCGGCTTCCATGCCGGCGACCCCGACATCATGCGCCGGACGGTGGAGCTTGCGAAGGCGCGCGGTGTCTCGGTCGGCGCGCATCCCGGCTATCGCGACCTGCACGGCTTCGGTCGGCATCCGATCGCAGGGCTCAAGGCCTCCGAGATCGAGAACCTCGTCGCCTATCAGATCGGCGCGTTGCAGGCGATCGCGACTGCGGCCGGCTACAAGGTCACCCATGTGAAGGCGCACGGCGCGCTCTCCAACGTCGCCTGCGAGGACGACATGACGGCGAAGGCGATCGCTGCCGGCATCAAGGCGGTGGATCCCAGCCTGATCTTCGTCGTGCTCGCCAATTCGAAGCTGGTGAAGGCCGGCGAAGACGCCAACCTGCCGATGGTGCACGAGGTGTTCGCCGACCGCGCCTATGAGGATGACGGCAACCTCGTCTCGCGCAAGAAGCCCGGCGCGGTGCTGCACGACGCCAAGGCGATCGCCGAGCGCGTGGTACGCATGGTGCAGGACGGCGCGGTGGTGTCGGTCACGGGCAAGGTCATCAAGATGCGCACGGATACGGTGTGCATCCATGGCGACACGCCCGGCGCGGTCGAGATCGCGCGCGGCGTGCGGCAGGCGTTGAAAGCTGCGGGGATCGATGTGGCGCCGTTCAAGCGCGGGGCGTGAGCAGGGTTCGGTGTCGTAGGGTGGATTAGCGAAGCGTAAGCCACCTCTTCTGCTGCAGCCATACAAGTGGTGGGTTACGCCTTCGGCTAACCCACCCTACGCAGACACATCAAAACGGATGCACCGAGAGGGTCCCGAACACGATCGCCGCGATCACCGCAAACGCGCTGTACATCGCAACGTGGTGCATGCTCGCCCCGGTCCGGCGCGAGAGCGAGCGCGCGTAGAAGTGCAGCCTGGCTTCCGCCGATAGTTCGCGCATGGTCGATCTCCAAAGCCCCATTTGCGGGAGTATGAAGGAACAACCAGGGCGGGAGGCAAGACGGTGGCGGAAAAAGCGATGAGGGTTCTCTGGAGGCCCCCCATCGCAGATGCAAATTCTCTTCACCAGCAGGTTCCGAGAATCTTATTCGTTAGAATCCACGCCAGTTGGAACCGGGACGGATGACAATCGGATGACGCCCAACCCCGAGAGGAGTCGTCCGACTAGTACACGTCAGCCTGGAAGCGGCCAGTCTTCTTCAGCTCGGCGACGAAGCTGACGGCTTCATCGGTCGAACGTGCCCCGAACTGCGCGACGATGTCGACCAGCGCGCGCTCGACGTCCTTGGCCATGCGCTTGGCATCGCCGCAGATGTAGAGATGCGCGCCCTCGGCGAGCCAGGTCCACAATTCGCGGCCGACCTCGCGCATGCGGTCCTGCACGTAAAACTTCTTCTCGCCGTCGCGCGACCAGGCCAGCGACAGGCGCGTCAGAAGCCCAGAGGTCTTCATGGCGTTGAGCTCGTCCTGATAGAAGAAATCGCAATCGCTGCGCTGATGGCCGAAGAACAGCCAGTTCTTGCCGGGCGCGCCGGTCGCCTTGCGGTCGAACAGGAAGGCGCGGAACGGCGCGATGCCGGTGCCGGGACCGACCATGATGATCGGCGTCTTCGGGTCTTGCGGCAGGCCGAAATTGTGCGCCTTCTGCACATAGACCTTGAGCTTCTCGCCTTCGTTGATCCGCTCGCCGAGGAAGGTCGAGGCGACGCCGAGCCGCCTGCGCTTGCCGATGACGTAGCGCACCGAGTCCACCGTCAGTGACAGCTTTCCCGGCGTCGCATTGTGCGAGGACGAGATCGAGTAGAGCCGCGGCTGCAGCGGCTCCAGCGCCTCGACGAAGGCCTCGGGATGCGGCCGCGTGCCGGAAAACTTCTGCAGTGCCGCCATCACGTCGAGCGTCGCGGCATCCCCATCGGGATCCTCTCCCTGCGCCAGCGCCCGCGCCTTCTCGCGCTGCGCGCCGCCGGTGATGAAGGAGATCAGCTCGAACAGCGTGTCGGGCGCCGGCGACAGCGAGACGTCGTCGATCAGCACCTCGCGCAGCGTCTTGCCGTTGACTATGGTCGTGTGGGAGGCGCCGAGCAGCGCGATGATCTGGTCAACGAGGCCGACGTCGTTGCGCGGGAAGACGCCAAAACTGTCACCAACCACATAGTCGAGCTTGCCCTCGGAGAGATCGAACTCGATGTGATAGGTCTCCTTCTCCGACTTGCCCTTGTTGAGAAGACGGCGCGACAGGAAGGTCGCCTGGATCGGATTGTCCCGCGAGCGGCCGGGCTCTGCGATCGTCACGGTCACAGCCGGCGCCGGAGCGCCGGCCTTGTCGGTGCTCTTGTCGGTGGTCTTGGCCGCGGGCGCCTTGTCGAGCTCCTCGTACAGCGATTTCAGCATCCGCGCGGTTTCCTTGCCGCCGGGGACGCACAGATTGAGCCGCGCTTCGCTACGGCTCGCGATTGCTTCCGAATAATCGTGGCAATTGTAGCCGCACTGGCCGCAATCCTGCTGTGCCATCGCCGCCATCATCTTGCGGCGCAAGGGACGGCCTTCGGCAAGCTTCATCCGCTCGGCGATCGGCATGGTCTGGTCGTGCCACGGCGCTTCGCCGTCGTCGCCGTCACCGGCCTGCATGACGGCGGCGCCCTGCTCTGCCGACAGCGGCGTTGCGACGTCAGGCGACAAAAGCCCGGCAAAGAAGCCGTTCAGCCAGGAGCGCTGCGCATCCGAGAACGGGGCGCTGGCGGGGATGATATCGAGTTTCGGCGGAGGCGTGATCTGGTTCATGCGGACACCTGTGCATCGGCAAGCTTGCGCAGCGTTTCGCCGTCATGGCGGCGCGCGAAGGAGAGGAAGGTTTCGTCGGGCGAGGCGCGGTGGGCGAGATAGGCCTTGAGCAGCGCCTCGACCGTCTTCGGCGCGTCCTCGGCCTTGAGGTCGTGATAGACCTCCTGCCCGACATCGGCGTCGGGGCCGAACCCGCCGCCAGTGAAGAGGTGATAGCCCTCGACGGTGTCCTCCTCATTGATCGGCACGCGCGCGCCGATCAGTCCGATGTCGCTGATGTAGTGCTGCGCGCAGGAATGATGGCAGCCGGTCAGGTGGATGTTCACCGGCTTGTCCATCGCGACGCGCGGCTCGCACCAGTCACCGATCTCCGCGGCATTGCGCTTGGTATTGGACGCCGCGAAGCGGCAGCCGGCATTGCCGGTGCAGGCGATCAGGCCGGCGCGGATGTGCGAGGCCTCGACCGCGAGCCCGATCTGCTTGATCGCGGCAATGGCGAGCTCGACATTTGCGTCGCGCACGCCCGAGATCAACAGGTTCTGCCAGACCGTGAGCCGGATCTCGCCGTCACCGAGATCTTGCGCCACCTTGGCGAGGCCCCGCATCTGATCGGAGGTGAGCTTGCCGAGCGTGAGCGATACGCCAATCCAGTTGAGGCCGTCCTGCTTCTGCTTGTGCACGCCGATATGTGCCATGCGATCCGCCGCGGGACGCGGCGCGAACGCCTCTTCCGGCACGTGCGTGAACGGCGTCTTCAACCGCTCCTCGACCAGCTTGAGGAAGCCGTCATGGCCCATCGCGTCGAGCACGTATTTAAGCCGTGCCTTGTTGCGGTTGGTGCGGTCGCCATGCTCGATGAACACGCGCACGATGGCGTCGGCGACGGCGGTCGCCTGCTCCGGCTTGACGATGATGCCGGAATATTTCGCAAAGTCTTTGTGACCGGTGATGCCGCCGAGGCCGAGCCGGAACCAGACGCCGGGCTCGACGCCGAAACCTTCCTTTACCTCATAGGCCGTGAAGGCGATGTCGTTGGTCTCTTCAAGCACCGCGATCCGGCCGGCGCCGTCGAAGGCGACGTTGAACTTGCGCGGCAAACCGTAGAGCGAGCGGTCGTTGAGGATGTGGTAGTGCCACTCGCGGGCATAGGGCCGCGTGTCGATGATTTCCTGCGGATCGATGCCGGCGGTCGGCGTTCCCGTCACGTTGCGGATGTTGTCGGCGCCGGAGCCGCGCGAGCACAGGCCGAGCTCCTGGATGCCCTCGATCATTCTGATCGCGTGCTTCGGCGGGATCTCGCGCAGCTGGAGATTGGCGCGCGTCGTCACGTGGCTGTAGGGGCCGCAGAGCTCGTCGGCGAGATCGGCAAGGCCCGACAGCTGCCAATGCTTCATGATGCCGTTCGGGATGCGCAGGCGGCACATGTAGGAGTCCTGCGTCGGCGCGACATAGAAGATGCCGTAATAGCGCCAGCGGAAATTGTCCGCCGGGCTCGGCGGGGTGTTGTCGAGCGCCTGCTGGCGAAGCCGCGGATAGGCGTCGAAGGGATGCTCGTCGCGCTTGAACTTCTCCTGATCGGCGAGCTTCTTGCCCGACGCGATCACCTTGTCCTGCGCCTTGATGTGCACGGCATCGGGACCCACAGGCTCGGCATTCGCCTTGCTGCTGCCGCCACCACCACCAAGGCCGCGGCCGACGCGGCTGATCTGCAGGCCGGTCGTGAAGCCTTCGAGATAGCGTTTCTGCTCGTCGGTAAAGTCGACTGAGACCGTATCGATTTTCATGGTGTGTAACGAAGCTCCTGCGGCCACCTTCGGTGGCTTCGACGGATTGCGCGACCCGCGAGGAACGTCACGCTGGCTCAGGAGCCGGCTTCGTCACTCGCGGTCCGATCAGCTTCGTTGCTGCGGGACTTGGCTCAGCAGGCACCTATGACAAGCTGGCCGCAGCGCAACATTCAAGTTGCGTGCCAGCTTGGTCGAAATAAAAACCAATGAAGTTTCAGATGATTAGGACGTCACCCGCAAACTGCCGGATTGGGAACTCTCCCGAAATACGAGCAGCCAGCTCAAACATTAGCCAAGGATCTTAGTTGCTCAAAAGCGAAGCAACCGCGAATCAGGCCTTCCAGCGCCCGACCCCGAAGGCCTCGAGATGCCCGCGGATATCGGCGGGGTCGAAGGCCGGACCGGCAAAGGCGCCGAACGCTGCGGGAGCCTCAGGCGGCGCCCTGTTGCCAAGCGCCGCGTCGTAGAGATCGGGCCTGAACACCGCCATCGCCGTCTTGACCCCGTCAGGGGTGAGCGCCGTTTGGCCCCAGCGCACCATCTGCGCATAGAGCCAGGCGGCCTGGACCGGATCCGGCCGCCCTGCCCCTTCGCGTCCGACCAGCAAGTAGCGGCCGCTTTCGCGGAAGGTGCCATCGGGCGAGATCTTCAGGCGCCCGGTGAGGGTGCGTTGGATGACCTCGGCGTCGACGCCGATCCGTTCGGGTTGCGCCAGGATCTGCGCCGCCTCGGTCCGGTTCTCGGGATGCTCGATGAACTCGGCGGCCTTCACGGCTGCCCGCACCAGGGCTGCAACCACGTCCGGATTCTTGTCGGCCCAGGTCTGGCGGATCGCCAGCACCTTCTCCGCCGCACGGACCAGAATGTCGGCGACGAAATGCAGGATATGGCCGATACCGAGATCGACCGCGACCGAGTTCCAGGGCGCGCCAACGCAGAACGCATCGACATGGCCGTTCTTCAGACTGTCGACCATGTAGGGCGGCGGCAGCACCACGAGGCGCACGTCCTCGTCGGGATCGACGCCCGCCGCCGCCATCCAGAACCGCAATTGATAATTGTGGGTGGAGAACGGGAAGGTCATGCCGAAGGTGAGCGGCTCGGCCCCTGCCTTGCGGCGCTTGGCAACCACCTTCGCCAGCGCTTTCGCCGTCGCCATCGGGTCGAAGCGATCGCCGTCGATCTCCTCCATCAGCGCGGCATGGAGCGCCGGCGACACCGTGATGGCATTGCCGTTGATGCCGAGATTGAAGGCCGCGGCGATCGGCACCTTGACGTGACCGAGGCCGAGCGAGGACGCGATCGCCACCGGCGCGAGCAGATGCGCGGCATCGAACAGGCCGATATTGAGCTTGTCGCGGACGTTGGACCAGGAGACCTCGCGCACCAGCTCGACCTCGAGCCCCTCGGCGGCGGCAAAGCCCTTGTCGACCGCGACGATCAGCGCGGCGGCATCGACCAGCGGAATGAACCCGATGCGGAGGGGAACGGTCATTTCAGCATCTCCGACGCGGTGATGATCGACTGTGCGATCTCGCCGATTTTCTTCTTCTCGCGCATCGCGGTGGAGCGCAGCAGCACATAGGCCTCGTCCTCGGTCAGGCCCTTCACCTTCATCAGAATGCCCTTGGCGCGCTCGATGATCTTGCGGTCCTCGAGCTGCGACTTGGTGCGCTCCAGTTCCTCCTGGAGCTTGGCGAAGGCGTTGAAACGGGACACGCAAAGGTCGAGGATCGGCTTGATGCGCTCCTTCTTCAGCCCGTCGACGATATAGGCCGACACCCCCGCCTCGACCGAGGCCTGGATCGAGGCTGAATCGCTCTGGTCGACGAACATGGCGACCGGCCGCTTCACCGCGCGGCTGACCTGGAACATCGCCTCCAGCACGTCGCGGCTGGGGTTTTCGAGATCGATCACGATGATGTCGGGGTCCGCCGCATAAATACGGGCCAGCAGGCTCTGCATCTCGCTGATATGGACGACTTGGGTAAACCCGGCCTCGCGCAATCCCTCCTCCAGGATCGCGGCCCGGATCGGGCTTTCGTCGACGATCACGATTTTGGGCGACTGTTCGGCGCTCATGGCTCACTCACGGCAGCTGATTCATCCATAGCACGCCGGATCGCCCTGCAAAGGGTTGTAATTATGGGCAATTGGGACTAGCTCAGGCCGGTCAATCAGGCAGACTAGATATGGATCAGACGGCTGCGCCCAAGGTCAGCTTCGGGTCGCTCGGGTGTCCCTGACACGACGAATGTAAACTTTCCGTGCCGCCCTCCCGCAAGAAAACGCTCGCGCAGCCTTCAGCTGCGAAGCAGAACTCATGCTCTCACGGAATCTTCGCGCCAACGATCATCTTGTCGAGAAGTGGCACCGCGGCCAGCACCGCCGCCTCAGTGCGGCCGGAGACCGCTAGCCGCACGACGTAGGAATTGCCGTCCTTGTCGAGATCAGCGTAATGCGCGATCACTTCAACCGGCTGGTCCTTCAGGGATGGATTGTCGTAGCGGTTGATGATGACCTTGGGGTTGACCGAGGGAAGCGTGGTGATCTTGACATTCTTGCCGGATGTCGTCGCCCAATCGCTATCGCTCGTTGCGATCCATTGAACCAGTTCGGTCCGGTCCTCGTTATAGCGGCCTTCGGCATAGATGATTGTTTCGGCGTTACCGAATCCCTTCCCCCTAGGCACAAACATGGAGGCGCCGTATTTGACGCTTGCGGCCTCGTCCCTCGTCCACCCGTCGGGCGCCTTCACACGCGGCCTGAATTCCGGGCAGAGGCCTTTTTGCCCGCCGCAAACGCGTAAGATCTTGTCGACTTCAGCCCGCGCCGGAAACATCGCGCTCCAGGAAATGACGGCGAACACCATGCTGAAGATGAAGCGGCGCATCACAGTTTAGCTCCGTGGAAATACGAAAGAACAGAATAACAACGAAAACGTGCACGTGGAGCAATCCATCTCGGCTCCTCCACTCACACGATCGGAACCGGCCCATAGGTTAGTTATTGAATTTCGCCATCGGTTCAATTACTTGGATCACTAAATCCGGACAATTCAGATCTAGGCTTCAGGCGATACCATGGATAGAGCGCCGCGTATTTCTTTTACCAGTCTCGGCTGCCCGAAGGCCTTGGTGGATTCCGAGCGCATCATCACGCGCCTGCGCGCGGAGGGCTATGAGCTCGCCCGCATGCATGACGGCGCCGACATCGTCATCGTCAACACCTGCGGCTTCCTCGACAGCGCCAAGCAGGAATCGCTCTCGGCGATCGGCGATGCCATGGCCGAGAACGGCAAGGTGATCGTCACAGGTTGCATGGGCGCGGAACCGGAAGCGATCGAGCAGGCCTATCCGGGCGTGCTGTCCATCACCGGCCCGCAGCAATATGAGAGCGTGCTGGACGCCGTGCACCGCGCGCTGCCGCCGGCGCACAATCCGCATCTCGACCTGGTGCCGCCGCAGGGCATCAAGCTGACCCCGCGCCACTACGCCTATCTGAAGATTTCCGAGGGCTGCAACAACCGCTGCACCTTCTGCATCATTCCGAAGCTGCGCGGCGACCTCGTCTCGCGCCCCGCCGATGACGTGCTGCGCGAGGCCGAGCGCCTCGTCGGCGCCGGCGTCAAAGAGCTCCTGGTGATCTCGCAGGACACCTCAGCCTACGGCGTCGATCTCAGATATGCCGAGAGCCCGTGGAAGGACCGCCAGGTCCGCGCCAAATTCCTCGACCTCGCGCGCGAGCTCGGCGAGTTGGGAGCCTGGGTCCGGCTGCAATATGTCTACCCCTACCCGCATGTCGACGAGGTCATCGCGCTGATGAACGAGGGTAAGGTGCTGCCCTATCTCGACATCCCGTTCCAGCATGCGAGCCCCGAGGTGCTGAAGGCGATGAAGCGTCCGGCGGCGCAGGACAAGACGCTGGCGCGGATCAAGCGCTGGCGCGAGGAATGTCCCGATCTCGCCTTGCGCTCGACCTTCATCGTCGGCTTCCCCGGCGAGACCGATGCCGACTTTGCCTATCTGCTCGACTGGCTCGAGGAGGCCGAGATCGATCGCCTCGGCTGCTTCAAATACGAGCCGGTCGCCGGCGCCACCTCGAACGCAATCGAGCATCCCGTCCCTGAAGAGGTCAAGCAGGAGCGCTACAACGCGCTGATGGCCCGGCAGCAGAAGATCTCGGCGCGGCGGCTGAAGCGCAAGGTCGGCACGCGGCAGCAGGTCATCATCGACGAGGTCGGCCCGACCGTGGCGAAAGGCCGCTCCAAAGCCGATGCGCCGGAGATCGACGGCGCGGTCTATCTCTCCAGCCGCCGCCCGCTCCGAGTCGGCGAGATCGTCACCGCCAAGATCGAGCGCGCCGACGCATACGATCTGCACGGCAGCGTCGCGGGGTTCTGACCGCGTCCGTCATTGCGGAGACAATCAAGCCAGCCATTTCGGCACCCAGCGCTCCGGGCGTGGTGCGCGGGCGAGATCGGCTTTCGCCTCGGAGAGCAATGCCGGTTCGCCCTCGATGGTCGGACGCGCATCGTATTCGAAGCTCGGCATGACGCGGCCGTCGGCGTAGAGGCCGAACCTCATCGCATACCATAACCCGAGCTCAGGCTGAGCCTTCCACATCTGTTCGCGCAGATCGCGCAGCAGGGATTCGATCGAAGCGGCTTCCTCGAACGGCTGCGGCCCGCGCGTCAGCACGCGCGCTTGGTATTGCTTGCCGACGATCGCGACCTCGAAACGCGTCTTATCCCAGGCATTCTTGCCCTTGGGCAGATGGGCGGCCAGCCGCCAGCCGAGTTCGGCCATCATGCGATGGTTAGCCCAATAGTCCTCACGGTCCCGGCTCCATTTTTCCATGAAGCCGCGGAAATCAGGCAGCTCCGGGGGCCCGTCGTCGCACGCCGCCTTGTCGCCAACGGGCTGTCCAGCGAGCCATTGCGCAAGTTCGACGGTCTGAGGCTCGACTTCGTCATGCGGCTTCAGATCGCTCCAGGCCCTGTCGAATTGCTGCGACGTCAGCCTCGTCAGCAGCGCATCGAGGCTCGGCGCCAGCAATTCGTAGTCACCCTCGGATCCCAGCCCGACGATCGGTGGATTGTCACGATCAAGACCGGCGCCATACCAGCCGCCGACGGCCGAGCCGTCAGGCAGGCGCATGAACAGCGAGAACCGGTCGCGCAACGGACTGCCGTCGACGATCGGCGCGGAGTCCGAGAATTGGCCCTGCAGCGAGAAGCAGCCGACGCTGCCCCAGGGACGCCCCTTCAGCCAGGCCGCAAAGTCGACCAGCAGCGGCAGCGCCTCGACGCCAGGCGGAAACGCGCCGCGAATGCTGTCGAGGTCGATCGGATAGGGCGTATCGGACAAGGCGTTGAGCTATCTGGTTGGTTCTTGGTCTGGGCGGTGATGCATTCGGTTCGAACCAAGTCGCGTCCTTCGATCACAAACGCGCTAGAGGCGCAATGGTTTCGACGCGGAAACAATGACACACGATGAAACGTCAGGGGTTCTCCTCAAGCTGTCCGCAATCGGCCTGACGATGGCCCTGCTCGCGCTGCCGGCCCCCGCCAACGCGCGATCACCATCCGCCGCACAGGCCCGCCAGTGGTGCTTCGCAAACGACGGCGGAGGCAGCGACGACCGGCGCTTCGCCGGCTGCTCGGGCTTGCTCAAGGCCAATCCCGACGATGTGCACGCGCTCGCCAATCACGGCGAAATGTTTCGGCGACGTGGGGAGCCCTAGCGCGCCGTGGCGCTGGCGCTCGACGATTACGACCGCTCCATCAGAGCGAATGCGAACCGCGCGGACGTGTTCAATTCGCGCTGCTTCACCCGCGCGATCGTCGGCCGCCTGCAGGAGGCGCTGGCCGATTGCGAGCAGTCGCTCAAGATGGCTCCCAACGATGCCTACACGCTGGACAGCCGCGCCCTTGCCCATCTCAAGCTCGGCGACCTCGACGCGGCGATCGCTGATTACGATGCCGCGCTGAACATCAAGCCGGGACTCGACGGTTCGCTCTACGGCCGCGGACTGGCGAAGCGCAAGAACGGTGACAGCGAAGGCGCCGAGCGCGACATCGCGGCCGCAAAGGCGATCAACGCCGGCATCGCCGATGTGTTCTCGCATTACGGTGTCGAGTAATCGTCACGCAGGAATGTGACACTATAATGCATTCACGCAGGGGTCACGGACTCGGCCTAACTCTGCCCGCGTCTTCAACGCGAGCGAGGAATGAGGATGAGCCGCCTCTCGGACATGCTGCGCACGCAGCGCTTCGACGATTACCGCTTCTACCACCAAAGCACCGTCAACCAGACGCTGCACCTGATCAGCGCCGTCATCTTCCTCGGCTGCTATGCCCTGCTGTTCAAGGACCCTGCTCTCGCCGGCATCGTCGGCTGGCTCGCGATGCTGACGCGGCAGACCGGGCATTTCTTCTTCGAGCCGAACGGCTTTGACGCCGTCAACGACGTCAGCAACGACTACAAGGAAGCGGTCAAGGTCGGCTACAACCAGACCCGCAAGATCGTGCTGCTGCTGGTCTGGGGCAGCGCGCCGCTTGCGCTGCTCGCCTTTCCGACGCTGTTCGGATTGTTCGATGCGCCGGCCTCCCACCTCGATTTCATCCGGCATGTCGGCGCGCTCTGGCTGGCCATCGGCATCGGCGGCGGACTTGCGCGCATGCTGCAGCTCTTCGCCACCCGCGACGTCACGACGGGCCTGGTCTGGGTGTTCAAGGTGCTGACCGACCCCTTCCACAACATCGCGCTCGCCGCTTAAGCTGCTGCGCGGCGAGCTGATCGACACCGCGATCGCGGACGCGGGTTGGGGCGGTGAAGAGGTCGAGGAAGCCGCCCACCCGACCTGACCGATACACGCTCGGCGAGCAACTTGCAAAATGCCTGCTTGACAAGTCCTGCCATTCGGCTGTACGGACGCGCCCCATGATCAACGCCCGGACCAACCAGCGCACCGAAATGCTCCGCCGTCGCTCCCGCGACGACGAGAGGGTGCGCCATGTCCGAGGACGCCGCTGAACCACTGAATTCAGCCAGTTTTCGAGAAAGGCCGCACCCGCAAGGTGCGGCCTTTCTGCTTTTTGCGCCCTTTTTCCACCCCGCCTCCAGAGGAGTACGATATGACCACGCATCCGTATGACGCGCTGATGGACATCACCGCACGGCCCAAGACCGTGTTCGTCCGCGGCGCCGGCTCCTACCTCTGGGACGACACCCGCAAACGCTATCTCGATTTCGTGCAGGGCTGGGCCGTGAACTGCCTCGGCCATTCCCCGCCCGCGATCGCCGACGCGCTCGCCGCTCAAGCCAGGCGGCTGCTGACGCCGAGCCCGGCCTTCTACAACGAACCGAGCCTCAAGCTGGCGCAGGCGCTGGTCGAGCACAGCGCGTTCGATCAAGTGTTCTTCGCCAATTCGGGCGCTGAAGCCAACGAAGGCGCGATCAAGCTCGCGCGCAAATATGGCAGCCTGCACAAAGGCGGCGCGTTCGAGATCATCAGCTTCGAAGGCGGCTTCCACGGTCGGACGCTGGCGACGATGTCGGCCTCGGGCAAGAAAGCGTTCGAGCCGCTGTTCGAGCCGAAGGTCGCGGGCTTCAAGAAGGCCAAGCTCAACGACATCGGCTCGGTCGAAGCCCTGATCAACGCCAACACCGTCGCCGTGATGCTCGAGCCGATCCAGGGTGAATCCGGCGTGTGGCCTGCGACCGATCAGTTCCTGCAGCAGCTGCGCGCGCTGACCGAGGCGCACGGCCTTTTGCTCATCTTCGACGAGATCCAGACCGGCATGGGCCGGACCGGAAAGCTCTTCCATTACGAGCACACCGGCATTGCGCCCGACATCATGACGCTCGGCAAGGGCATCGGCGGCGGCGTGCCGCTCGCGGCCCTGCTCGCGACCGAACGCGCGTCATGCTTCGAGCACGGCGACCAGGGCGGCACGTTCAACGGCAACCCGATCATGTGCGCGGCAGGCCTCGCGGTGCTCGAGGGGGTCAAGAAGCCAGACTTCCTGAAACAGGTCGCCGAGACCGGCCTCCTGCTCGAAAGCGAACTGCAGAAGGTCTCGGCCCGGCATGGCCTCGGTGGCGTGCGCGGACGCGGCCTGTTGCTCGCGCTCGATCTCAAGCTGCCGATCGCACCCGGCATCGTCGCGCAGGCGTGCGAGGCCGGCGTGCTGCTCAACGCCCCGCAGCTCGACAGCTTGCGCTTCATGCCGGCGCTGAACGTCACGAAGGCAGAGATCGCCGAGATGATCGAATGTCTCGATGCGATCTTGACCAAGGCAGGCGCGGCAAGACGCGTCGCGTAGTGCTGTAGGGATGGGCAAAGCGAAGCGTGCCCACCATCTTTCACCGCAATGAAGATGGTGGGCACGGCGCTCCGCGCCTTTGCCCACCCTACGAAACCGCCGATGCCGAAAGAGCTACGGCTTCAAGATCGAAGCCCCGGTGGTCTTGCGGCTTTCGAGATCGATATGCGCCTTGGCAGCGTCCTTGAGCGCGTAGGCGTGGTTGATCGGCACGTGCAGCTTGCCGTTGATCACCGCGGCGAACAGGGTGTCGGCGCCTTCGAGCAGTTCCTTGCGCGTGCCGACATAATCGTTGAGCTTCGGCCGCGTCGCGAACAGCGAGCCGTGATTGTTGAGCTCGGCGATCGCGAACGGCGGCACGGGGCCCGACGCATTGCCGAACGAGACGAACATGCCGCGCGGCTTCAGGCAGGACAGCGAGCCCGGGAACGTCGCCTTGCCGACGCCGTCATAGACGACGTCGCAGCCCTCGTTGCGGCTGATCTGCTTCACGCGCGCAACGAAATCCTCCTCGTTGTAGAGGATGACGTGATCGCAGCCATTGGCCTCCGCAAGCTCGGCCTTCTCGCGCGAGCCGACGGTGCCGATGACATGCGCGCCGAGCGCCCTCGCCCATTGGCAGGCGAGCAAGCCGATGCCGCCGGCGGCGGCATGGACCAGCACGCGATGATGCGGCTCGACCTTGAAGGTCTTGTGCAGGAGATACCAGACCGTCAGCCCCTTCAACATCAGCACGGCGCCCTGCTCGTAGGTGATGTGATCGGGCAGCTTGACCAGCTTCTCCCAGGGGATGTTGCGCTCGCCCGTATAGGCGCCGAGATTGTGGTAATAGGCGACGCGATCGCCGGGATGAAAATTCGTGACGCCTGGCCCGACCGCTGTGACCTCCCCGGCGGCCTCATTGCCGGCGATGAAGGGCAGCCCCGGCGCCTTGTAGAGGCCGGTGCGGTAATAGACGTCGATGAAGTTGAGGCCGACCGCATGCTGGCGGATGCGCACCTCGCCGGGCCCGGGCGCCGGCACGTCGACGCTCTCATAGACCAGGGCTTCGGGGCCTCCGACCTTGTGCACACGGATGGCTTTCGTCATCACCTGACCTCCTCTTCTTGCGGCTGAGCGAAAGCCATCGCGCCCGCCTTGTCAACTCGACGCCGACTGGAACGACCCAACGCGACTACTTGGCGGCTTTCCGGCGGTTGCGCCTGGCCAACACGTTGAAGAACTCCACCGCCGCCGAGAACGCTATTGCGAAATAGATGTAGCCGCGCGGAATGTGGAAGTGGAATCCGTCCGCAACCAGCGCGACGCCGATCAGCACCAGGAAGGCCAGTGCCAGCATCTTGGTGGTCGGATGCTCCGCGACGAATCGCGCCACCGGGCCCGCCGAAACGTACATGACCGCGCAGGCGATCACGACCGCCGCGATCATGATCTTGATGTCCTCGGCCATGCCGATCGCAGTGATGATCGAGTCCAGCGAGAACACGATGTCGATAATCACGATCTGGACGATCACCCAGAAGAAGGCGCTGCCTGTGGAGTCCTTCTCGCTCGCGTCGTGATCGGATTCGACCTCGCCGTGAATCTCATGTGTGGCCTTGGCGATCAGGAAGAGGCCGCCGCCGATCAGGATGAGATCGCGCCAGGAAAAAGCATAGCCCTGAATCGAGAGCACCGGAGCGGTCAGGCCGATCAGCCAGACCAGGAGACTGAGCAGGATGAGGCGAAAGACCAGTGCCAGCGCAAGCCCGATCTGGCGGGCGCGCTGCGCCGGTTTCTCGGGAAGGCGCGAGACGAGCACCGAGATGAAGATGACGTTGTCGATGCCGAGCACGATCTCGAGCGCCGTCAAGGTGAGCAGCGCGGCCCAGGCTTCCGGGCTGGTCAGCAGCTCCATCACGCCGACAATCTCGCAAGGGATTTCGCCAACCGGATCAAGGCATCGCTGAAGCTGATCCAGAGCGCGATGGCGCAGAGCACGACGGTCACCCCGGTGCCGACGCGAAAATCCATTTGCAGCGTGTAGAAGGCGAGCAGCGCCCAGACCGCGATCAGCGACATCGTCAGCCAGCGCAGCCGCACCACCCTGACAGGGTGCAGCACATGGAAAGGCACGAACGTCAGCACGACCAGCGCGGCGACCAGCAGCGTCGCCCACAGCGGCGGCCAATGCAGCAGGAACAGATAGAACGCGGCCGCATTCCAAAGCGCCGGGAAGCCGCGGAAATGATTGTCGTCGGCCTTCATGCGCTGGTCGGCGAAATACAGTGCACTGGTGACGATGATGGCGATGCCCAGCAAGGGAGCCGCTACCGGCAGCAGCATGCCGCTCGCGACGATCGCATAGGCCGGCACGAAGACATAGGTGCAGAAGTCGACCACGAGATCGAGCACGTCGCCCGACCAGTTGGGCTGCACGTTCTTGACGTCGAGCCGCCGCGCGATCGGCCCGTCGATCGCGTCGATGATCAGGGCGACGCCCAGCCATTGAAACATCGCCGCCCAGTGCTCGCGCACGGCCTCCAGCATCGCCAGGAGCGCGATTGCCGCGCCGAAGGCGGTGAAGATGTGCACCGAGAAGGCTGCGGCGCGGATCACCGGTCTCGGCTTCAGGGAATCCTGCTGCGTATCCATGGCTTCTGCTATCAGAATGCGACCGGTTTGCACATCCGCCATTGCGGCGCACGATCGCAAAATTCGCCATAAAATCAGGGAAATATAGGTGGGCTTGAATTTGCCGCCCGGCGTGTCAAATGTCGTTCCATGATAGACGCATCGACACTCCATGACGCGGCCGTGATCGGCGGCGGACCTGCCGGCCTTGCCGCGGCGATCGCCCTGGCGCAGGCGGGTGCCCGGACCGCACTGGTGGCGCGCCGCGTTCCCTATGCCGACAATCGCACCACCGCATTGCTCGGCGCCTCCATCGATCTATTGGAAGGCCTCGACGTCTGGTCGCGCTGCAGGGACAAGGCGGCTGCGCTGGAAGTCATGCGCCTCGTCGACGACACTGGCCGGCTGTTCCGCAGCCCCGAGGTGCGCTTCTCCTGTCACGAAATCGGCCTCGATGCGTTTGGCTACAACATCGACAACCGCTCGCTGATGCTGGCGCTGGAAGCGCGCGCGGCCGAGCTGCCCAATCTCGTCCGCTTCGACGACGAGGCCGAAAGCGTCGTCATCGAGGCCGACGACGTCGCGCTGCGCACGGCGTCCGGACAGTTTCTCTCGGCGCGCCTCGTGGTCGGCGCCGACGGCCGGCACTCGCTGTGCCGCGAGGCTGCTGGCATCGCCGTGACGCGGCGCGAGCTGAACCAGACTGCGCTGACCTTCAACATCAGCCATGCCCGGCCGCATCGCAACGTCTCGACCGAGTTCCACACGCCGCACGGGCCTTGCGTGTTCGTGCCCCTGCCCGGCGACCGCTCCAGCATCGTCTGGGTCGCAGCGCCTGCGGAGGCTGAACGGCTGCGCGGCTTGAGCGACGAGGCGCTGTCGGCGGCGATCGAGAAACAGTCGCATTCGATCCTGGGACGGATGAATGTGGAGCCTGGCCGCAACCTGTTCCCGCTCGCGATCGAGCGTCCGAAATGCTTCGGCCGCGACCGTATCGCGCTGGTCGGCGAAGCCGCCCATGTGGTGCCGCCGATCGGCGCCCAGGGCCTCAATCTCGGCCTGCGCGATGCCGCCGACATTGCCCGGCTCGCGGGCGAGGCCATCGCCGCGGGACAGGATCCGGGCGCCGACGATGTGCTCAAGCGCTATGACCGCGCGCGGCGTCCGGACATCTTGAGCCGTACCTTTGCGATCGACATCGCCAACCGCTCCTTGCTCAACGACTTCCTGCCGCTCCAGCCCGTCCGCGCCGTCGGCATGCACCTCCTCGGCGCCATCGGCCCGCTCCGGCGCTTTGCAATGCGCGAAGGCCTGACGCCGACCTGGCGCAGGTAGCCACTTGCAACTCGTCGACCGGAGCGTTCGAACACCTCTCCCGGAGGGAGAGGTCGGATCGCATCGACGATGCGATCCGGGTGAGGGCTTACGCTCTCACTGTGCGCAGCGCCCCCTCACCCGGATTGCTCAGGCGCGCAACTGCGCGCCATAGCAATCCGACCTCTCCCCGCTGGGGAGAGGTGGACCACCCTGACGCGTCAAGGAAACGCCAACCTTCCCGTCTGGATCGCCCACATCACGCTGGTCAGCGTGACCACCGAGGCGAAGGTGCCGAGCAGCACCGCGACGGAGGCGGACTCAATCCAGGCATCGTTCTGCCGGGCGATGACGAACACGTTGAGCGCCGGCGGCAGCGCGGCCATCAGCACGGCGGTGGCGGCCCAGGGCTGCGCGAACGGGCCGAACGCCAGCATCAGGGCGAACGCCGCGAGCGGATGGATCAGCAGCTTGACCGCGATCACGCCCGGCACCTCCCACGGCACCCGATCGAACGGGCGGAGCGCCACGGTGACGCCGAGCACGAACAGCGCGGTCGGCGCGGCCGCGTTCTGCAGGAAGGTGATGGTGCGGTCGAGCGCGACCGGCAGCTCGATGTGCAGCGCCGCCACCGCCGCGCCGAAGCAAGCCGACATGATCAGCGGATTGAGCACGATCTGCTTCAGCACGACGCCGAAAGCATGGACGAGCGAGGGATGGTCGCGGTCGGAAAGCTCGATCAAGAGCGGCACGATCGTGAACAGGAAGATGCTGTCGCAGCAGAAGATCAGCGCGGTCGGCGCGGCCGCCTTCGGCCCCAGCACCGCAAGCGCGAGGCCCGGGCCCATATAGCCGATATTGCCGTAGCCGCCGGAGAGGCCCGCGAGTGTCGCTTCGCGCAGCGTCAGCCGTCCGAATAGCTTGCCGACCACCAGTGCCAGCGTGAATGCCGCGACCGTCGAGAGCGTCGTCGCCACCAGGAACGGCGGGTTATTCAATTCCGAAAACGGCGTCTTCGACATGATCGCGAACAGCAGCGCCGGCAGCGACACGTAGAGCAGGAAGAAGTTCATCCAGGCGAGCCCCGATTCCGGGATGGACTTGACCTTCCCGCAAGCGAAACCGACGAAGATCAAGCCGAAATAAGGCAGCGCCAGATTGAGGATATCGACCATTGCTGAAGTTTTTTCTGAAGGCTTGGGGGCTATCCGCCCCGGAGACGAAGGTTAATTCCCAATAAGGCCACTAGCATCGGCCACAATCCTGGTCTATCGACGGGGGATGATTAAAGCGCGGACCGCCAAATTCCAGATCGGACAGGTCGTTCGCCACCGGATCTTCTCGTTCCGGGGGGTGATTTTCGACATCGATCCGGAATTCAACAACACCGAGGAATGGTGGTTGTCGATTCCCGAGGAAGTGCGGCCCCACAAGGACCAGCCGTTCTATCACCTGCTCGCGGAGAACGCGGAATCCGAATACGTCGCCTATGTCTCTGAGCAGAACCTGTTGCCGGACGATTCCGGCGAGCCGGTCCGGCATTCCCAGGTCGCCGAGATCTTCGTCAAGGACAAGGCCGGTGGCTATCGCCCGCGCAATCCCTCGCTGAACTGATCGTCGTGATCGTCGGCCAGCAAAAAAGGCGCTCGAACCGAGCGCCTTTTTCACGTCCGGGATTTGCTCCCGATTACTTCTGACCGGTCGGAGCTGCGCCCGGTGCGCCACCACCCTGCTGCTCGAGCTTCTTGCGCTGCTCTTCGGCCTTCTTCTGCAGCTCTTCCTGCAGCTTCTTCTGGGTTTCCTCGAACACCTTCGGATCGGTCGGCGGACCGTCATAGGCCTTCTGGAATTCGCCGGCGAGCGGCAGCGGCAGCGTCAGCGGCGCGCCGTTGGCATTGATCGCCTGGACAACGAGATTCTGGCCCTTCTTCATGTTGTTGATGAGCTCGGGCGTGGCCTCGTAGTCGGACATGCAGCCGTTCTGGAAGCAGATCACATAGGGCTGCTGCAGCGGCGCGTTGCTGTCGACGATGATGCGGGTGCCGTGCACGAGCTGCATGCCGAGCGGCAGCGTCACGCGCAGGATCTTCTTGGGCTCGCCTTCCGGCTCGATGATCACGGCCGCGATGACCGGCTGGCCCGATTCGATACGGCCGTCCTTGCCGGTGAAGCAGACCTGCTTGGCATTGGCGTCCTGGCCCTTGAGGCAGAACTTGGTCCAGGGCGCATAGATCAGCTGGATCTGCTGATCGGCGGGCTGAGCTGCACCCTGCTGCGGGGCGCCTTGCTGCGGGGGAGCTTGCGGGGATGCTGCGGGCGCCGGAGCCTTGGGAGCTGCCTTGGGAGCAGCCGCCTTCGGAGCCGGGGCCGGGGAGGCCTTGGG